>NZ_CP113915.1:1288459-1610574 GCF_029395435.1 Bifidobacterium sp. ESL0790
GGCGTCCAAAGGCCAAGTGGCCGAACGACGGACATCAGTGTCGGAAGCAGAAGTAGCAGAAGCTGTGCCAGTACCAGCACCATCCCGCGGCTTGACCAAAATCTCGAGCTTCGCTCCAGCCATCGCCAGCGACTTGAGTTCACGAGTGACGGTTTCGGCCAGATCAGAAGCGGCGGTCTTGCGTTTGACATCCAGCGCCCGCGCGGCTTTCAATGCCTTGTTGAACGCGGCCTGGCGTTCCTTGCGCAGCTCGTCCACCTTCTCCGGCGAGGCGTCCAGATCCTCGACTTCGAAAACGGCCTTGTCTCGCCAAGCAATGACGTCCTCCAGCTCAGGCCCCCAACGCCGCGTCAGCTCGTCAAGCTCGTGGATGCGCGAGTTGATGGCGTCGAGGCCCTCGTCGCTCACGTCCTCGTCGACCTCGTTGGACAAGGAGAAGACGATATCCGAAAGGTCGGCGTTGAGCGATTCCAAACGGTCGGCAACCTCGCCGAACGCCTCCCCCGCGTGGATGGTGCGCAACGCCTGGATGGCGTGGGTGATGGCGTCCGAGGCCCCGGTCGAATCCGAATCGGCGTCGACCTGCGAGGCGTCGAGCGCGGAAAGGGCGGAGCCCACACCCTTGGCGATCTCGGTGGAATGCTCGATGCGCGAGCGCTTCTCCTTGAGCTCCTGTTCTTCTCCCGGTTTGGGGTCGACGGCGTTGATCTGCTTGATTGAGTCACGCAGGTAATCCGCGCGCTGCCGCGCCGAAGCCTCCTGCCCGCTCAGTTTGGACAGATGCTCGTCGATCTCTTGCAACGCGGCCCAGGCGGCCCGATAATCCGCGAGCTCCTTGTCGTCGTCGGCGACCATGTCGAGGAACTCCCGCTGGCGCGCCGTCGAGGCGATACGCAGCTGGTCGGCCTGCCCGTGGATCGTCACCAGCTCACGCGCCACATTGCCCAGCACCGAGCGGGGCACGCTATGACCGCATAAAACCGCACGCGAGCGCCCGGAAGCCGGCACCGTCCTTGTCAAAAAAAGCTCGATATGCCCGGCCTCGTCAGGGTCGGGGTCGCCTTCGTCATCGTCGGCGAGCACGCCAGAATCCCTCACCAGTTCAGCCGCCACACCGTTCGGGTCGACGTCGAACACGCCCTGCGCCCAGGCCTTCTCCGCCTTGGGCGCGATGCGTGCCACCTTGGCGGATTCGCCGGAAATCATGCGCACCGCGCTCAGGAGCATGGACTTGCCCGCGCCGGTCTCGCCGGTTATGGCGGTCATCCCCTTGCCGGGCCGCAGCATCGCGGCGCGAATCGGCCCCAGATTGCGGACCTCAAGCTCCTCCAACATCAGTCTCCACCTCCATCGCGGCTCGCGTCGCCACCTTTGGCATGGCCTTTCACGTTGTCATCATTACCGTCTTGCTTATCACGGCCATCACGACTGTCACCGTCACCACCGCTACGGCCACCGCCGTCACCACCACCAGCTTCGCCGTCACCGGTCCTGCGCAGATATTCCAAGTATCCGTCGTCCCCGGCGTACCTCGGCGGCCGTTGCGCCAACGATTCCTTGTCCTCGCCCTTGGCGATAACCTGCTCGCGCTGGCGTTCCTCGCGACGCGCCCGCTCGCGCAGGCTGACGCTGGGCAGGTTGAATTTCTTGACCAGCCTGCTGGTGAACGGCACGCCCGAAAGACTCGCCAGGCGCAGGGTCAACGACGAGAAATGCACGGTGATGCGCGAGCCCCGCGACACGGTCATCTTGCGCCTGCCGTCGCAGCAGATGCTGCCGTCGGTGATGGAGTCGGGCAGGATGTCCACCGAAAAGGTGGAGCCGTCGCCGATGACGAGCGGGCGGGTGAACAGCGCGTGGGCGGCCAGCGGGATGAGCTGCAGGGCCTTGACGTTGGGCCAGATGATGGGTCCGCCGGCGGAGAACGCGTAGGCGGTGGATCCCGTGGGTGTGGAGACGACCACGCCGTCGCAGCCGAACGAGCTGGTCTCCACCCCGTCCACGCCCACGGAAAGCTCGATCATATGGTCGCGGTCGTCCTGCTGGATGGCGATATCGTTCAGCGCCCAGTCGGAGGCGACCACCTCGCCGCGAGGCGAGAGCACGGAGACGCTGGCGAGCATGCGCTCGTCGATGGAGTAATCATGGTCGGCCACGCGCCTGATGGCCTCGCTCAGCTGGAAGCTCTCGAACTCGGCGAGGAAGCCGACGTGCCCCAGGTTCACACCGAGGATGGGCACTCCGGTGCCGTGCACCAGTTCCGCGGCGCCAAGAATCGTGCCGTCGCCACCGAGCACCACGACGATCTCGGTGTCGTCGTCGACGTGGGGCGCGGGCTCGCCGAATTTCGGCGGTTTGAGCTCGTCGATCATGGTGATCTCGAAGCCGACATGACGCAGCTGCTCGACCGCCTCGCGCACCACGAGGCTGGTTTCGCGCAACCGGGTGTGGGTCACCACCACCGCATGCCTTCTTTTCGCCATGACGCGCCTTTCGTTTATGCCAAACACCCACAATCCTATCCGAACACCGTCACAAAGCCATGCCCGCAACCATGTTCACTGGTGGGCAAAAGCGGCCCTTCCGCGGCGCGATCGCTAGGATTCCCGGCAATCCCCCACCACGTCCACAAGATGCATCCACAAGATACGTCCACAAGGCCTTGGCTCTGATCCCGATTGCTTGTATGACTGGAACCACACACGGCCCGTGGCCGATTTTGAGAGGAGGAATCATGAACCTGAACACGTTCGGCGGCGTCATCAAGGCCGGCCATTACGACGTCATCATCGCGCATGGCACCTCCACGCTCGAGCCCGGCGTCAGGTTCCGCACACTGGTCATCCATGGGGTGGTCGACACGGCGGAATGCGTGGGAGGCGCCGTGGTCTTCGACTCGGGGATGCTCACCTGCTCAGGCGACGTGGATGTCGAAGATATCCAGGGCCACGGGCGCTGCCATGTGGCGGGCGGGCTTCGGTGCGAGACGATGCGGTTCATCGGCGAGATGAACGTGAATGGCGGCCTGCGCTGCCGGGGCGCGCTGCGCATCGTCGGGTACGCGCACGCCTCGAGCATCGCCGCGCGGGAGGGTCTCAAGCTCGTCGGCCGTGGCGAGTCTCCCCTGCTGCGCGCCCACCATATCGTGGTCAAACCGATACGAAGCGCCATGTTCGAGCGTTTTGGCATGCGCGACTATATCGGCAAAAGCGAGATACACAGCGCGGAGGCGCATAGCGTGCGGCTCTGGAACTGCGATTGCGGCAAGATAACGGCCGAGAACGTGCAGCTCAATGCCCACACAAGTGCCAAGGAGGTGATCTATGGCAACGATCTGAACTACGACCGCTCCTCGAACGTCATCATGATGCGGCGCGTCCGCGACGATGAGGGCGAGCGGGATGTCGAGGCTCAGCGCAAGGTGGCGTAAAGCAGGTATTCGATGTTGCCGTGGGTTCCGGCGATGGGTGAGACGTCGGTGCGCCGCACGTCGAATCCGTTGTCCGCCGCGCACGAGACCACACGTCGCAAGGCCTCCTGACGCTCGTTGTCGTCTTCGACGATGCCGTTCTTGCCCAGGTGGCCACGGCCGACCTCGAACTGCGGTTTGACCAGCAGCACCACATCGGCCTTCGGCGCCGCCACACGGGCGATGACGGGGATGACGAAGGTCAACGAGATGAAGGACACGTCGGAGACGACCAGCTGGGGCCTGAACGGCAGGTCGTCGACGGCGACGTCGCGGATGTTGACGCCGCTCATCTCGATGATGCGCGGGTCGTCGGCGATACGGGGGTCGAGCTGGCCATGCCCCACGTCGAGGGCGATCACCTGGCTGGCTCCCCCACGCAGCAGCACGTCGCAGAACCCGCCGGTCGACGCGCCGATGTCGAGGCATTGCTTGCCTTGCGGGCCGTTGAGACCATCGGCCGCGAAACATTCGAACGCGCCCTTGAGCTTGTAGGCGCCGCGCGAGACATAGTCGTCGCCTTTGTCGACGCGCAGATTGGCTGAGATATCGACGTGGGTGGACGGCTTGCGCATGATTTCGCCGTCGACCAGCACATGTCCGTCGCGAATGAGGCGCTGGGCCTGGGAACGGCTGTGCGCGAGGCCCTGATCCGCGATGAGGGTGTCAAGCCGCTCCGTCGGTTGTTCTTCGGCGTTCACTCCTCGTTCAGCTCACGCTTCAGGCCGGAAAGGACGGAACGGAAGGACTCGATCCTCTCCTCGTCGTCCTGCTCGTCGAGATGCTCCAGTTCCGGGTAGCGTTCGCAAAGCTTTTCGACCGGGGTCGCCTGTGGCTCGTTCATGGCATCGGTGGATGTGGTTTCATTGTCGGACATCTCAGCGCCCCAGCTTGAATTCGGGAAGTGTGATTGCGGAGACGTCGAAATCGGCGTCACCGTCGGCGAGCGACCACATCAGCTGGCACGCGGCCCGCAGCGCGTTGATATCCGTGGCGTCGCTGACCGTAAGGGCCTTGCCGTCAAGCCGCGCGGTGGCGTCGCCGCAAGTCCACTCGTTCTCCGAGACCTGTTGCGGTTCAGGCATCGGCGAGGCGAGGTCGCGCAAATCGACCGCCACGAACGTCGGCCGCTGATGCCGTGGCGCGAGGATGATCTGATGGGGTGTGGCCACGCCGGTCAGCACGACCAGCGAGTCGTAGCCTCCCCTATTGCCCGCCTCCACATCGGTGTCCAGACGGTCGCCGATGGCGAGGCAACGTTCCTTGGCGACCATCTGCTCGCCGTCCTCGGCCGCAAGCGCACGCGCCTCGTCGTACATCGCGGATTCGGGCTTGCCAGCCGATCCGACCGGCTGGACACCCGTGGCGGTGATGACCGCCTCGACCATCGATCCACTGCCCGGCGCGATGCCAAGCTCGCGGGGAATGGTCAGGTCGCGGTTGGTGACGTAGTATTCGGCGCCATGCTCCACGGCGAAGGCGATGTTCGCCAACGCGTTCCAAGTCATGGTCGGGCACCATCCCTGGATGGCGGCCACCGGCCCGTTCTCGACGTGGTCGACCAGCGTGAGCCCCTGCCGCTCGATCTCCTCGCGCAGGTGCGGCGCTCCCGACATGATGACCTTCGAGCCTTGGGGGAAGGCGTGGGCGACCATGCGGGCGGCGACGATGGACGAGGTGATGATCTGGTGTGGCTCGACATCGAGGTCGAAACCTTTGAGCTGGTCGGCCACGGTGGCCTGGTCGCGCGAGGAGTTGTTGGTGGTGTATTCCACCACCATGCCCGCGCTTTCGGCGTCGCGGATGCTCTGGGCGGCGTGCGCCACCGGCAGTTTGCCCCGGTAGACCACACCATCGAGATCCAGCAACGCCAGTCCGTAGGCCTGGCTCAGCGGCTGTCGGGTTCCCTTAAGCATTCGCGACTCCTTTTCTAATGAGGATTATTGCGAGAATTACTCCTCGTCGCCGGCCTCGTCCTTGGCGTCGACGCGGTCCTGGTGGGCGATGGGATCGGCGGGGCTATCCACACCCTCGTCGGTCTCCACGGCGGGCAGAACGGTCTCATCGGCGTCGGCGGATCGCTCGGCCTGGCCTTCGGCCTCCTGCGCCTTTTCGGCGGGGTCCGAGGCGACCTCGAAGCCTTCCGGGTCCTCGGCGACCGTGCCGGCCGCGCTCTCCTCGGCCTCGGCGGTCTCCGGGTCAAGCGCGGTGGCCGACTGGTCATCCTCAACGGCGTCGGTGTCGAGCTCGTCGCCCGCCACCTGAGCCACGGCCTGCTCGACCTTGGCCTCGGTGGCCGCCTCGGCCGCCTGATCGGACTCGTGGTCCTCGCCATCGTCGCCACGATCGGAATCGTCATCCTGCTCGGAGTCGTCGCCACGATAGTCATCGTCGCGATACTCGTCGTCGTACTCGTCCTCCGGCTCCTCGGGAGCGTACTGGGAGTCGTCCTCGGTGATGCCGAGCTCCTCCATCATGTCGTCAGGCAGGCGCTCGAGGTCATAGTCGATCACGACCTCCTCGGCGTCCTCATCGTCCTCGTCCACATCGGCGTAACGCTGCTCGAGCTTCTCCAGAACGGGGTCAAGGTCGGCCGCCTCGTCGCCGCGTCCGGCCTCCTCGAGGAAGTATTGCTCGGCCTGCAGCGCGCGCATGCGGTAGGCGCCAGGCAGACCCTTGGAGGTGCCGAGCTTGTGGACCACCTCGATGGCCTTGTCCCACAGGCCCAAGTCGCCCAGCGCGCCCGCGTAGACCAGGAACAGCTCGGCCTTCGCCTCGCCATTGAGCTCCTTGGCCTCGTCGGACAGCGCGATCTCGACGGCCTTCTTGGGATTGCCGAGGCCACGCTCGCAGTCGGCGATGAACGGCGTGTAATCGTCGTAGCCGTTCATGCGCTGGGCGGTGCGGAACTCGCGCAGGGCGGTCTTGTAGTCGCCCTGGCGGTAGGCGATGAACGCGAGGGTCTCGCGCGCGAAATCGATGCGGGAGGCCTGGCGGGCCACCCACTTCGCATGGTCGAGCGCGGCCTTCGGATCGCTTTCCTCAAGCGCGTAGGCGGCGAGGATGTGCAGGCCGATGTTCTCGGCATGCTCCTTGGAGAGCCCCCTCAGGCGCTCCTTCTCGTCCTTGGAGAGCATGGACCACTCCATGCCCTTGGGCATGCGCGGCTCGCCCGGACGACGGTCGGTGTACGGGTTCTGCGAGGGGAACGACATGGTACCGTCGGAGTTGCGGCGCGGGCCGTTCTCCATATAGGCGCGGCGCCCGTTGTCGTAGAAGCCGCCACGGCGGTCGTCACGGCGATCATCGCGATGGAAATCACGGCGATCCGAACGCCTGTCGTCGCGTTTGAAGTCACGGCGGTCATCCCTGCGGAAATCCCTGCGGCCACCATCACGACGGTCGTCACGGCCACGGTAGCCGCCGCCCCTGCGGTCGTCGCGACGCCCCTGGTAGCCGCCGGAACGGTAGCCGTCGCGCCCACCGCGCCTGTCGTCACGGTGGAAGTCCCTGCGATCGTCGCCATTGCTGCGATAGCCGCCACGCTCGCCATCACGATGGAAATCACGACGGTCGTCACGGCCACGGTATCCACCGCGTCCGCCGCCGTTGCCACGGTAACCGCCCTGGCCACCGTCCCTGTGGAAATCGCGGCGGTCGTTGTCATGGCGGTATCCGCCACGCTCGCCATCCTTATGGAAATCACGACGATCCCCATCACGGTGGAAATCCCTGCGGTCGTCGTGACGGTAGCCGCCACGCCTGTCGTCGCGGTGGAAGTCACGCCCGCCGCCGTTGCCTCGGTAACCCCCGCGCTCGCCATCCTTGTGGAAGTCGCGGTGGCCGTGGAAGTCCCTGCGCTCTCCGTCGTGACGGTAGCCGCCACGCTCGCCGTCACGATGGAAATCGCGGTGCCCGCCGTCGCGGTGGTCGTTGCCCCGGTAGCCGCCGTGGCCGCCACCCTTGTGGAACCCGCCGCGATGGCCGCCGTACGAGCCGCCGCCATGCCCGCGATAACCGCCTGAATGTGAGGATCCGTGACCGTAGGAGTTGCCGCCACGGTTGCCGTGCTGTTCTTGCGCCATAATGCCTTATACCTTTTGTTTGACTGTCCCTGGCTCGCAGGCCTGTGATAGGTCATGGGCCAGGGAGATGAATGAAATCTCGTTGAGAATGAACGGGGATTGAATGGTATCAGCCGCGGGCCCCGAAACACGCGGCCGATGGACGGGCCGAAAGGCCGGGCTCAGCCGAGCTCCACCGCGCCAATCGCCTTCTTGCCGCGGCGGATCAGCACGAACTTGCCGTGCAAAAAGTCCGAGCCGGAAAGCTCCTGGTCCGGGGTCTCCACACGCTTATTGTTGACGTAGACGCCGCCGGATTTGATGGTCTTGCGCGCCTCGGAGACGGACTTGAACAGCCCCGCCGCCACGCCGGCCTGCGCCACGCGCTCACCGACGACGACCTTGGCGAATTCCCTGCCACCTTCCTCGTTCTCGACTTTCAGGCCTTCGATGGACGGCTCCAGGACCTCCATCGAGATGGCCGTGATGTCCCCGCCACGCCCGAAGAGCGCAGCCGCCGCGTCGAGCGCCTGACGGGTCGCCTCCTCGCCGTGCACAAAGCTGGTGACCTCCCAGGCCAGCGTCTTCTGCGCCTCACGCGCGCCGGGATTGACTTCGACCTCGTGGCCGAGCCGTTCGATCTCGTCCTTGGGCAGGAAGGTGAACGCCTTCAAAAGCTTCACCATCTCGCCGTCGGGCTGGTTGAACCAGAACTGGTAGAACTTGTAGGGGCTCAGCATCGTCGGGTCGAGCCAGACGGCGTTGCCCTCGGACTTGCCGAACTTCTTGCCCTGCGCGTCGGTGATGATGGGGCTGGTGAACACGTTGACGGACTCGCCATGCACCTTGCGGATGAGGTCGAGGCCACTGGTCAGGTTGCCCCACTGGTCGGAGCCGCCGAGCTCGAGCGTGCAGCCGTATTCGTCGTAGAGGTGCAGGAAATCGTTGCCCTGCAGCACCTGGTAGCTGAATTCGGTGAAGGAGATGCCCTCATCGGATTTGAGCCTGCGCGCCACGGTGTCTTTGGCGAGCATGGTGCCCATGCGGAAGTTCTTGCCGACGTCACGCAAAAAGTCGATGACCGACATCTGCGCGGTCCAATCGTAGTTGGAGACGAAACGCACCGGATTGTCGCCATCGCTGCGCAGGATGCCGCCGATCTGCTTCTGCAGGCGCTTGGCCCAGCTGGCGACGACGTCCTTCGGATTCAACGTGCGCTCACCGCTCTGGCGCGGGTCGCCGATAAGACCGGTGGCCCCGCCGACCAGCGCGATGGGATGATGCCCGGCCTCCTGCAGGTGCCGCATGTTGATCAACTGCACCAAGTTGCCAATATGCAACGAAGCCGCCGTCGGGTCAAACCCGCAATAGTAGGTGATCGGCCCGCCATTCAACGCCTCAGCGAGCTGATCCCGGTCCGTGGACTGGGAAATCAGCCCGCGCCAAGTCAATTCATCGAAGAGGGAGTCGAATCCCGCTTCCTTGAAGTTGGTGACGTGAGCCATAACCGTATTCCCCTATTCGTTTGTCAGAAGCCATGAGAGCAGAACGCTCTCGAACCTACCTATTTTCGCAGGAGACGGCGACACCACGCCATCCCGCAGCCGCAGGTAATCACCAGACTACCTCTTCGCTTGTATCACAATACGGCAACACTTCCCGCACCGCCAACTGGATGATTCCATCCGCTGCTCAGACCCAAGAGCACCAATAGTTCCAGTCCCAATCGAACTGGACAATTCCATACGCTAAACGGCGATAAGCACACGGATTATTCCAGTTCGGTGACGGACTGGATGATTCCATACGCTAAACGGCGATAAGCACACGGATTATTCCAGTTCGGTGACGGACTGGAAGATTCCATCCGCCCGTCATGGCCAAACATGGATGAGCAGATAATGATGTAGCTATTCCTTCACTCGTCGTAATCGCGCCCGCGCATCAGGCTGCAGAACTTGTCGGCGACGCCGGAAGACATGTAGCGGTAGCCCGCGGCGCTGGGATGGAAATGGTCGGGCGAGAAGAAGTCGGGCGCGTCGGCGTGCACGTCCTCATGGATCATGTTGACGTACGCCACGCCATGCTGCTTGCAGACCTCCTCGCTCACGGCCGCCTGCTCGTCCATCTCATGCTCGAGCGCGCGTCGCAGCGCATGCCCCAGCGAGAGCTCGTGCTGCATCTGCCCGGGGCTCAGCACGAAGATATGCTCGCCCAGCGGTTTGGCCTCGTCGAGCACGGCCCCGAGATCGGCCCGCCATTCGTCGAGCGTGCGGTTGGCCATGATGTCGTTGGAGCCCGCGCAGATGACGAGGATGTCGAATTTCTTGCCTTCCTTGAGCACTTCGGGAAGCAGACGATAACGCACACGGCGCATCGTGGCCCCGAGCTTGCCATGCGCCTGCCAGGCGATATCGCGATGCAGCCGCTCGGCAAGACCGGCCGCGATGTCGGGAACGAGCCCCTCGCTCTGATCGTCCGTGCCGCAACCCGCGACCATGGAGTCGCCCACGGCGCACATGGTGAGGGGCTCGCCAGCCTCGCCATCGGAGCCCTCGAACCGCTTGACGCCGGACGGCTCTCCCCCGGGCGCCTCGGCCAGATGCACCGTATGCTTCGCCCACAAAGCCTCGAGTGTCGCCACAGGAGTCCCGATCCCCAACGTCATAGCGATTCCACACCTTTCGTAATTGCACAAATTCGTACCCTATTATAGGTTTCGTCGCCTCCACAGTTGGGAATGGATGTCACCGGCATTCCCTAATCGTCACAAATCGCATGTCATTGCCTAGTTATCGCATACCTTATTCTCATGTTCTCATCTCTAATTATCCAAACCAGTGATGTGCCGTCACACACAGACCAACGTGAACGTATCCTCTTTAAAAACAACCGAAACAAACAACCGAAGCGGCCATTACAAACGGCAAAGCAAGACCCAAACAGAAAGGAAAGGCCACGCCCCGCGCAAAACGGAACGTGACCTCATTCACCACACCGACACGACGCCGGTCACGGATCACCATCCACTCACTTGAGCGACCCCGAAGCGACGTATGCCGGGCCATCGCTGCTGGAATCGGCGAACAGCCGGGCCTTCGCGGCGATCCGCTTAGCTTTGGCGATCTGCTCACGCACCCGCTCGGGAGCGGTGCCGCCTTTCTCGTTGCGCTGGTCAACCGAACCCTCCACGGAGAGCACCTTGCGCACCTGGGGAGCGAGCTCAGGTGAGACGAACCCTTTGAAAATCGTGACGAAATCGTCGTCGGCCAAGTCCCAGAGCTCCACGCCGCGCCCCTCGGCCAGTTTTACGCAAGCTCCTGAAAGCTCGTGGGCGTGACGGAACGGCACCCCTTGCTTGACCAACCATTCGGCGATGTCGGTAGCCAGGGCGAACCCGGTGGGCGCCTGCGCCTTGAGACGGTCCTTGTCGAAGACCATGGTGCGCACCATGCCCGCGAACGCCGGCAGCACGACCTCAAGCGTGTCGACCTGGTCGAAGACGGCCTCCTTGTCTTCCTGCAGGTCGCGCGCGTAGGCGGTCGGCAGCCCCTTGAGCGTAGCCATGAACCCAGTCATGTCGCCGATGAGCCGGCCGGCCTTGCCACGGGTGAGCTCGGCGATGTCGGGGTTCTTCTTCTGCGGCATGATCGACGAGCCGGTGGAATAGGCGTCGTCGAGGCGCACGAAGGCGAACTCCTGCGTGTTCCAGATGACGATCTCCTCGGCCAAACGGCTCAAGTTCACCCCGATCATCGCGGCGATGAACGAGAACTCGGCCACACCGTCACGGCTGGCCGTCCCGTCGATGGAGTTCGAGTTGACGCGCGAGAAGCCCAGCTCATGGGCCACCGCCTCCGGATCAAGGCCAAGCGTGCTGCCCGCGAGCGCCCCCGCGCCATACGGGCTCTCGTCCATGCGCTTGTCCCAGTCGGCGAGCCGTTCCACATCACGCAGCAGCGGCCAGACATGCGCCATGAGCTGGTGGGCCAGCAGAATCGGCTGGGCGTGCTGCATATGCGTGCGCCCCGGCATCACCGCTTCTCCGGCCTTCTCGGCCTGCCCAATGAGCGCGTTGACGACACCCAGCACCAGCCTCGCCACATAGCGCGCGTTGCGCCGCAGCCACATGCGAATCAGCGTGGCGATCTGGTCGTTGCGCGAGCGCCCAGCACGAAGCTTGCCGCCGAGCTCGTCCCCCGCGATCTCGAGCAGCCCGCGCTCCAAGGCGGTGGCCTCGTCCTCGTCACCAGCGACGGGCGTGAACTCCCCCGAATCCACCATCCGTTGCAACTGGTTGAGCGCCTCCTCCATACGCTTGAGCTCGTCGGCACTCAGCAGCCCGGCGCGCCCCAACGCCCGTGCGTGCGCTCGCGAACCGGCGATGTCGTCGTCCGCCAGCCGCCAGTCGAACTGCGTCGATTTCGAGAGTCGAGCCAACTCCGGCGAGGGCCCGGCCTTGAAGCGTCCACCCCAAAGCGCCAGATGCTCCCCCTCATTGCCTTTTTCGCCCTGCGTCATCGAATCCCCTTCTCGTATCATTTCCATGACTATATACATATTCTAACTGTGCGGAGGTCCGGAGATATGCGTTGTTCCGGACGCTCCTTGGCCGCTCGGCCATGTCTTATGCCGTAACAACGCATATCTCCAGACCTCAATCAACTATTGCCATACACCCTTATAAATTACAATTCTTCACCTGATTAATCTAGAAGATTTCATAAGTCAAAGAGGGGTTGGAATATACGATGTTCGACCGTATGACTTGGCCGAGCGGCCCGGAGCGTGTCGAACATCGTATATTCCAACCCCTCCCCACATCAAGAGACCTCATGGATAAGGATTGCTAAACAGTGTTGTCAGCTATCAAATCTTACTAAGGGAATAATTGAATCACTCCACAGAGTTGTCTGGCACCTCTATTCCGTTGCCAAACTTGACGTCACGGGCGGCGGCCACCTTGTCGGGCATGCCGTAGATCTCGATGAATCCGTTGGAGGCGTTCTGGTCGAAGGTGTCGCCCGAATCGTAGGTGGCGAGCTTGTAGTCGTAGAGTGAGGTGTCGCTGCGACGCCCCGTGACCACGGCGCTCCCCCCGTGCATGACCATGCGAATCTCTCCGGAGACGTAGCGCTGGGTCTCCTCGATGAAGGCGTCCAGCGAGCGGACCGCGGGCGAGAACCATTGCGCGTCGTAGACCAGCTCGCCCCAGCGCTTGTCGATGTCGCGCTTGATGCGGTGCTGCTCGCGTTCGAGACAGCAGTTCTCGAGCTCCTCGTGGGCGGTGATGAGCGCCACGGCGCCCGGCGCCTCGTAGAGCTCACGGGACTTGATGCCCACCAGGCGGTCCTCGATCAGGTCGATACGCCCGATGCCCTGGGCTCCGGCGCGGCGGTTCATCTCCTCGATGGCCTGCAGCGGCGTGACGTCGCGTCCGTCAATCTTGACGGGAACGCCCTGCTTGAACTCGATGGTCACCTCGTCCTCCACGGGCGGGAAGGCCGGGTCGTCGGTGTAGGTATAGCAGTCCTTGGTCGGCCCGTTCCACGGATCCTCGAGGAATCCGGTCTCGATGGCGCGGCCCCACACGTTCTGGTCGATGGAGAAGGGGCTCTTTTCGGTCTGGGTGATGGGCAGCTTGTGGTCCTTGGCGAACTGGATCTCGATGTCGCGGGTCAGTGAGAGGTCGCGGATAGGGCTGATGGCTTTGAGCGTCGGGTCGATGGAGGCCACGGAGACCTCGAAACGCACCTGGTCGTTGCCCTTGCCCGTGCAGCCGTGGGCGATGGTGTCGGCATCGAACTGGTGGGCGGCGCGCACCAAGTGCTTGGTGATGAGCGGACGCGAGATGGCGGAGACCAGCGGGTAGACCCCCTCGTACTTGGCGTTGGCCTTGAGGGCGAGCATGCAGTATTGGCTGGCGAACTCCTCGCGCGCGTCGACCACATAGGCCTCCATCGCCCCGCACGCCAGAGCACGCTGCTTGACGGTCTCGAGGCTCTCGCCGCCCTGTCCGACGTCGAGGGAGACGGCGACGACGTCCTTGCCGGTCTGCTCTTTCAGGTACGAGATGGCCACGGAGGTGTCGAGTCCTCCAGAATACGCCAGAACGATGGGTTTGTTGTCTGCCATGATAATCCTCTCTTGGATTGATTATTTGGTTCGTCTTTTATTGTTATGGTGAAAATCGTTTGGGTGCGCTGCGCCGCCAACCTTGTTGTCGGTCAAATTGTCAATCGTTATATGCGGTGATTCCGACGACTGAAAGCCAATGGAATGTCATGGCTTCAAGGGATGGATTTGAGTGCGCGAATCGAGAATGCGAAATTCCTATGACCGATTCCATCCGCAAAGGCACAACCTTGCGCCAACCCTTACGAGGCACAGCAAAGCCCGGCCTTGCGCTTTGGAACGTGGAATCAATGAAGGAACATCAAATCAACGGACTCGTCGTGAGCGACGACGTCGTCGTGAGGACTCTCTTGCGGCAGACGGACGTGCGATGCGGTATACAGTCAAGCTCTCTGCCATCATCTTGTTTCCTTAATCGTCTGCTTACGATGTCGATTGTGTACATCATAAAAAAGGACCGGGACAAGCGTCCTGGTCCTTGATTCTACAGTGCCGGGCCCGGCCAACCCAGGCTGCCCACTATTCGGACTCCCCTTTCGTGCAAATATGCACCGTCACCGAAAAAGGATTGCCGCAATCTTGGGCCGACGCCCGAGCCTACAGCCTCAACGACTGGGCTAGAGCAGCTCGATCGTCGGATTGTCGCGTGAGACGACCCACGAGGTGGCGTCGACACCGAAGTAGTCGTGCAACTTGCCCAGAAGCTCCTGGGTGGCCTTCTCATGATCGTCGGCGCGCTCGGGGGTGATGTTCTCCATGTAGAAGAGGATGTTGTGGCTGGTCTCGCGGGCCTCGGCGCGGGCGCTGTCCCTCCAAGAAAGGCAGCGGCTGAGCACGGAGTGATCGTCGGCGTAGATGACCTCGCCGGGCAGCGCCTCCTGCGGATCGCCGTCCTCGTCGGAGATGGGCCAGAACTTCTCCCCGCCCTTGGCCACGGTCAGGCGCACGTCGCCCTCGATGTTGTCGAGGTCCTCGCCGCCGATGGGGAACGCCCAGCGCAACGTCACGGAGTTGTACATGTCGACCACCGGGTTGATCTTGGAGACGCCCTTGCCCTGCTTGGCTCGCTTGAGCAGCGCCTCGACGGCGCAGCGCGCGCCCTTCTTGGTCTTGAACTTACGGTAGGCCTCGCGCCAGTCGGCGACGATCTTGTTGGCGCTGATCGGGTCGTCGGGCACCCACTTGACCGCCTCGGCGTTTGCCTTCTTGAGTAGGTCGTCGGGCATGTTGGAGTAATCAGTGTTGTCGATCCCCTTCGCCTCGATCACCGCGATCCTCACCTCCGGGAAGATCTTCCAGAACGAATCATCGACCACAAACTTCTTAGCCATACCTTTTTCTTCCTTCATTATCGGTTGTCATTATTCATTATATTAAACAGGCCTACCCACGCGCCGGCGCGCCCACACGCGCCATACCCAAACAAGCCGCGCAGATACTCGTTTCGCCCCCGCCAGAGACCCGGCGGGGGCGAAACGAATTGGATTGCAGGCTCAACGAGCCATAGACATAGCCATCGCTACATCTGGGTGATGTCGATGGTGCCGGTGGCCATGAACACGACGCACAGGATGCCGCAGATCGCCAGCAGAATCGCGCCCACCGCCTCGGGCTTGTTGAACACCTTCAGCTTGTTCTCCTTGCGGGCCCAGATGTAGACGAGGATGCCCGGGGTAAAGAGCAAGGTGGTGACGAACAGATAGTTGAAGCCCGACAGGTAGAGCACCAGGCCCATGTAGATCGTCGTCAGCGCGCCCATGATGATGTGCCCCACGTTCTTCGTCTTCTCCTGCACGCTCAGCTTGAAGAAGGAGAGCGAGACGAAGAAGTACGGCACCAGCATGGTGCTGGAGGCCAGAAGGGCCATCAGGTTGTAGGCGCTCTTGCTGAAGAGCAGCGAGAGCAGGAAGAACTGCACGAGGCCATCGCTCAGCAGCAGCGCGTAGGACGGGGCGCCGTGCTTGTTGGTGTGGGTGAAGATCTTCGGGAAGATCTGGCCCTCGGCGGCCTGGAAGAGGATCTCGCCGGAGAACATCGTGCAGGCGAACCAGGCGCCAAGCACGGAGATCACCACGCCGATGTTGATGAGGATCGCGCCCCAGGGACCGACCACGCTTTCCATCACGCCGGCCATCGCGGGCTTGTCGAGCTTGGCGATGTTCGAACGGGACATCACGGCGAAGGAGAGCACGGTGCACAGCAGGTAGATGGAGGTGATGATGGCGAAGGCCAGCACGGTCGCCTTGGCGACGATCTTCTTGCTCTTCGCACGGGCGGAGTAGACCACAGCGCCCTCGACGCCGACGAACACCCAGACCACGGAGACCATGGCCTTACGGATCTGCGGGAGCACCTGGCCCCACTCGAAGTTGCCGCTCACGGTGCCCCAGAAGTCGGCCGTAAACATGTTGTACTTGAAGGCGATGATCATCGTGAGCACGAAGATGCCCAGCGGCACCATCTTGGCCACGGTGATGAAGCCGTTGATCTTCGAGGCGAAATCGGAGCCGCGGAGAATCAGGAAGTGCATCAGCCACAGCACGACGGTCGCGCCGATGACGCCGTAGACATTCTGCCCGTCACCGAAGATCGGGAAGAAATAGCCCAGGGCGCTGAAGACCAGGCAGCCGAAGGCCACGTTGCCGATGAAGATGGAGGCCCAATAGCCCAGCGCGCTGACGAACCCGACGAAGTTGCCGAATCCCTTCTGCGCGAAGCTGTAGATGCCGGCGTTGAGCTCGGGGAAGCGTGTGGTCAACTGGTTAAGGCACATCACGAACATGCCCATGCCGAGCCCGGAGATGAGCAGGGCGATGATGATGGGGCCGACTGAGGCGTTCTTGGCCATGTCGCTCATCAGGTTGAACACGCCGCCGCCGACCACCGAGGTGACCGTCAGGGCGATGAGGCCCAGTAGGCCTACCTTTTTCTCTTCTTTTTCCATATTCTTTCTCCCAATTGTTGAGAATATTGAGGTTTGCTAGTCGACGTAGTTCTTGTGGATGTACGGCGAGCCTGTCGAATAGAGGACGTTCTCGTATTCGAGCGTGAAGTCGACGGTGTCGCCGAGCTGGTAGTCGTCCTTGCAATCGGTCAGGTCGATGATCGTGTGGTCGCTGGAGCCGCCGTAGATCTTGATCCGCTTGTCGATGGGATGCAGCTTGGTCATGTCACCGATGTCCTGGCGGCCGACGGCGAGCAGGCCCCTGGTGCGGATGCCCTCGTCGACATACTCCGGGGTGTTGCCGAAGGCGTCGACGCTGATGTGGCCGATCGGGTAGGTCGGCTTCTCGCGCTTCTCGACGATCTCCGCCTGCAGGGTGAATGCGTCGCCGTTGAGGCCCGGCAGCTTGTAGTCGAAGTAGTATTCCATGTCGCGCAGCAGGATGTTGTCGCCGATGCGCAGGTGGTTGATGCCCTTGGGCATGGTGTGGTGGGTCAGGAGCGTCAGGCTGGTGGATGCGCCGCCAGAGACGACGTTGAGCTTGCGCCCGATCTCGCCCTCGATGTGCTCAGCCAGCTCGCAGAGCCTGCCCAGGTTGGTCTCGTCGGGCTCGATGGAGCCGTAGCAGCCGAGGTTCGTGCCGATGCCCTCGAGCACCAGTCCCTTCGACTTCTCGACGAAGTTGGCCGCCTCGTAGAGGTCCTCCTCCTTGAAGAAGCCCTCGCGCAGGTCGCCCAGGTCGACCATGAGGATGACGCGGTGGGTGCGGTTCTGACTCACGCACAACTCGTCGAGCATCTTCAGGGTCTCGAGCTCGCTCTCCAGGCTGATGTCGGCGCAGTCGACCATCTCCTGCAGCTCGCTTTGCATGGGAATGCGCAGGTCGAGGGTCTGCTGGTCGGGCCACATGTCGCGCACGGCCTCGAGCTGGGGGAGCCTCGAGCTGGCGATGGTCTTGGCGCCGGCGTCGCGGTAGGCGCTGACGATGGGCATGAGCCCGTTGGCGCCCTTGATGACCACGGCCACGTCGATGCCGTTCTCGCTGCACAACCCCAGCACGGTCTTGACGTTCTCACGCAGCTTGGTCAGATTGACGGTAAGTTGTGGATAATCTGACATTACTTTTCCTTCCGTTCTCCGCATGGTTGCGATGCGGCCGGCACCGGGCCCATCACGCGTCACGATGTTTGGTGTCGTCGCGCAACGGGCCCTTGCGGGCCTGGTTCATCTTCCCATGTCTTTTTATCGATTTGGTTTCGTCAGTCGTCGACGAATTCCTTGGACACATAGGGGCTGAGCGAGCAGTGCATCAGGTTCTCATAGTCCATCGTGAAGCTCACGACGTCCCCGATGCCGTAATCGTCCGCGCAGTCGTTCAAGTCGAGGATGGTGTGGTCGCTCGAACCGCCATAGACCCTGATGCGCTGGTCCTGGGGATGCAGCTGGGTCATGTCGCCCACGTCCTGACGGCCGACGGCGATCAGGCCACGCACGCGCTTGCCCTCGTCGACATAGTGCGGCTTGTTGCCGAACGCGTCGACGCTCAGGGTGCCGATCGGGAAGGTGGGCTTGCGCCTCTTCTCGATGATCTGCGCCTCGAGGGTGAACGCGTCGCCGTAGATGCCGGGGACCTCGAAGTTGTGGTCCTCCTGCTCGTCGCGCATCAGCACCTCGGTGCCGATGCGCAGCTGGTTGACGCGCTCCGGCATCACGTTGTTGAGCAACATGGGGATGCTGGTGGTCGAGCCTCCGGAGATGGTGTTGAGCTTTCGTCCGATCTTCGCCTCGATATGCTCGGCGAGCGAGCACAGGCGGCCAAGGTTGGTCACGTCGGGCTCGATGGAGCCGTAGCAGCCGAGATTGGTGCCCACGCCTTCGAGGACGAGGCCCTTGGCGTTCTCGACCTGTTCGGCGGCGGCATAGAGTTCGTCGTCGTCCATGAAGCCTTCGCGCAGGTCCCCCAGATCGACCATGAGGATGACGCGATGGGTGCGGCCGAGTGCGACGCAGCGCTCGTCCAAAGCCTTGAGTGTCTGCACATCGCTTTCCAGGCTGACGTCGGCGTAACGCACCACTTCGTCGAGTTCGCACATCATGGGGATGCGAAGCAGCAACGTCTCCTCGTCAGGCCAGATCTCCTTGATGGCGCGCAGCTGTGGCATGCGCGAACTGCTCAGCGAGGTCACCCCGCCTTTGCGGAACGCGTTGGCGACGGGCAAGAGGCCACTGGCGCCCTTGATCACCCCGGAGACGGTGATTCCGTTCTTCGCGCACAGGTCGACGACGACGCGTGCGTTATGTTCGATTTTCTTTGTATGCACAATTAATTTAGGAAAACTGGACACCATAATCCTCTTCCTTGTATTCAATGTAATTCAAAGCTCGTCGTTGAACAAATACAATAAAAACTTGTGCAAACACGGGCGCATAACGTTCCATCTTTGCACAAGTTTCTATAGGTTTACTACTACGTAAAGGAGATCAGAAGCGCAGCGACAGGCAGCTCAGGCCGCCATCAACCTTCTTGTACTCGGAGGTGTCGCACTCGAGAACCTTGTACTGGCCGAGATCCTCGATGGCCTTCTTGGTCTTCGGATAGCCCTTGGGGACGATCACATAATCGTTGATCCAGATGCAGTTGGCCGCGTAGCCCTCGTCCTCCGGAATCTCGATCTTGTTGAACTTATCGAAGCGAGGATCGGACTTGAACTCGCCGGAGATCAGCAGGTTGTTGTGCTCCAGATAGTTGACGCCCGTCTTCAGGTGCAGCATTTCCTTCATGGTCACGGTCTCGCCGGACATGCCGTACTTCTCGAGGTAGCCGATCATCTGCTCGGCGCCTTCCTTGTTCGTACGGGCCGACAGGCCGATGTAGAAGTGATCGCCGACCATCATGATGTCGCCGGGCTCGATGGTGCCAGGAGCCTTGATCTCTTCGATGTGATCATAGTGCTGCTCGAGCGTGGCACGCAGGTCCGGGGACTGGACCTCCTTGCGACGGGTCGGGGCGCCAGGACGGCTGATGATCGCGCACTTCGGCGTGCACAGCGCGTTGTCCTCGATGAAGCAAGAATCAGGGAACTCCTCCATCGGAGGCAGAACGGTGATATTCACGCCGGTCTTGGTGAGCGCGTTGATGTAATACTCATGCTGAACAATGGCATTCGTGTAATTCGGCTTGCCGAGATCGGCACCCGAAAGGCCATCAGCCAAAGACTTGCCCGGCACTCTAACAACAACATTGGTGAACATAGTACCAACTTCCTTTCATTTGAGGTGGTACTAGATAGTATACAACGAACATACGAACTAGTCAAAACGCTCCCAAGCGTGTCGTAAATCACGATGTATACCTTTGGATACAAACCACCAAGACGACAGGGAATGATGTATAATTGAATGGTCAAATACTATAGATGACTAGAGTTATACCAGGGGAATCATGTTGGATACGACGAGCAGAGTGTACGATTTTCTTTCCGATGCGCTGAGCAAGGGGGAGATCGAGCGCGGCGACTATATAACCGAGCAGTACCTGGCCGATAACCTCGGCCTGAGCCGCACTCCCGTGCGGGAAGCGCTCGTCGAGCTGTCCGCCGAGAACATCCTCGAGAAGATCCCCCGCCGGGGCTACCGCTTCAGGCGCTACACTAAGCAGGACGCCAGGGACCTCTACCAGCTCATCGGCCTGCTCGACGGCAAGGTGGCCGAGGGCACCGTCGACCTGATGAGCGAGGAGGATCTCTCGCTGATGAGCTTCCTGATCGACAGCATGGACTCCGCGGTGGAAAACGGATTGTATACCAAATATAACGAGTTGCAGGCGCAATTCCACAACATCTATATCAAGAAGCACCCGAACCCATACCTGGTGGCCGACCTCAAGACGAAGAAAAGCGCCTTCGTGGGCAAGACCTACGAGCATGTCAATTCGCCGAAACTCAAGGATCTGCTTCTGGTCTCCAACGACGAGCACCGCCAGATTCTGAAGCTCTTCCGCGCCAAGGACGGCTCGGAACTGCGCCACTACATCGAGGACGTGCACTGGAACGGCATCTACGCGCTTTACGATAATTGGAAATGACTGCCCGCGTAGTTGAGGGCCTGTCGTAACGAATTTCGCGGCGCCCCGGAGTGATGGACCACTTCGGGGCGCCGCGTTTTTGATGGTGTTTTTGCCAATGCTTGAAATAAGATACTGGGACTACCCAGGTCTAGTCGCGGCTACGCTTTTGGCCGCGTCTCAACCTGTTGCATATTTTCACGAGCGATCCTGCGCTTGCGAATGTGGTTGCATAGGATGATGGAGAGCATGAGTGAGCCGTCAAGGCATACCAGATAGACCGCGAAGGCGATGGTCGAGAAATGGTAATTTGGCGCAGCGATGAGGCTCGTGGTCGCCGAATAGAGACCGCCGAGGTAGAAATAGGCCCGCTCGGTCTGCGGGGCCTTGAAAATCTTGATGTAGGTGGGCAGCGCGGCGAGGGCGTCCGAAAGTATCGAAAGAAGCACGGCCATGTTGGGCTCCTTGGTCATCGCCCAAATCGCCAGCGCAATCAGAGACAACGCTCCGCAGCACACGTCGACGGGCCCGATCTTCCAGAAGCTCTTCTTGTTGAGAAAGCTGGAAAGGAATACCAGAAACGGCATGAAGCCGGACATGAACACCGGCAGGATCGACCAGGTGACGCCGGTGGAGAGCGCCGCCGCAGTGGCGATCATCGGGGAAACCGACCAGAGCAGCCAGGTGACACGGTTGGGTTTGACGGTCCCCTTGATGGTCGAGATGACGTAGGAGCAGCTGAACGCCGCGGAGACGCACGCCCCCGAGATGACGAGTAGATTCATGCCGTCCAAACTTCTCCCCTTGCCCCTTGAAACGTATGGCTCTCCATGGCAAATCCTACTCGCGGCAAGGTATCGCACGACACACAAAACCGTTCTTCGGACTTCAATCGCCACTCCCCTGCCCATAACAATAAGGAAATGGAATTGTTGTTGTCATACACAG
The DNA here is from genome assembly GCF_029395435.1 of Bifidobacterium sp. ESL0790. Taxonomy (NCBI): domain Bacteria; kingdom Bacillati; phylum Actinomycetota; class Actinomycetes; order Bifidobacteriales; family Bifidobacteriaceae; genus Bifidobacterium; species Bifidobacterium sp. ESL0790. The sequence goes on from NZ_CP113915.1 coordinate 1,310,083, forward strand.
ACAGAATCCCAAAAATGGGACCAAGAACCATGAAGATATGCTTACGAAATACCGAATTATAAGCCAGAACGTGGTGTTTATGATTAAAGTTCGGCCTTACAAGAGTGGCTGTTTCATACTGCTTTTTTTACGAGGAAAAGTCGGAGGTTATTTAATCTCTCCGAAACGATTCAGAAATGAGCGCGAATACCGAAAACCGATGCACTGAATGTTGAGAAAACCGTAGAAAAACAGCCATTCTGCTATTACCAGCAATCATGACCATGAGGAGACAGATTTCAACACCTGACAACAATATGAATCCTAAAACACCACGAAGTGGCCTATGCCTCGAAATATCCGGGGTACCAAGGGTTCCAGAGACATCCAAGATGTCCAATATCCCTAAGCATCAGAAATGCGCTGCCTAGATACAACGTCTGAATATAAAAAACGGCAAGGCACATGAAGAAGAATGTGCCTTGCCCAATGAACGCAATAATCAAAGGAGCGTCCAATCACCGGCCGAGCATGACTCCCGGCCGGCGACCGAACAATATGGAGCGGCTATCAGCCGATCGCGACGACGCCGGTGCAGATGAGCACGATGGCGACGATGGCGATCAGCACGAAGGCCGCGATGACCAGCTTCTCGTTGCGGGTGAGCGGACGATCGTTTTCCTTGCCGGAGAGGTAGTAGAAGATGAAGCCGGGCACCACGAGGATGGAGACCATGAGCATCTGGCGCCAGCCGGAGAGCACCATGGCCAGCAGCTGGAAGCCCGCGGCGATGAGGCCAATGACGAACTGGCCCCATTCCTTGCGCTTGTAGCTGTACTGCACCTGATAGGAGCCGACCAGGAACCACGAGATCAGAATCGCGGCGGTCGAGAGGCTATAGGCGAACTTGTAGGCGTACTCCGTGAAGAGCAGGGAGAAGAGGAAGACGGTCTGCAGCACGCCGGTGATGATCAGCGAGGTGGTGGGAGCGCCCTTCTTGTTGAGTTTGCCCCAGTACTGCGGCAGGGTCTTGTCGCGGGCCATGAGCATCGTGGTCTCGGCTGGCAGCATCGTCCAGGAGAGCCAGGAGCCCAAGGTGGAGATGATCAGACCGACGTTGATGAGGATGGATCCCCAGGGGCCGACGACGGCCTTGAGAATCTCGCCCATGGCAGGCTGGCCCATCGAGGCGAGCTTGGCCTGGCTGAAGACGCCGAACGGCAGCAGGGAGATGAGCACGTAGATGGCGAGCAGGGCGACCAAAGCGATGGTCGTGGCCTTGCGGGCGTCGGACTTCTTCTTGGCGCGGTTGCCGAGCACGGAGGCGCCCTCGATGCCGACGAAGACCCAGAGCATCACGATGACGGAGCCCTTCATCTGGTTGAAGATGGAGACGTGCTGGTTGCCCGGGAAGTTGCTGGCCACATTGCCCCAGAAGTCGGCGGTGAAGACGCCGGCCTTGAAGCTGATGACCATGAAGACCGCGAAGATGAAGATCGGGATGAGCTTGCAGACGGTGACGATGGTGTTGATGAACGTCGCGCTCTCAACGCCGTTGTTGACCAGCATGGTCAGCAGCCACACGAAGACGATCGCCACGAGGATCGAGGCGATGTTCTGGCCGCCCTTGAACATGGGGAAGAACGTGCCGAACGAGCTCATGAGCATGGTGGCGAAGGCGATGTTGCCCAGCCAGGCGGAGAGCCAGTAAAGCCAGCCGGAGACGAACTCGCCCATGGGGCCGAACTGCTCGCCAGGATAGCTGAAGATGCCCGCGTCGAGCTCGGGACGCTTGGCGCCCAAGTTGTTGAGGGACATGACCAGGGCGAAGATGCCGATGCCGACGAAGAGCCATGCGAGAAGCATGGGGCCAGGTGCGGAGGCGCCGGCCAGATCGCTCATGATGCCGAAGGCGCCGGTTCCAATCGAGGAACTGACGATCAGCGCGACGAGTTCGCCTTTGCCGATACCTTTCTTTTCAGTTGCCATTGTTTTTCCTTCATTTCTCTTTTTTACGCGGCCATACTTGATATTTCAGCCGCAAAAATTCGAATATGCCCCACAAATGGGCAAAGAAAAAGGGAGCACAAACACAACATAAACAGTTATGCCGCGCTCCCTTTCGTCACTTATCCAGTGGAATTACTTGGTAATCACCGTGCCGGATTCGCCGGCGATGAGGCTGGAGACATTCTCCAGCGAGGTGATGATGGACTTGCCACCGGTGCGCTCGACGAACGAGCAGGCGGCCTGAACCTTGGGAAGCATGCTTCCCGCGGCGAACTGGCCATCCTTGATGTAGCCGTTCATCTCATCAACCGTGGTGCCCTCGAGCTTCTTCTGGTCGGGCTTGCCGAAGTTGATGCAGGCGTTGTCGACCGCCGTGAGAATGATCAGCTCATCGGCCTTCACATTCTCGGCGAGCTTGGCGGCGCTGAAGTCCTTGTCGATGACGGCTTCAACACCATTGAGCTGGCCCTTGGCGTTCTGGACGACGGGGATGCCGCCGCCACCGGAGGCGATCGGGACCATACCGTTGTTGAGCAGCAGCGAGGCCACCGGGGCCTCCTTGATCTCGATCGGGCGCGGCGAAGGCACGACCCGGCGATATCCACGGCCCGCGTCCTCGACGAACGTGTAGTCGGGATGATTCGCCTTCTCATCGGCCGCCTGCTCCTTGGAGTAGAACGGGCCGATCGGCTTGCTGGGCGCTTCGAAGGCGGGATCGTCGCCGGAGACGATCGTCTGGGTGACGATCGTGACGGCCTTCTTGTCGATGCCGTCCTCGGCGAACACGTCGTCGAGGCTCTTCTGCAGCCAGTAGCCGATGCTGCCCTGGGTCATCGCGCCAGCGGTGTCCAGAGGCATCGGTGGATTGCCCTCGGCCTGGCCGTTGGTCATCTGCAGCAGCAGATTGCCGACCTGCGGGCCGTTGCCGTGGGTGATCACCAGCTGATCGCCAGCCTTGATGAACTGCGCCAGGACCTCAGCGGTCTTGCGAATCGAGGCCATCTGCGAGGCGGCGGAGCCGTCCTTGGTCACGATCGCGTTGCCGCCTAGTGCTACGACAATTCTTTTCGACATTATTCTCTTAACTCCTCACTCAGGCTCAGTGCAGCGCGACCGAGGGGATGAAGAGGTTGCCGAGGGTGGCGGCCATGATGGCCTTGATGCCGTGCTTACGGTTCTCGCCCTCTTCGAAGGCGCGGCAGTAATCGCTGCGGAACACCTCGTCGGTGACTTCCATCTCCTTGATGCCGTACTTCTCGTAGACATCCTCGCCATAGGTGGTGTTGGTGTCGTGGAAGGCGGGCAGGCAGTGCAGGAAGATGAGCTGATCGTCCGGGGTGCCGGTCTTCTTCATCAGCTCCATGTTGACCTGATAGGGCTTGAGCAGGTTGACGCGCTCTTCCCAGTTCTTCTCGCCCATGGAGACCCACACGTCGGTGTAGATGACGTTGGAGCCCTTGACACCCTTGTCGATGTCATCGGTGATGAGGATCTCGGAGCCGCTGACCTCGGCGTTCTTCTTGGCGATGGCCACGTGCTTCTCCGAGGGGTTGAGCTCCTTCGGGGTGACGATGTGGACGTTCATGCCCACCATGGAGCAGGCCACGAGCAGGGAGTTCGCCACGTTGTTGCGGCCGTCACCCATGTAGGTGAGGGTCAGGCCCTTGAGATGGCCGAAGTTCTCCTTGACGGTCATCAGATCCGGGATGGTCTGGGTGGGATGCCACTCATCGGTGAGGCCGTTCCAGACCGGGACGCCCGAGAACTTCGCGAGGCCCTCGACCGTGGACTGCTTGAAGCCACGGAACTCGATGCCATCGAACATGGAGCCGAGGATGCGCGCGGTGTCCTCCACGCTCTCCTTGTTGCCGAGGTGGATGTCGTTGACACCCATGTAGTCGGGGTGGGCGCCCAGCTCGACCGCGCTGGTCACGAACGAGGAACGGGTCCTGGTGGAGCCCTTCTCGAAGAGGAGCGCGATGTTCTTGCCCTCAAGGTAACGATGAGGGATGTTGTGCTTGCGCAGATACTTGAGATGCAGGCCGAAATCGATGAGATACTCCATTTCGGCGGGGGTCATCGATGTCTCAGCGAGAATGCTACGTCCTTGGAAAACGTTCTCTTCCTTACCAAGAAACTCTTGTACCATAAATTACTACCTTTGTTAGATAACTACTGCAAATTGCGCTCTTGACACCGTCGTTTTTGACAGCATAAAGCACAATCATTATACAACATTTAGCTGAATAATGTCTAAAAACTCACATAGCCGGGAGTGCCGGACTGTTCATCATCGGGTCCGGCGACTCCCCATAAGGGCCAGGGAAAATGGTTCTCACGGCTATGCGAGTATTCCCCTGACCTTCGGCTCGCTAGGACTTAGAGGTCTTCGCGGACGATCGGCATGGACATGCAGCGCGGGCCGCCGCGACCACGGGAGAGCTCGCTGGAAATGACCTCGTGGACCTTGATGCCATGCTTGCGCAGCGCCTCGTTGGAGACGTAGTTGCGGTCATAGGTGACGACCTCGCCAGGCGCGATCGCCAGGGTGTTGGAACCGTCGTTCCACTGCTCGCGAGGAGCGATGACCGGATCGGCGTTGCCGGTCGGGATCAGGTCGAGCTCGGTCTGGTTGAGGACCTGCTTGAGGACCTCCACCAGGTCGGTGCGGTGCTCGCTGGTGATCTCGCCATCCTTGCCGGGGTGCAGGATCCACATGTCGATCTTGCCGCCGTCGAGGATCTCCGGGTGCACGGTGAACTGGTTGTAGTTGATCATCGTGAAGACGGTGTCGAGATGCATCATCGCGTGGTTGTGAGGAATCTTCAGGCCGATGACGGTGTCGAAGTTGGATTCCTTGAACAGGTTGCGGGCGATGTCCTCCAGTGCGTCCGCGGAGGTGCGCTGGGAGATGCCGATGGCCATCACGTGGTCGCTCAGCACGAGCTCGTCGCCACCCTCGATGCGGGTGCTGTGGTTGCGGTCGCGCCACACGTGCAGGCCCTTGTTGGCGAAGCGCGGGTTGTGCTTGATGATGTACTCCATGAACATCGACTCGCGCTGGCGGGCCGGGAAGGTCATGTGGTTGATCGACAGGCCGTTGCCGATGGACGCCGCGGGGTCGCGGGTGAAGTACAGGTTCGGCATCGGGTCCATGAGGAAGGGATAGTCCGCATCCTCGGAAAGCAGACGCAGGTCGGCGAAGTTCAGATCGAGATCGGTCTTGCGAACGCCCTGCATCACAGTGGTGACCATCGTGGCGGGATCCATGCTGCCGAGGTACTCCTTGAGCGCCTCATAGGTCATACCCCGATCGAAGCCGGACTCCTTGACCATGCGGTCGATGAACTCGGTGCGGACGGACTCGTCACGCAGCGCATCGGCGGCCAGGTCGTCGAGGTAGAGAACCTCGGTGCCCGTGTCGCGAAGGGTCTGGGCGAAGAAGTCATGCTCCTTCTGCGCGATCGGCAGATACGGAATATCGTCGAAAAGCAGACGCGGCATCGTGTCGGGCGTCAGATTCTCGACTTCGCGCCCCGGGCGCTTGAGAATGACGGCCTTCAGCTTGCCAATCTCGGAATTGTCGTGAATCGGGGTTTCGTATCCATAATCGGGGACAGAATCCTGTCTACCAGTCATAAAATCAATCCTCCTTAACTGATTTCATTTATTGCTTGGACCATTCGAAATATACCGACTTGACCCACCCTCGTCAACCATTGACGTGAAATGCCTGAAACTCCGCCGTTTTGCGGCTTGTCGCGACGTAAAACAGGTCAAAAACAGCACAAATCATCAAATCCGGCAACAGCCGGTACTCAAGTTTCCTAGCGTCAAATCAGGCTCTGAATACCCCCGAAAACGCGAAATCGACGATTTTGAAAAGTCGCTATGTTTTACAAATTTAGACCCTGATTGTATACAATCTACGCCCAAAAATACCGGTGTTACACAACCGTTACACGAAGGAAAACTATAATCGAAGGGCTTATCACGAAAGGAGAGTTAGACATGGCAGATACAACATTGGATGTGCGCTCGACGGCGGAGCTGGGGCCCAAGGAAGTGGTCGACATCATGCGTGAGCGCGTGAAGGTCTTTGTCGTGGAACAGACCTGCTACTACCAGGAAGTCGACGAGAAGGACGACGAGGCGATCCACGTCATGCTGCGTCTGGACGGCGAACTCGTTGGCTACACTCGCATCGTGCCCCATGACGACGGAGAGCACATCAGCTTCGGACGCGTGCTGGTGCCCATGCAGCACCGCCACAACGGCTATGCCAGACAGGTCGTGCAGGCGACGATCGACTGGATCCGTGCCAACCGGCCCGGCGAGTCCATCAAGATCCAGGCGCAGAGCTACCTGCAGAAGTTCTACGAGTCCTTCGGCTTCAAGCCGGTCTCGGACGTCTACCTCGAGGACAACATTCCACATCTCGATATGGTCATGGACTAGTTTTGAGATAAAGCCCCCGTATTGTATACAATTGAACCATCGATTTTGTCGTTTTCATCACATTTAGGGCGATGCCCAAAAGGCAGTAGGGACAACGCCTCCCCCGTGTGACGAAAATTACTGATTTTTCAGATATACAATTCACGAACAGGTCCACAACCTACTCGGCCGGGGTATGTTCATAGCGTGTATAAAACACACATATCGGATTAATTTATAAGGTTTTCACATAACCTTCACAAATAATTATAGGGTCTGATCTCGTTTTCATCATCACGAGATCAGACCCTATTCGTTTGTGAGGCCCGAAACCGGCTCCGGAGAGTCTATTTGCGCTGCCGTGGCTCCTTGGAGGCGATGTCGAGCAGCCATTTCGAGCGGTGCACGGCCGCCTCGTCGCTGGCGCAGATCAGCAGCAGCGTGTCGTCTCCGGCCAACGTGCCCAAAACGCTCTCGATCTCCTGCTTGTCCATCACGGTGGCCAGGTATTGCGCCGCGCCATCGACCGTGTGGACCACGACGATGTTGCCGGCGCAGGCCACGGAGACGATGAGTGTGGAGAAACCACGGGAAAGCTGGTGCTCGATCTTCTCGGCCTCCACACCGTCCTGGTCCTGCATGCGCCCGACCTTGTAGGCCATGCGGCCGTTGCGTAGACGGACCTTGACGGCGCTCAGCTCGTCCAGATCACGGCTCAGCGTGGCCTGGGTTACCTTGAACCCCTTGTCCAGGAGCATTTTGGAGAGCATGGACTGCGATTCGACGACATGATGGGTGAGAATCTCCTCGATCGCCACAAGGCGCGCCGCCCTGGTCGGCGGCCGGTGCAGGTAATCGTGGGCGTTGGCGCCGACGGTCTTGCCGCTCGGCGATGAACCCGTGGCACGCACGTTTCGCGCACTCCCCTTGTCCGCGTCGCCTTCACGCCCGTCATCTCGTATTTGGTCCACCATGTTGGCCTTTCCCACACTTGTCAACCAGAGCAGTCGATATGACTCACCTCTGTCGTTCGATAAAGAATATTACACGCAGCTTGTTATCAGCCCAGAGGCCGCGACCGCTCTGCGAAGCCGGGACTTCAGGCGTTGGCGGAGCCGTCACCCGCGGAGCCGCCCATGGTCTGGTTGAGCATCTGCTGCGAGAGCTGATCCAGGTTGAGGCCGTGTGTGAGCAGCCATATCTCGGCCGCGATGCTCAGCACGCTCAGGATGAGGCCGGCGATGGCGAAACCGATGCCTTTCATGTGGAACCTGCGCGTGCGCCAGATCCCGATGCCGCCGAAGATCAGCGAGACGACGGGGATTAGGAACGAGAAGACGAACGAGAGAATCGATATCGAGTCCCAGCGGCCGAGCAGCGGGTTCTGGTTCGGATCGTTGAAATCGACGCCGTTGTGCATGTCGGGAGTATGGCCGTCGGACGGGTTGCCGTTCTGCGGCTGGTTGTTGTTGCCGGTATAGGGGAAGGGCCAACCGTTATCATTGCCGTTGCCGTTCGCGGCGCGGCTCCCCTGCCGGTGACGCGGCTGCCCGCCATTGCCGTTGCCGTTTGATTTGGACTTGTCGTCGTCCGGCCTGCCGTAGACGTACGGATCATAGTCCGGTGGGAACTGGCTGGCCAAGGCGCCGTATTCGGGGAGCTTCATCTGCCCGTATTCCGGCTGCTGGGACTGCTGGGGCTGCAACTGCTGGGATTGCGGGCGAACCGCGGAGACCTCACCATAGCCAACGCCGTCGCCGGCTCCGTTGGGGGCGGCCTGTGGGTCGGGGACGATTGGCTGCCCCGGCTGGTTGGCGGGATTGGTTGCCGGATATTGGTCTTGCGGTTCGCTCATGGTGCTTCCTTATATCTTGCGTTTCAGGCTCGCAGCTGCGCGCCCAACGCGGCCGCCTTATCGACAATAGCCTTGCGGATGGCTTCCGTGTCGTCACCGGTCAGCGTCTTCTTCGCAGAGCGGAACGTGACCGCGTAGGCCAGCGACTTCTTGTGCTCGCCGAGCTGGTCGCCCGAGAAGACGTCGAAGAGGCTGATCGACTCAAGATTGTCACCGGCGGCCTCCTCGATCACCTGCTGCAGTTGCGCGGCGGTGACCGACTCGTCAACGGTGAAGGCCAGATCCTGCTTGACCGGCGGGAAGGTGGCGATCGGCTTGGCCTGCACGGGCTTGCCGTCGAGCGTGGCGAAGAGGTCCGTCAGGTTGAGCTCGAAGGCGGCGGAATGCTCGGGGAAGCCGAGCGCGGCGTTGACGTGCGGGTGCAGCTCGCCGACCATGCCGACGCACTTGCCTCCGGCCATGACCTTGGCGGCGCGGCCCGGATGCCACTGCGCGGGCATGTCTTCGGGCTTGGGCTGTTCAAGGGAGACCTTGGCGCCAAGCCTGTCGGTGACGCGGCGCATCGCCTCGACGGCGTCGCTCCAATCGACGTCACGGCCCTCGCCCATCCAGCTGGGCTCAAGGGCCGAGCCTGTCAGAATGGCGGCGACGTGCAGCGGCTGGTCGGGCAGGCCGGCGTCAAGCGCCTTCAGCTGCTCGTCGGTCGGCTTCTTGCCGCCAGGCAGGGCCGGGATGGCCGGGGCGTTCGGGTCCCAGAGATAGACGTGGCCAAGCTCGTAGAGCGAGATGTTCTCAAGACCGCGGCGCAGGTTGCGCTGCACGGTCTGCGCGAGCGTGGGCAGCACGGTGCGGCGCAGGTAGGGGCGATCACCCGCCAGCGGGTTGGCGACCTCGACGCTCACCGGCTCGATCTCGTCCGGATCGTACTCGAACGCCTTGAAGTCGGCCTCACCCACGAACGGGTAGCTCAAAGTCTCCACCAAGCCGTATTCGGCCAGCTCGTCGGCGACCTGGCGCTGGTGGATCTGGTCTTGCGTCAGCCCCACTTCCCCATCGACCGGGGCGGGGGGCATGGTGATCGGAATCTCGTCGTAGCCGACCAGACGCGCGATCTCCTCGACCAGATCGCACGGCTCGTTGAGGTCGGGCCTCCAGGTGGGCGGCACCACGCTGACGTGGCCCGCGGACTTGCCGTCGGTGACCTCGCAGCCGATGTCGGTGAGGATCTCGCGGATGCGATCGTCGGAGGTGTCGAGCCCGGTGAGGCGCTTGGTCTCGGTGAGCTTGAAATCGATGGCCTCGCGCGGCTGGGTATTGTCGACGTCGACAGGTGTGTCGGAGGGCTTGCCGTGGCCGTACTTGGCCATCAGGTCGGCGGCCATCTGGGCGGCGGCGGGCTGCAGCTCGTAGTCGACACCACGCTCGTAGCGCTTGGACGCCTCGGACGGCGTCTTGTGGCGGCGGGCCGAACGGGCAATGGTCACCTGGTCGAAGTGCGCGGACTCCAGGAGGATGTTCTTGGTGTCGGCGGTCACCTCGCCATAGAGGCCGCCCATCACGCCGGCCAGGCCAAGGATGCGCGAGCTGCGCCTGCCTTCGGGTGAGTCGGTGATAAGCAGGTCCTCGACGCTCAGCTCGTGCTTCTTGCCATCCAGCGTGGTCAGGGTCTCGCCCGGCTTGGCGCGGCGCACGACGATGGGGCCCTCGATCTTGTCGAGGTCGTAGGCGTGCATCGGCTGGCCCAGATCCATCATCACGTAGTTGGTGACGTCGACGGCCAGCGAGATCGAGCGCATGCCGGCGCGGACCAGGCGGCGGCGCATCCAGTTGGGGGTGCGGGCCGAGGGATCGAAGTCGCGCACGATACGGGCGTAATAGCGGTCGCAGCCGGGCACGCCGTGGATCGGGTTGTCGTCCTCGATCTCGACGGCGATGTCGCCTTCGCCGCTGGGCTTCGCCTGCGGGGTCTCGGCATTGAGCGCGTCGACCGGATCGGTGTAGGTGGCGCCGGTGGAATGGTGGTATTCGCGCGCCACACCGCGGTAGGACAGCGTGTAGCCACGGTCGGGGGTGATGTTGATCTCGAGCAGCGGCTGGTCGAGATGCAGCAGGTGCATCAGGTCGTCGCCGGGCTTGAGGTTGTCGACCACGTCCTTGTCGAGGCCGTAGTGGTTGAGCAGGATGATGCCGTCGTAGTTGTCGCCGAGGCCCAGCTCACGCTCCGAGGCGCACATGCCGTTGGAGATGTGGCCGTAGGTCTTGCGCGGCTCGATCTTGAAATCGCCGGGCAGCACGGCCCCGGGGATGGTGACGACGACTTTCTCGTCGGCGGCCATGTTGGGCGCGCCGCAGATGATGCCGCGCGGCACCTTGTTGCCGTTCTCATCGGTGTCGTTGTACTTGTCGCCGACGTCGACATGGCACCAGTTGATGATCTTGCCGTTCTTCTGCGGCTCGGGCGTGCAATCGACCACATAGCCGACCACGATCGGACCGGTGACCTGCGAGGCGTGAATCTCCTCCTCCTCGAGGCCGACGTGAACCAGATCCTTGGCAAGCTGCTCATACGTCAGACCGGCCGGAACCTCGACATGCTCCTTGAGCCAGTCAATATCTACCATTGGCATAGTTGGTTCACTCCCCCATCACAAACTGTTTGCTGAAACGCACGTCGCCTTCGACCAGGTCATGCATGTCGTTGATATCATGGCGCAGCAGCAGCGTGCGCTCCATGCCCACGCCGAACGCGAAGCCGGTGTAGACCTCGGGATCGAGGCCCGCGGACTTCAGCACGTTCGGGTTGACCATGCCGCAGCCGCCCCATTCGATCCAACCGGGACCGCCCTTCTTGTCGGGGAACCAGAGGTCGAGCTCGGCGCTGGGCTCGGTGAACGGGAAGTAGCTCGGGCGCAGGCGGCTCTTGGCCTCGGGGCCGAACATCGCGACGGCGAGCTTGTCGAGCACGCCCTTGAGGTCGCCCATCGTCAGGCCCTTGTCGACGGCCAGCGCCTCGCACTGGTGGAAGACCGGGGTGTGGGTGGCGTCGAGCTCGTCGGTGCGGAACACACGGCCGGGAGAGGCGATGTAAAGCGGCACGCCACGGTTGAGCAGCGCGCGCACCTGGTCGGACGAGGTCTGGGTGCGCAGCACCATGTTGGAGCCGACGAATCCGGCGGCGTCCTTGGCCTGGTTGCCTTTGACGTAGAACGTGTCCTGCATCTGGCGGGCGGGATGGTCGGGCCCGAAGTTCAGGGCGTCGAAGTCGTACCATTCGGTCTCCACCTCGGGACCCGTGGAAATCTGCCAGCCCATGGAGACGAAGAGGTCCTCGACGTCCTCCATGACCTTGGCGAGCGGGTGGCGTGCGCCGAGCGGCTTGCGGTTGACGGGGAGGGTCATATCGACGGTCTCGCTGGCCAGCTTGCGGGCCTCCTCCTCGGCTTCGACCTCTTTCTCCTTCAATCCGAAGGCGCGGCCGAAATCGGCGCGGAGCTTGCCCATGAGCTGGCCCGCGCCCTTCTTCTCATCCTTCGGCAGCCCGCCAATGGCCCGGCTCGCCTGCGTCATCGCTGAATCCGCTCCGGCGTACTGCGTTCTGATGGCTTTGAGCTCCTCCATCGTGGAGGCCTCTTTGATTTTCGCGATGCCCTCGGCGACCGCGTCGGTCACCGCTCCGGCATCGAATACCGCACTCTGTGCCACGAGTACCCTTTCCTTCAATTTTCCTTGATTCACAACTTTTCAAACACCTTGCACCAGCCTCGTGAAACACGCGGAATCCAAGCGTTTGCAACCTTTTCATTCTCCCAATATGACTCGACATAACAGGCGTTGGAGAAGGCGGGATTCCGCGATTCGGCGAGGTCGAAACGCGAGTGTGTTTTGCCTATTTATCTGCCGTTTGCGCGGGCGTGGTCGGCCATCGCCAGGGAGAAGAGCATCACCGAGGTGCTGGTGGCCAGGTTGAGCGATTCCGCCTTGCCATAGAGGGGTATGGAGACGATGCACTGCACGCGCCGCAACACGTCCTCGGGCAGGCCACGGGCCTCGTTGCCGAAAATGATCACGCGCGAGGAATCCTTGGGACCGGCATCAGACACATCGTTCTTTCGGCCGCCAGCCATGCTGGTGTCGTTTTCTTGCGAGCCGCTGGATCGCGCGATCACATCGATCAACGATTCCGGTCTGACCTCAGGCGTGCCATAGACGTCGGCGGCCATCACCCCGAGACTCTGGACCTGCGCCCAAGCGAAGAACTCGTCGGTGCCCATCGTCACCACGGGCAGATGGAAGAGCGAGCCTGCCGTGGATCGGATGACCTTCGGGTTGAAACGGTCGACGCATTCGTCGACGAAGATGACGGCCTTGCAGCCGGCGGCATCGGCCGAGCGGATGACCGTGCCCGCGTTGCCCGGGTCGCGTATCTGCCAGAACGCCGCGATGGTGCCGTTTGTGGAGCCCTGGTCGTTATCGCCATCGCCATTACCGTTGCCATTGCCGTTGTTGAAGGCGTTGGCCATCCGTCCACGCATGGCGTCCAGATCGGCGACCGCGACGATGCCCTGCGAATCCGTGCTCATATGATGCATCACCGGTTCGGTGACCTGGTGGATATAGAGGCCCTGGTCGTCGGCCTCGCGGGCGATGGCGTCCACAACCTCCGAAATCAGACCGCCTTGGCGCTCCCCCAACTGCACATAGCAATCCTCAACCACGTTGGGCATCCACCGTACGAGCTCACGCACCGATTGCGGCCCTTCGACGATGAAGCGTCCGGACTTCTTGCGGGCCTTGGTCTTCTCGAGCTCGGCCACGCGGCGCACGCGCTCGGATTTCGGATTGTCGATGATGTGCTGGTTGAAAGGCATAACCCATAGCTTACGCGACCGCTGAGGCAACTGGCCGGTTGCAGGGCAAACAAGTCCGGCTCTGAAACCGAACCACGTGACTTGCCGGGCTCAGCCGCCGAAGAAGACGAAATGACCGGTGAAGGCGGCGGCGATCAGGGCGAGCGTGGGGATAAGGGCGCAGACGATGACGAAGGCCCAATCGCGCGGATTCACGCGACTCACGCGGGCGTGGGTGCGGGGGGTGTCGGCGCCGAAGCCACGGGCCTCCATCGCGGTGGCGAGCATGGTGGAGCGGCGGATGGAGAGGACCAGCAGCGCGAAAGCCTGCGGGAAGAAGGCTTTGACCTTGTTCTCGTCGCCGAGGCCACGCGAGCGGCGGGAGGCGGTGAGCGCGGCCCAGTCGTCTCGCAGCACGGAGAAGAGGCGCATGCCCGCGAGGCCGCCGTAGACGAAACGGTCGGGCAGGTGGAGAATCTGGCTGAAGGAGTCGGCCAGGTCGGTGGTCTCCACACCGAGCACGGCGATGATGGCTGGGATACCGATCGCCAGGATGCGGATGCCGGTGGCCAGCGCGAGCGTGGCGGAGCGGTCGGTGACGGTGATCATCGCCCAATGCCACCAGATTCTGCCGCCCTGCTTGCCGTAGAGCAGCACGGCGAGGGCCGACCACGGGGCGCCGATGAAGACGGGCCAGGTCGATTTGACGACACGCCATGGCGAGAAGCCAATGAAGGCGAGGATGACGACTTCAAGCGCCAACGCGACGCTGGCGGAGACCCAATCGAGGCTCAGAATCAGCGGCAGGGCGGCGACAAATCCGCCGATAAGGCGGAACGAGGGGTTGAGGGAGGCCAGGAACGGCGAGCGGCTCGATGGCCTTGGCTGCTCGTCACGCTCGTTGACCGGGCTGACGATGATGGTGGTTTCGCTCGAGGATACCGGAATGGGGCTGCTTGAAGTTGACGCAGATGTCTGGCTTTGGGTAAAAGATTCGCGGTTTTCGGAGCCGCTGTCACCGGATTTGGTTGAATCGATACTGGTATTGGCGTTGGCGTCGATATCGACGTCGGCACTGCCTTCAGAGGCTACGGCATTCTCGGACTCAGCTTCCAATTCGATAACGCGCGCGCCCAAAGCCGTGACCAGGTCGCGGTCATGGGTGACGACGATGACGCTCACACCATCGCCGCGCAACGAGTGGATGAGACCGACGATCTGCATCCAAGTACGGCGATCTTGGCCAAAGGTGGGCTCATCGAGGATGATCACGCGGGGGGCCGAAGCCAGCGCTGCCGCCACCGTCAAGCGGCGCTTCTCGCCGCCGGAAAGCGTGTAAGGATTGACCGAAGCGTACTGCGAGAGGCTGAAGCGGCGCAGCAGGGCACGGGCTTTCGCTTTCGCCCCATCCTCGTCGCTGCCGGTGCGCAACAGCCCCAGCATGACCTCCTCGAGCACGGTGCCACGGACGAATTGGTGCTCAGGATTCTGGAACACGTAGGAGATACGGGCCGCCAAATCCCTTGATTTCCAAGTGATTGGCGAGGCTCCATCGGCACCCCGGGCCAGCTCAGGGGACGCCTCAACGCTCCCTGATACCGGTTCCAAGAGCCCCGCCAACGTCAGTGACAACGTGGATTTGCCAACGCCGTTGCGACCGACGAGCGCCGTGATCTGGCCGGCGGCGAAGGAGATGTCGATGTGACTGGCGATGGCCTTGCCCGCACGTCCGATCGACAGGTCATGGGTGGTCAGCAACGCCTTGGCGTCGCCGATGGCCGGGCCGCTTGCGGGCTCGTCATCGGTGTGGACGCGACGGATCTCGTCTTCGGAGCGGCGGTATTTGCCGGGCACCCAGATGCCGAGTGCCGCGAAATCCAAGGCTTTGTCGCCAAAGACCTCATCGGGCGTGCCGTCGGCGACCACGATGGTGCGCCGGAATCCACTGTGGTCGATTTCGGAGTCCGCGCCGACTTGGGTGACGCGAGCGCACTGCTGGTCACGAGACTCGAGGCCGAGCACGATCACACGGTCTACCATGTCGATCCAGGGGCCGGCGCGGTGCTCAACCAAGAGCATCGTCGATTTCGTATCATCGAGGACGTGGCGAACCGCGTCGACCACCTGCGCCACCCCATCAGGGTCGAGGTTCGCGGTCGGCTCGTCCAGCAGCAAAGCGCCTGGTCTCATCGCGAGCGCGCCGGCGAGCGCCAACCGCTGCATCTGTCCGCCGCTCAGGTGCATGGTGGAACGGTGCAATTGCAAGCCATCAAGCCCAACTGCCGCAAGGCTTTCGCGCACTTGTTGCCAAATTTGAGGCCGCGGCACGCCCATGTTCTCCGGGCCGAAGGCCACGTTGTCGCCGAGACGCTCGAAAATCGTCTGCGCGTCCGGGTCCTGCAGCACCAGTCCCACGCGACCACGGGCGTTTGCCGACGGCACGCCATCGATGAGAATCCGCCCTTCGGTGACACCGCCCTCGGAATCCTCGACGGCGATGGTCTCGGGCGATTCGCTCTCTTTCTCGCTGTGTTCGGCAACGGCTTCCTGCTGCGCGATTCCCTCGCCCAACAGTCCGGCGGCACCTTCCAGAATCGTGGATTTGCCAATGCCTGAGGCGCCCAGCAACAGCACACGCTCCCCCGCCCGAATCTCAAGGTTCAGGCCGCGCACGGCGAAATGGCGGCGTGAGGCGTGGCGGTAACCCCAATCGTCGAAACGGATCGAAGCAGGTTCGGCCGGACGGCGAACGCTTGCATCGGTAGAACTTTCTACACCCTGACGGCCATGCAAAACCGTTGACGTACCGGCATCGCCCGCGCCATCGACCGTCGGTGAGGTCCGGGTCTCCCCCTGGCCTCCCGACAGCCGTGCGTCCCCGCCATCGCCGGGAGACATTCTCCTGTTGCTACGCATACGTCCCTTTGTGCTTGCCACCGATACCGTCAATATAGTCCGTCATCATTCCTTTGACGACGCGACACCTATTTGTTGGACACGCGAACCTGCCGGCCCGAGGCGAACTTGTCGATCGCGCCCGTCCTCGCGATGGCGATATAGAGGTACCACATCAGCAGGCCCGCCACCAGGCCGCCGGAGATGAGCGTGGCGACGAGGTTCCAGACGCCGTACGCGCCCGTGAGTTGGAAGCCCTGCAAGTGCGTGAGGAACGTATAGCCCCAGCAGCCCACGGCCGAGAGAGCACCGGAAAGCGTCAACGTCACCACGTTCCAGATTCTATACATGACCACGAGGAAAACGATTTCGGCGCACAACCCCTGCACCAGCGCCATGAGGAATGTTTCTGCGCCGCCCCACTGGTTGCCGAGCAGAGCCTCGAGCACACCGGCCACCACCTCAGCGTACGTGGCCGCGCCCGGTTTGCGCACGATGACCGCGGCGAGCGGGCCGGCGAAGAGCCAGAAGCCATTCATCAGGCCGCCGAGGCCGGGAACCAGAGCGTCAAGCGGCGAGCCGATGGGGCCGTAGAGCAGCGCGGCCACCCAGTAGATCAGCGCGCTGGCCACGCCGATGACAGACGCGACGGCGATGTCGACGACGCGCCATTTGAGATTCGGCTTGGCGGGTTTGACTATGGTATTCGAATTTGACATGATCTGTGCCTTTCGTACGTGCGCACCGCTTTTCGGCGCGCATACAAGGCACGGGAAGAGACGTCCGTTCGCCGGCATTGTCCGGACTCACGTTCATTCGGTCGAGGAAACCCTCATCTCAGCCAGCCATTAACGACCAGCCCCCGTGTCAATTCGTCATCCTAGAGCGTGGCCAGGGCAAACTGTCTTACGCAGGGTGGTCGTGTGGGGTGGGGATGTCCCATGTTCGGGACGCTCCTTGGCCGCTCGGCCATGTCTTACGCCCGAACATGGGACATCCCCACCCCACACTCGTGCCTCAGGAATCCGATTCAAGGAGCGGCCACGGAGGTGACTCACAAGCGAATAGCTGCCGCAGGCACACGGTCACTTACCGGTTAGCCGCCAAGTGATAAGGGCAAACATCTCTCGGAACAGTGCAAATCTGCATCCTGGGCCGAGCAACATCAAGAAGCTATATCAAAAGCAGCAAAGACAAACATCCTCGTCACCAATCAGCATTTACCCACAGAATCAATTAAGAAAGCATCGTCCAAAAACACCAGCCGAAAGGCCACAGTTTCAGTCGCTGCCGCAGGCCAATGGCGTAGACTCGGCGCGCCAACAGTAAGAGACCTAAAGCCTGCGGCAGCATCCGCTTTTTTAATTACACGGCGCATAATCATTATCACTAGTGGCTGTGCGGGATATGCGATGTTCGGGCGTAAGACATGGCCGAGCGGCCAAGGAGCGTCCCGAACATCGCATATCCCGCGCAGTCACGACTACCCTATTTGCGTTCAGTGCCCCAGTTTGTCGAGGATGAGTGCCTCGGTGATCACATTGTTTTTGAGGCTGGTGAGATCGATCGATTCGTTGGGGCTGTGGGCGTTGCCCTTAGGGTCTTCGGGTCCGGTGACAAGGACCTGGGCCGCAGGGAAGATCCTCTGCAGCTCGGGGATGAACGGGATCGATCCGCCTTCGCCCTTGTTGATCGGCTCAACGCCGAACGCCTCACGCATGGATTCCTCCGCGTCCTTGGTGGCCTCGGCGTCGGGGTCCATGCTCCATCCCATGCCCTCGTCGAGCGTCGAAACAGTCACCTCGGCTCCAAACGGCGCATGGGCCAGCAGGAAGTCGGTGACGGCCTTGGCGGCGTCGGCCGGGCGCTGGTTGGGCGCGGTGCGGATGGAGAGGCGGAAGCGGGTCTCGTTGGCGATGACGTTGAAGGATCCCTCGACCGGATGCGCGTCGAAGCCGATGACGGAGACGCTCGGCTTGGTCCACAAGCGCGAGGCCAGCGAACCGGTGCCGGCAAAGCGGTAAGAGTCGACCACGGAGGAATCAGCGCGCACGCTCGCCTCGTCAAGGTCACGCTGCAGGCCGCCGACCGGGTCTCCCCCTTCGAGCCCATCAATCACCAGCGAGCCGTCCTTGTCGTACATCGAGGCGATAAGCATGGCCGAAAGCGTGTTCGTGTCGAGAATCGGACCGCCGAACTGGCCGGAATGCACCGGATGCTCCAGCGCCTTCACCGTCACGTCCAAATCGGTGTTGCCACGCAGGCTGGTGGTCAGGCTCGGAATCTCGGCGCTCCAGTTGCCCGAGTCGGCCACGATGATAACGTCCGAGGCGAACTCGTCCTGATGCGCCTCGATGAAGGGGATGAAGCTCGGCGATCCCATCTCCTCCTCGCCTTCGATGAAGACCTTAATATTGACCTTGAGCTCGTCACCCAGCGCGTGCAGCGCCCCGGAATGGATGGCAATGCCGCCGCCGTCGTCGGTCGCGCCGCGCCCGTACAGGCGTCCGTCAACCTCGGTGGCCACGAACGGATCGGTGTCCCACGCGGAGGCGTCGGGCACGGGCTGGACGTCGTGGTGCGCGTAAAGCAGCACAGTAGGAGCGTCGGGGTCGACGATCTTGGAGCCGACCACCTCGAAGGCGCCCGGGGTGCCGTCCGGATTGGTGGATTGCACCACCTTGGCGTCCACACCGCGCGCCTTCAGCTCGTCGGCCACGAATTGCGCGGAACGACGCATGTGCTCGCCGGTGATGCCCTGCGCCGAAACCGATTTCAGCGCGACCTTCTTGCTCAGCAGGTCGACGATGCGCGCGAAATCGCCGTCCACGCGCCCCCTGATCTCCTCGACTCTCGTTCCAGCCATGTGAAGCTCCTTTATATATGTGTTTGTCTTCGTCGTTATCAACATACCAAAATACCATTGGCTTCTCCGTGAGCCCGGACGTGGCGAACCAAGCGCCGGAACGGCCGACCACAATGGGCGCGAAAACGCCGGAAACCAGGCGCCCGCCAGCACGCCCAAAACCGCCAAGAGTCTAGCCTTCACCGTAATCTGCAAACATGACATGGAACCCTTTCAACAAGGATAAGAAGCAGGAGCCGGCGCAGGAGCCCATCGCCGAATCGAAGCCCAAACAGGACGCCCAGGCGGGCAAGGGGCGCCCCACCCCCAAGCGCAAGGTGGCCCAGGACAGGAACCTGCATCCGCTCGTCCCGAAGGACCGCAAGGCCGACGCGAAGGCCAACAAGAAGCGCGTCCGGGCCCGCGAGGACCGCGAGTACGACGCCATGCGCACCGGCGACCTGTCGCACATGCCCAAGTCCGAGCAGCTTCCGTGGCGCGTCTATATCCGTGATTACGTCGACGCCCGCTTCAACATCGCCGAATACTTCATCCCCGTCGTCTTCGGCGCGATGATCCTCGGCATGCTGCTGGCCATCAAATGGCCCGCGCTCTACGCGCCGATCATCGGATTCTCCTATATCTACCTCATCATCGCCGTCGTCGACATCGTCGTGATGTGGTACACGCTCAAGAAGAAGCTCATCGACAAGTTCGGCAAGAAGGCCGTGGCCAAGGGCTCGCGCTCCTGCTCCTACGCCTGGGGCCGCGCGATTCAGCTGCGCCGTTGGCGTGTGCCGAAGCCGACCTCCAAGAAGCGCGGCAACTGGCCGAAGTAAGCCCTCTGACGAAACTTTTCTTTAAACCGTCTGAATCGAACCGCAACGCAAGTCGCGGGAATGGTTCGGATGGTTTTCTTTTATTTTCTTCATTATCATTATTTTTCGCGGACGTGGTCTGATTGTCGCTCGCCTCAATCCCGACTACGCGCCCGGCGCAGATTCCTCCATCATTTCCAGCCGGCGGTGGACAATGGTGGGAGCGCAATCATATTCACGTGTTGACTGGGGGACGCATGGCAGAGCATTTCGACATCGGTGTCGTCGGCGGTGGTCCGGGAGGCTATTCCGTGGCCTTGCGGGCGGCGCAACTGGGGCTTTCGGTGGCGCTGGTGAACCGCGAGCCGAGGCTGGGCGGCACCTGTCTCAACCGCGGGTGCATCCCCTCGAAGGCGCTTATCACCGCCAGCCACGCCATCGCCGGCATCGGCGACGCGGCTCGTATGGGCGTCAACGCCAGCCTTGACTCCATCGATTACGGCAAGCTCAATGGATTCAAAACCGGTATGGTCACTTCGATGACCAATGGTTTGGCCTCGTTGCTCGCGGCACGGAAGGTGACGGTGTTCCAAGGTGAGGCGGAGGTGACGGACTCACATCACATTTCCGTTATCACTCAAGCACCATCGCGTGCAGATGAAGGAACTAGCGGAAAACCTGAACCAACCACCATCGAAATCGAAGCTGACGAAATCGTGATGGCCACGGGCTCACGACCCAGGCCATTGCCGGGCATACCGTTCGCCGGGGCGCTCATCGAATCGACGCAGGCGCTCGGCCTCGCCCGCTTCCCGAAGTCGGCCGTCATCATCGGAGCCGGCGCCGTGGCGGTGGAGTTCGCCTCGCTGTGGCGGCAGGCTGGAGCGGAGGTCACGCTGCTCATCCGCCACGACCGCGTGCTCTCCCACTGGCACCGCCGCACCTCCTCCGCGCTCACGAGGGCGCTGAAATCCAGCGGCATCACCATTGTCGCCAATAGCCAAGTCACCGGAATCGACGCTGGCCGTCTGCCGGAAGCATTGCAAGACAATAATATTGATGATTTTTCTTCGGATTCCTCTTCATCGCAAAACTCGCAAGGCGTCACGGTACATTACACCGCGCAGGACGAGCGGCACGACATCCAAGCCGACATCGCCCTCGCCGCCATCGGACGCGATCCTAACACCGACGCGGCATGGATCGCCGACCTGGGCCTCAAGCTTGACGACCACGGCCTGGTGATCACCGACGCCTACGGCCGGACCAACATCGAACACGTTTGGGCTTTGGGTGACATCACCCCTGGACCGGCCCTGGCGCACCGCGCGTTCGAGCAGGGCATGGTAATCGCCGAGAAAATCGCCGGACTCGACCCGAAGCCCGTCGACAACGCCACCGTGCCCGAGGTCGTCTTCTCCACACCCGAGGCAGCGAGCGTTGGGCTCACCCTCGAGCAGGCCCGGGCGGATGGCGACATCAGCGAGGCGAAGGAGACCATCTACCCGATGATGGGCAACGCCCGGATGCAGATGAGCGGCTCGGCCGGATCGATGAGCGTCGTGACGGGAACGTATGCCAGCGGCCCCGGAACCCCCGTCGTCCTGGGCGTCCATATGCTCGCCCCCGAGGCCAGCGACCTCATCGCCGAGGTGGAGGAACTGGTGGGCAACCGCGTGCCGCTTGGCGAGGCGGCCCGGCTCATCCATCCGCACCCCACCTTCAGCGAGACGTTGGGCGAGGCGTTGCTGCGCGCCGACGGCAGGCCGCTGCACAGCCGATAGGCGCGAGCACCCGGCGAAACCAAGGCGGAACCTGGGCCGACACCGCCGCACTATTGCGTCGGTACCACTGCTAGAATTGATTCATTATGTGTCAAAAGTCGAGCCACACAAGTGAGGGAGTCGATGGCCAAAGAAAAAAAGGCTAGAAAAGGGCTAAAAGTCGTCCATCAGATGATGGAGATCTACAAGTACACCCATGCCGAGGACAAGGCGCTGCCGTGGCTGCTGGCGGGGGCCTTCCTGCTGCCCGTCATCGCGGGCGTGGCCACCGGCCTGTTCCTGCACTTCAACTGGCTGTGGTGGATCTTCATGGTCATCCTCGTGGTCATGCTGGGCGTGCTACTCGCCACCATGCTGCTGACCAACCGCGCCGACAAGGTGGGCTACGCCAAGATCGAGGGCCGCCCGGGCGCCGCCATCAGCGTGCTCGGCAACATCAACAAGGCCGGCTACAACTTCCCGCAGCAGCCTGTGTGGATCGATCCGAAGACGAAGGACGCCATCTGGCGCGGCACCGGCTACAACGGCATCTACCTGCTGGCCGAGGGCGCGCCCAGCCGCACCAAGCGCGCGCTGGACCGCCAAGAGCACGCCATCAAGGGCGTGACCGCCGGCAGCCAGATCCCCGTCTACCGCATCCAGGTGGGCACCGGCGAGGGACAGGTGCGCCTGAAGAACCTGCGCAAGAAGGTGCTCGATTGCAAGAGCTACGAGCCCACGCAATACAAGCTCTCGATCATGCGCAAGATTCATCCGCGCCGCCGCTTCATGCTCACCAAGGGCGAGCTCGAGGTGTTGAACGAGCGCCTCCGCACCCTGCAGGACAAGCATGGCCTCGGCATCCCCAAGGGCATGGACCCCACCCGTCCGCAGCACATCAGCCGTCGCGCGATGCGCGGACGCTGACGCCTTCGAATCCCTCCGTTGATGAAGCGGAGGGATTCGTCATATTCGCGGGTCCCCAGCGCAATCGTCGCTGCTATCGATGCGTGACATATGTTATGAAACATGCTCGTAACCCAAAGCGCGAGCCTACGAAATCCATCCCTCTAGACTTGATAGTGAGAAACAACATGAAAGGAGCGGTCCATTGACTGCACTCGAAACCAAGGAAGACCTTGAGGCCCTCATCAACACGGAAGGCATTGAGTATATCTCAGTCCGCTTCACCGATCTCATCGGTGTCCAACAGCACTTCACGGTGCCGGCCAGCGAGTTCCTGAAGGACGCCTTCACCGACGGCGAGCCCTTCGATGGCTCCTCCATCCGCGGCTTCCAGGCCATCCAGAACTCCGATATGAAGCTGCTGCCCGACGTCTCCACCGCGTTCGTGGACCCGTTCCGCAAGCACAAGACGCTGGTCGTGGCCCACTCCGTGGTCGACCCAATCACCCTCGAGCCCTATTCGCGCGACCCGCGCCAGGTGGCCGCCAAGGCCGAGGCCTACATCAAGTCGACCGGCGTGGCCGACACCGCCTGCTTCGCTCCCGAGGCCGAGTTCTTCCTCTTCGATTCCGTGCGTTATGAAAACTCGATGCAGCGCTCCTTCTATGAGGTGGACTCCATCGAGGCCCCTTGGAACTCGGGCGCCGAGGTCGAGATGGACGGATCGCCCAACATCGGCTTCAAGAACCGCGTCAAGGGCGGCTACTTCCCGCCGGCCCCGCAGGACCACAACCAGGACCTGCGCGACGACATGGTCGCCAACCTGCAGAAGGTCGGACTCATCCTCGAGCGCAGCCACCACGAGGTCGGCGGCGCCGGCCAGCAGGAGATCAACTACCGCTTCAACACCCTGCAGCACGCAGCCGATGACCTCATGAAGTACAAGTACGTGGTGCATGAGACCGCCTTCGAGGCAGGCAAGGCCGTCACCTTCATGCCCAAGCCCATCGCCGGCGACAACGGCACCGGCATGCACTGCCACCAGTCGCTGTGGAAGGATGGCAAGCCGCTCTTCTACGACGAGAACGGCTACGGCGGCCTCTCCGACATGGCCCGCTGGTACATCGGCGGCCTGATCAAGCACGCCTCGTCGGTGCTGGCCTTCACCAACCCGTCGCTCAACTCCTACAAGCGCCTGGTGCCCGGCTACGAGGCCCCGACGAACCTCGTCTACTCGGCCCGCAACCGCTCCGCCGCGATCCGTATCCCGTTCGCCGGCACCGCGCCCGCGGCCAAGCGCCTCGAGTTCCGCGTGCCCGACCCGACCTGCAACCCTTACCTCGGCTTCTCCGCCCAGCTCATGGCGGGCATGGACGGCGTGCTCAACCACATCGAGCCGCCGGCCCCGGTCGACAAGGACATCTACGAGCTGCCGCCGGAAGAGCTCAAGAACATGAAGCACGTGCCGGCGTCCCTCGCCGAGGCGATGGACGCGCTCGAGGAGGACAACGACTTCCTCACCGCCGGCGGCGTCTTCACCACCGACCTCATCGACACCTGGATCTCGCTGAAGCGCGAGGAGATCGACCAGCAGCGCCTGGCCCCCACTCCGCTCGAGTACGAGCTCTATTTCAATCTCTAAAGGTGCGTGGCCACTTTTTGAGCGTTTCTGAAAAGTGGCCATGAAACGCACATCCTTAGATTTTTAAAGGGTTGGAATCTTAACGATTCCAACCCTTTCTCATACCCAATATGTTCATTTACGTGGCCACTTTTTAAATGTTGCTAAAAAGTGGCCATCAGTCCTGTTGCCAACGCCTTGAAGGCGTTGGCAACAGGACTGTCTGCCAATCGGCCATCGGGGTTGAGGACGGCGGGGCGGCCGGCCTCGCCAGTTTCGCGAATTTCGGGCTGGAGGGGCAATTTGGTGAGGAGGGGGACATCGTAACCTAGGGCCTCGGTCAGTTGGTCGCTGACGCGCTGGCCGCCGCCCTCGCCGAAGAGGCGCAGGCGTTCGCCCTTATGGTCGTAATAACTCATGTTCTCCACGACGCCGCGGACTTTCATCGGCACCTGCAGGGCGACCAGGCCGGAGCGCACGGCGACGTCGGAGGCACTTGGCTGCGGGGTAGTGACGACGACCAGTTCGGCGTTCGGCAGGGCCTGGGCCACGGAGATCGCCATATCGCCGGTGCCGGGAGCGAGGTCGAGCAGCAACACGTCGGGGCTGCCCCACCACACGTCGGCGAGAAATTGTTCGAGGGAACGCTGCAGACGCGGGCCGCGCCAAAGAATCGCGCGGTCGGCCCCGGCGAACATGCCGATGGATATCATCTTGACGCCCCACGCCACCACGGGCATGAGCATGCCGTTGAGGTCGGTGGGCCGCGAATGCACGCCGAACAGCGTGGGCAGCGAGAAGCCGTAGATGTCGGCGTCGATGGCCGCCGTGTCGTAACCCAAGGCGGAGAAGGTGGCCGCGAGGTTGGCGGTGACGGAAGACTTGCCCACTCCGCCCTTGCCCGAGGCGATGGCGAAAATGCGCGTCTTGGTACCGGGCTTGTTGAATGGGTTCTGACGTCGTTCGGCCTTGAGCTGGGTGACGAGCTTGCCAAGTTTCTCGTGGCTCATCGCGCCGATCTGGATGTGGGGCTCGAGTTTGAGACCTGGGTAGCTGGTGACGGCCTGGTTGATGCGCTCGGTGATGGTTTTGGAAAGCGGGCAGCCGGGGACGGTGAGCTCGACGTGGACGGTGACCTCGTAACGCGTGGCATCGGCCGGGTCGGGACGCACCTCGATGGACGGGACCATGCCCAGGTCGGTGATTGAGCGCCCCAGCTCCGGATCGATGACGTGCGAGAGCCGCTCGTATATACGCGTTTCAATCGTCCCGGTATCAGCTTGCCCTGGCATTGATCCTCCTTGAATCTCCCCTCACACTCTATCGTGCCGCCACGCGGCTCGCCAGAGCGCCGCCGACTTGGGCAGCGCTCCTTATCTCACCACGGTGCATGCCGTTGTTCACGCGAATCGCGAATATTCGCAAACCCGCCAAGTCAACATAGCCGGCGCCGAAAACCTGTGATTATTCAGAAGCCGACCCATCGCCGGAATCGCCGGAATCCTTAGCAGTCTCAGGCCCGCCGGATTCCTCAGACTCCCCCGACTCCCCAGGCTCACCTGTCTGCAGCAACGTCTTGAACTGGGCCTCGTCGAGCATCGGCACGCCCAGCTCCTCGGCCTTGCTGGCCTTGGAACCGGCGTTGGCACCGACCACCACATAGTCGGTCTTTTTGCTCACCGACCCCGCCGCCTTGCCGCCACGTTCGACGATGGCCTCCTTGGCGGAGTCACGGCTGAACTCGTCGAGCGAGCCGGTGACCACGACGGTTTTGCCGGCCAGCGTCTGCTCCAGCGTGTTCTTCCCCACCTTCGCGCCGACACCCGCGGCCTTCCACGCCCGGAGGATCTTGCCGCGCCAATCGTCGGGATCTTTGGCGGCAGTGAACCATTTGACCACCGATTCGGCGATCTCGTCGCCGATGCCGTTGATGGCGGAGAGCTCCTCCTTGGTGGCGTTGGAGATGGCCTCGATCGAGCCGAACCGGTTGGCGATGAGCCGCGCCGTTGGCGGGCCGAGGCGGCGGATCGACAGCGCCACGAGCACGCGCCAGAGGTCCTTCTGCTTGGCCTTGTCGATCTCCTCGAGCATCTGGAGCGTATAGGCGCTCGGGCGCACGTAGACGGGCTGCGGACCGAGATCCTCCGGGGCTTTGGCAGGGCGTTTGGCAGTGCTGACCACCACCGCGTCGTCAGGCACGTCGTAGCCCGGATACTGCTGGGAGACGCCGGCCTCGGCTGGCGCATGCGATTCGGCGGAAGACGCCGAGGCACTGGCGGCGGTGACACTCGCCGTGCCGTTCCCGTTCCCGTTCTCATCCGACTCAACATTCCCAGCCTTGTTCTCATCCACCTTGGCCAGTTTCGCCTTGGTCGGCAGCGTCCAGAAGGCGGGCACCTGGTGCCAGAGCCCTGACCGGCCACGATTCTTGCGTGTCTTGTGCTTGTGGCCCTTGGCATCGACGTGCTCGGTGACCTCGACGACGGCGAGCTCACGCCACACCTTGACGTCCTTCAACATGCCCGCGTCGAGCGAGAACACGCCGGCCTCGCTGGTGAGCACCGGCTTCTGCCGCTCAGGCAGGCGCAGTCCGGCGGGCGGCTCGTAGGGTTCGGGCTCCTCGTCCGGCCCCACCTCGATGTCCTTGCTCCGCAACGTGTAGGTGGCGGTGGATTCAGGCCTGTTGTCCTCCGGGTTGGTCAGCGCGATGGCGCTCTGCTCGCCCAGGTGCTCGATGTCGAGGGCCTTGCGGCTGGCCAGGTTCATGACGCGCTGGGTGAACTGCGCCGGGCACGACTCCACGTTCGGGCAGCGGATGTCTATATCGCCCTTCTTGGCCGGAGCCAGCTTCGCGCCGCACGACGGGCAGTATTCGGGCATGACGAACTCGCGCAGCTCATTCTCGCGCCCTTTGCGTCGCTCGAGCACGGGCCCGACGATCTCGGGAATGACGTCGCCGGCCTTGCGCACCACCACCACGTCGCCGATCATGACGTTCTTGTGCTTGACCTCGGAAGGATTGTGTAGCGTGGCCGCCGCGACGGTGGACCCAGCGACATAAACGGGGTCGAGGATGGCCACGGGGGTCACGCGCCCCGTCCTGCCGACCTGCACGACGATGTCCTTAAGCAGGGTGTTGACCTCTTCGGGCGGATATTTGTAGGCGATGGCCCAACGCGGCGCGCGGGAGGTGGCCCCGAGCCGACGTTGCAGCGCAAGATCGTCGACCTTGACCACGATGCCGTCGAGCGCGTGCTCGATGTCGCCGCGGTGCTTGCCGTAGTAGTCGATCATGTCGAGAATCTGGTCGAAGCTCGTTATCTCGCGGTTGTGCGGCGAGACCGGAATCCCCCACTTCTGGTAGAGCTCGTAGGCCTCGGACTGGTCGTTGACCGCGTCGTGGCCCTCGTTGGCCGAGCCCGGGGCCCAGCGCAGGGTGCCGAGGCCGTGGGCGTAGAAGCTCAGATGGCGGGTGGCGGTGATGCGCGGGTCCTTCTGGCGCAGCGATCCGGCGGCGGCGTTGCGCGGGTTGGCGAACGGGGCCTTGCCGGCCTCCTCGTTGGCGTCGTTGAGCTTGTGGAAATCGTCCCAGCGCATGAAGACCTCGCCGCGAATCTCGACGAATTCGGGGATGTCTTGCGGGGAGCCGCCGAGGTTCTGCGGGATGGACGAGATGGTGCGCACGTTCATCGTGATGTCCTCGCCGGTCACCCCGTCGCCGCGCGTGAGGCCCTGCTGCAGCACGCCGTTGCGGTAGAGCAGGTTCAGCGCCAGGCCGTCGATCTTGACCTCGCAGGTCATCGGCAGCGCCTTGCCTTCGGGCCATTCGAGGTCCTTGCGCACGCCGTCGTACCATTCGCGCAGCTCGGCGATGGAGAAGACGTCGTCGAGGCTCAGCATCTGGGAGGGATGGCGCACCGATTTAAACTCATTGGAGATGGTACCGCCCACGCGATGAGTGGGCGATTGAGGCGTGTCGAGCGAAGGGAACGAGGCCTCGAGCGCCTGCAGGCAGCGCATACGGTCGTCGTAGGCGGCATCAGAAGATGTAGAAGAATTGTTGATGTAGTAGGCGATCTGGTCGCTTTCCACCCACGAGGCGACCTTGGCCCAGAGCCTGGCGGCGGCCTCGCTGGAGAGCTTGGGGATATCGAGCCTGGTCAGGCGTTCGGCGTCCGCGTCCGTGGGGCGCAGGGCCGCGATCCAGGGCAGGGAGCCGGGCGCGAGGGCCGCGATGCCCGTGTCGTCGGTGACGGTGGGTTCGCCGCCGCCGAAATCCCATGCGAGCTGCTGGTCCGCCCCGTCATCGCCGTTGCCTTGTGCTGTGCTCATATTCGCCTATCCTTGTGTATCCCGAAACAAAAAGTCATCGCGCCGTGACCAGTCTTATATCGTGGCCCGCCTTATATCAATGTATCTTACGACCATCGAATATCAATGGTTTCCTCAGTAATCATCCGATAATATTGACCAAACCAACATGCCGATAACGCCGAAACCGCACCGCAAAGCAAGCCAAGCACCATACCAAGCCACTCACGCGCTCAACGAGCGCAGGAACTGGGCCTGGGCCATGTCCATGCCCTCGTCGGCGCCGTCGTCCATGCGGGCCGCGGCCACTGAAAGCGTCCTAGCTGGCACGAACATGCCGCCGTCGACGCACACCCTAGCCGCGCGCCGCACGATGTCAGCGACCTCGGTGTGGGGCCAGACCGGAAGCCCGTGGCTTTCCAAGACCTGCTGGGCCAGCTCGAAACTGGTGGGCACGAGGATGCATTGCGATTGCGCCCGGGCCAGCAGCTCCTGCAACTCGCCGTCCAGCGAGGCGATCTTGCCGGGCGCGATGTGCTCGCTCATGATATAGCAGGCGGCGGCCACGTCGAAACGGCCACACATCCACTCGGCGTAGGCCAGGCGGTAGTAGGCGTAGGCGGCGTCGTCGCGGTCGAGCGAGACGCGCAGGGCGTTGAGGCAGGCGGCTCTGGCGGAGTTCCAGTCCTCCTCGCGGGCCAGTTGCACGGCCAGGCGCAGGTGCGAGAGCGGGTAGGCCGGGGCGTAGGCCACCAGCTTGTTCAGGTGCGGCAACGCGGCCTTCGCGCCACGCAGTTGGGCGAGCACGTCGGCCAGCTCCATGTGGGCATAGAAGAGGTTGTCGGGGATGAGCACGGTGCGCTCGTCGCGCGTGGCGAAGAGGCGGTTGTAGACCACGCGCTCGGCGTAGGAGTTGAAATACCTCGCCGCCCCGCCGCCGGCGTAGCGCTCATCGAGGTCGGCCACGGCGCGCTCGAGGCTGTCGATGGCCTGGTCGACCTGGCCGGAGAAGAGCAGGTCGCGGGCCTTCAGGCGTTCGCCGTCCAGCCGCTTGGAGAGCGTGAAATCGAGGTCGGGCGTGTCGACACCGTCGATGAGGGCCTTGCTCACATCCGAGGCCAGTTCGGTGAGCTCCGGGTCGCCGATCGAGTTGACGATATCCATGGCGCGCTGGGCCTTGGCGGGACTTTCGAGCGTGGTGTCGGCGGCGATCCGGTGGAACTCGTCGACCGCCCGCTGCATCAGGTCGGCGCGTTGAATGGAAAGGCCGAGGGCCGCGTCGGTGCCGAGGACCTTCGCCACGTTCCCGCTGAAGCGCTGGTCGGAGAGTTCGGGCTCCTCCTGGCTGCCCAGAGGCGAGAAACGCTTGTCGCGCAAGGTAAACTGAGGATGCTTTGAGGCGGTGTTGAGTCCGTTGAAGCCGGCGATGTCGAGCGTGGCGCCGAAACGCTCGTAGGTCTCCTCCGGATGGGAAAGACCGGCGGCGCGCATGCGCTCAAGGAAATCACCGCGCGAGAAGGTGACCGTGGCCAGGGTCTTCGTGGTCGGCCCACTGCGCAGCACCGCCAGAGGGTCGTCGGTGTCCTCACCCTGGTCACTTTGGCCGTCTTCGTCGCCTTTCATCGAGGCTTGGGAACTCTGGCCGCCCTGTGGCACGCTCATGGCCACCGAGTCGAGGTCGACGCCTTTCATCAAATCCTCGAACCGGGCGTTGAGCAGCGCGTCGTCTTCCTCGTCATCATCATCGGAATCGAAGTCGGCGTTGCCGTTATGGGTATCGTCCGTGCCGGTTTGCGTCACCTGGGGGTTGGTGGTATTGGCGTTCTGGACGGGATTGACACCACTCGAGTCGTCACCCGTACCTGTGACCGATGCATCTGGCATGTCAGCTTTATTGGTATCGGCAGCATCGGAAGCGTGACTGTGCTGGTCTTCCGCCGCTCCCCTGTTTTCGGACGTCCCCGATGGCGTGTCGGCGGAATGCAACGGCATGGCCGCCACGTCGCCCTCGGCGCGCACAGGCATCGATCCGGACTGCATCGGGTCGCCGTGGATGTCGCCGTCCTTCGGATCGGCCTTGGAGCCGCCCGCGCCCATATTGGGCTTCGGGGCCCGTTCGAAGGCGCCGAGCGCCTGGGCGATGAGCTTGGAGATGGCCGAATCCTGCTGGGCCACGGCCTCCTCGAGCCCCATGGAATCGATGCGGATCGACACGTTTTCGACGCTCTCGTCGGCGCCGAAGCACAGCGCCGCGATGATGAGCCCCACGCGCAGGTTGTATTTCGCGCTCATCTCGGTGCGTTCGGCGTCGCTCAGGGTCTTCCAGGCGCGGCTGACCACATCGAAGCGGCTAGTGGGCATCATGGTCTTGCCCGCCGTGGTGAAGGAGACCGCGACGTTGCCGTCCTTGAGATTCGAGCGGAATTCGGTGTCGAAACGATAGGGCAGCTTGAGCCGGCGCAGCAGCGTGGCGACACTTTGGCGGTATATCCACTCACCTCGTTTGTCCTTCGGGGTGCCCGGCTGAGCGGAATCCTCCCCCGGCGCGTGACGGGCGACGTCATCGGCGATCCCTGCGGCCAGCCCCAACAGCCGGCGCATCGAAACGGTGCTGGACTCGTCGAGCGAGACCGAGCCATCCTTGCCGGGGTTCAGCGCCATCAGCGCCGGGTTGTCGAGCAGCTTGTGGTCGATCTGCGCGGCCTGGGCCCGGGTGACCGTGTCTTCGATAGGAAAGGCGCCGACCCTCGCGTTGCGTTCCAGCCAGCCGCTCACCGAGGCGAAGCGGTTGAGGTTGCCCTCGATGTTAAGCGCCTCGAGCGCCGGGGTGAGGTTGAGCGAATCGTCCCACGTGAAAAAGTAATTGCCCGAATAACTCGAGGTATAGAGGTGCAGCGGCTCGGCCCCGTGCACGGCCTCCAGGCCGGACGACTCCTTGAGCGCGCCCGATTCGCGCATAAGATCGGCGAAATAATCCTCGAGCCCGGAGACGCGAAGCCCGTGGGCGCGGGCCTCCTGGGTGTCGTGCACACTGCGGCGGATGGCGCCGAGCGGGGCCTCACGGTTGAGCCGGCGGAAGATGTTGCCCGCGCCGAAGCCGATGAGCTGGCCGCTCATGCCAGGCAGCATGTAGGCGGCGAAGAAGGCAATAGCCACGGCGTCGCGGTAATCAAGGTCGATGCGCATGTCCTCCGGAAGGGGATAGCGCATCTGCTCGAGCGTATAGCGGTCGCCGTGGCGCAGCCAGGAGGCGAGCCAGGTCATGCGGCCGAACATATCGCGGCCGACGATGCCGCCCTGCATGGTGCTGACGTTCCTGCCACGCCCATACCTGCTTTCGTTACCATCACCGCCGTCTTGCATATCGTCTGAGCCGGCCGCCGAGGCGAGGCCACGCACCAAGCGGGAATCGTCGTGCAGCAGGAAATCGCCTTCCTTGCCCAGCACCAGCGCGGCGTCCATGTCGTGCGTGTCCATCTGCGGGTCGGAGCCCGGAAACACGCGCCCCTTGCCGTCGGCGAGCGCCACCTGGCAGAATCCGCGCCTGCCCACGAAGACGCCCAGAGAGAAAAACCGGCCACCCAATTGCGGCAGTTGCGCCCAGCCGAGCTCGATGCCGTCCGGCACACCGTCGAAATGGAATGTCTGGCATTTGACCAGCGGGCCGAGCTCCATGGTCTGGTCCATCAGCAGCTTCAATTCCGGCGGTACGACGGCCTCGCCGGGAACCTCGCCCGCGTCACCGGGCTGGTCGAGTTTGCCGTGGGAATGGAAAGGTTCGACGCCCGTGCCGAAGGCCACATTCAGATGATTCGCAACACGCCCAAGCCTATCGAGGAAGTCATGTTTTCCTGATGAATCGGCGGAACCACGCGCGTGCGAAAAGAAATGAGACATATGTGCAATTCTTTCAATTCAGCCAGACATGAAGCTTATAGAATAATGGGGTGAGCACTAACAAGCACGGCCTTTTTTCACGCCATCGATGGGCGATTCCAACCCTTCTCGTGGCGCTTGTCGTCATACTCATCGAGGCCCTGCCGCTCAACATGCCGTTCTGGAGTTCCTTCGGCGCGAGCACCGACACCGCGTCGGTCACCAACCCCATGGGTTCCGGGCTTTCCCGGCAGGCGGACGGCACCCTGCGCGTCACCGATCCGGCCAACGCCTACCTGAGCGTGACCAGCGACGGCAGCTCGCCGTACGTGCGGATCGACCCCTCCATCACGCCGGGCGCGAGCCACGCCGGCCACGCCGCCGCACACAAGGCTGGGCGGGTCCACGAGCCACTCACCTCGGTGCACGTGCGCATGGACGTCGACGGCACCACCTCCCCCACCAAGGCGCTGTCCACCGAGGTGCCGCAATCCCTCTACTTGGCCATGCCGCGCCAAGGCAAGTCGATCACGCTGTGGATTCAGGAGCCGGTGGGCAGCGACATCCCGTTCCTGGCGGTGCGCGCCAACGCGAAGGTGCCCTTCCACTTCGATTGGGGCCGGGTGGCGGCCATGCTGGTGTTGGCGCTGCTGGTGGCGCTCTGGTGGCCCGGGTCGCGCCTATGGAGGATTCCGCTCGACACGGGCAGCACCAAGCAGCGCGCCGCGTTCTGGGTCTTCGCCTTGGCGCTGGCCGCGATGGCCGTCTCCCGAATCGCCTCGGCGCTGGCCAACCCTTCGGGCACCTTCCACGCGGCTGGCGGCTATACGTATGATTTCAACCAATACGGTCACCTCGCCGACGCGCTCATCCACGGCCGCACCTCGATCGACCTGCCGGTGCCCCAAGGCCTGAAACAGGCCGGCAACCCCTACGACCCCCAGGCGCGCGAGACCCTGCTGGCCCAAGGTGTCTCACCGATTTACTGGGATTACGCCTTCCATGACGGCAAGTGGTTCACCTATTTCGGCGTGCTGCCCGCGCTGCTGCTGTTCGCGCCCTACCGCATCATCACCTCGTGGTTCGTGCCCGGCGGGCTCATGCTCCCCTCGAGCGCGGCGGTGGCGTTGCTCTTGCTCGGCGTGGCGATTTTCGGCTCGCTGCTGGTCATCCGCCTCATCGGTCGCGTGGCCCCACGCGCCTCGCTGGCCACGGTCTCGCTGGCCCTGGCGCTGGTGGCGGTGGGCAGCAACGCCGGGTATCTGGCGTTCCGCATGAATTTCTATACGATACCCTTCGCCGCCTCGTTGCTGCTGAGCGCCATGGGATTGTGGCTGTGGATGGGGGCCGGCGAGACCAATCCAGACGGCAACGGCAACGGCAACGGCCACGACCAAGGCCAAGGCCGCCGACATCATCGTCATCTGATCACCTTCGATTCCGCGCCCTCGCTCTCCAAGCCGCATCTGGCCGCGGGCGCGCTGTGCATCGCCGCGAATTTCGGCTGCCGCCCCACCTTCATCGTCGTGGCGCTGCTCGCCCTGCCGCTCTTCTGGCCGCAAATCCGTCTGGCGCTGCCCCGCGTGGAATCGACCAAGCGCGACACCCGTTCGCTGCTCGCCGCCTGTGGCGCGGTCCTGCTGCCCGCGCTGGTCGTCCTCGCCCCGCTCATGGCCTACAACCAGGTCCGGTTCGGCTCGCCCATCGATTTCGGGGAACGCTACCAGCTCACCGTCGCCGACATGACGCGCCAGCGTCCATCCCCGATCAACCTGCTGCCGGCCATCGGCTATTATCTCTTCCTGCCGCTGCGCCCCTCGCCAGGCTTCCCGTTCCTGGCCATCGACCCGGCCCCGTTGCCCACCTGGACCTACGTCGAGCCGATGGTGGGCGGCCTGGTGGCCCTGTGCCCCGCGCTGGTCTGCGCCCTAGCCCTGCTGCTGCCGAAAACCCGCAGAAGGCTGCGTGCGCACGGCTTGCTGGCGACGGTGTGGGCGATGCTCACGCTGGCGGCCATCCTCATGGTCCTGGACGCGATGAAAGGCGGCCTCGGTTGGCGCTACATAATCGATTTCGGCTGGCTGGTGAGCCTCGCCACCGTCGCCGCGCTCCCCTCGCTGCTGGGCGAGGACGCCGAGGATGACGGGCTGTTGAGGCTCAAGGAGACGTCAACCTCGAAAGAAGGAATCTCGCTGGCCGAGCGCCGCAAGGAGTTTCAGATGGTGCCGGGTTGGGCGCACATCGGCTGGAGGCGCTACCTCGCGCGCCTGGTCGTCATGGTCCTGGTGGTCGCGAGCCTCGCCATCGCGTTCATGGCGCTGTTCGTGCCCGGCCGTGACGACGCGCTGACCAACACGAATCCCGCGTTGTTCCACGAGGTGCAAAGCTGGTTCGAGATAATTTAGAACGATATTACGTATTGATATCGAATTGATATCGAATTGATATCGTTTATCTACAAACCTTGTATACCAAGGCGAAAATCGTTATTGATATCTTTCTGACGACACATCGCGCAACGATCCGCAACACGACGCGACATTGCGCGCCGATTCGCTATGCCGCCATCAGCGCGGAGACGGCCTTAAGCACCGCGTTGATGTTGCGACGGAAGACGTCGGGCTCGGGCAACAGCGAGACTGCCAGATAGCCGTTGCCGGCCATGTCGAAGAAGTATCCGGGCTGGCCGGTCAGGCGCGAGTCGTGGATGAGGCGGAGCACCAGGTCGTTCTCGTCGATCATCGACGGGAAGCGCAGCAGCACATTCCAACCGCCCTCGGGCCGCAGCACGGAGACCAAGCCGGCCTCATCCTCGTCCAGCATGGTATGCAGGAGCTTGAGATTGGCGCGGGTGCGCTCCTGCACACGGCGAAGCTGACCCGGCACGGCGGCGAGCAGCTCGGGCATACGTGTGGCGATGATGTCGCTGAAAGGCAGATAGTCGTCGGCGATCACGTCGAGACGGCGCTGCGCCTCGTCCACCATGTCGTCGGGCCCGCTGACCTGAATCCATCCGACCTTGGCATGCGGCGCGGCCAGTGCCTTGGAGAATCCGTCGAGCGCGAAGGTGAGCGCGCCCTGCTCGCCAGCTAAGCGGCGATTGCCCGCGAACGGCTCGAGCGAGTAGTCGAAGAACACCTCGTCGGCGATGATGGCGATGCCATGCTCGCGGCACAACGCGACCAACGCCTCGCGCTCCTCCGGCTTCACATACGAACCGGTGGGATTGTTGGGGTTGATGAGCACGATCGCCCGCACCCGCTCCCTTTGCGGACCATCCAGCAGGCGCTCGATCCAGCCGACGTCGATGAACCACGAACCGTCGAATTCCAACTGGTATTCCAGCGTCTCGACGCATTCGAGCCCGCCGATGGACTCGATCAGCGGATAGCCGGGCTTGGGGCCCAGCACGATGTCGCCCGGGTCGCACATCAGCTTGAAAATCCACGAATATGCCTGCGAGGTGGAGCTGAGCAGATAAAGCCTCTGCGGATCCACGGAATCGGCCTGTGCCTGTTCCTGCACCTGCGACGATTCCTCCGCGTTCCGCTTCGTCAGGAACTCGGCCAACGCCTCGCGCGCCACCAACGGCCCTCGCGGCTCGGCGGTATACACGCCCGGAACCTCTTTCGGCGCGAGCCCGTGATGGGTCGGGTTGGAATCGTTGACGGTCTCAAGCCTGACGCCCTCGGCGCGCGCGGCCCGCTCGGCCTCGGCGATCACATTGAGCCGTGTCGAGCCCACCCTTGACGAAAACCGCATAACGATTCAATCCCTTCCAATATTTCCAGCGCCGGCGAGAAGCGCCTCACAACGCAATTGGTTCCGCCCGAAGCGCGACCCCGGGCGGAACCAACCAATACCAAATAAAACGAATAAAAAAAACGAATGAACCGATGCTCAGACCAGCTTGGTCGTCGCGTAGTAGGCGGCGCCCACGATGCCGGCCTGGTTGCGCAGCTTGGCGGGCACGATCGGCGTCTTGACGTCGATATAGGGCAGGAACTTCTCGCTCATACGGCTCACGCCGCCGCCGACCACGAAGAGGTCGGGGTTGAAGTACTTCTCCATCAGCCCGTAGTACTTGGTCAGGCGCTTGGCCCACTTCTTGTAGCCCAGGCTCTTCTTGTCGCGCACCGAGGAGGCGGCGTATTTCTCGGCGTCGCCCTTGCCCTTGGCCAGCTCGATGTGGCCGAGCTCCGTGTTGGGGATGAGCACGCCGTTGTAGATCAGGGCGGTGCCGATGCCGGTGCCGAGCGTGGTGGCGATCACCAGACCGTCCTCGCCCTTCGCCGCGCCGTACTGCTGCTCGGCCAGGCCGGCCGCGTCGGCGTCGTTGACCACGGTCACGGGCCTGCCGCACGCCTCGGAGAAGAAGGCGGTGACGTCCATGCCGATCCAGGACTTGTCGAGGTTGGCGATGAAGTCAATCGGCTTGCCGGGCCTGATGGGAGCTGGGAAGGCGATGCCCACCGGGGCGCCTTCGGGCACCTCGAAGTGTTCAAGCTGCTGGCGCACGATCTTGGCGATGGCCTTGGGCGTGGAGTTGTCAGGGGTGAGGATCTTCAGGCGCGGGAGGGCGAAGTCGCCTTTCTCAAGGTCCACGGGCGCGGCCTTGATGCCCGAACCACCGATGTCAACGCCGAATGCCTGTGCTGTCTCAATCATTGTTACCCCTCAGGTTTGTGTGTTCGCAACATGTGCGCGGCAACGCCTAATAACGCGTATACCATACCTCACGCGATACCCAACCACCACCCCGTCTCCCGTCTTTTTTCCATGCCCTGCCCAGCCGCTGAAAACGACCTGATATACGCATTTCCCGACGTCGGGAGCGCGGCGGCGACAGAAACGTGCGAAGCGTCACATTGTTGGGGAGTATGACGCATAATGG
The DNA here is from genome assembly GCF_029395435.1 of Bifidobacterium sp. ESL0790. Classification (NCBI taxonomy): domain Bacteria; kingdom Bacillati; phylum Actinomycetota; class Actinomycetes; order Bifidobacteriales; family Bifidobacteriaceae; genus Bifidobacterium; species Bifidobacterium sp. ESL0790. The sequence goes on from NZ_CP113915.1 coordinate 1,347,140, forward strand.
TGTCTATGAGTGAACATAATCAACTGATAGATATGGTCAACATCCGCACCTCGACCCGCAACTGGTCGGCCACGCCACTCGACGACGAGAAGGCCCGGCAACTCGAGGCGTCCATCGACGCGATCGACACGATCTCCGGCCTGCACGTGCAGCTGGTGCGCAACCAGCCCAAGGTCTTCGCCGACGCCAACGCCTCCGGCCACTTCGTCAACGCGGCGGACTACATCGCCGTGGTCGGCCCGAAGGACGACGAGGCCCGCGAGCGCGCCGGCTTCTTCACCGAGCGTCTGGTGCTCACCGCCACCTCATGGGGCCTGGCGACCTGCTGGGTCAGCGGCAGCCTGGACCGCGACGAGGCCGCGAAACATTGCCGTATCAAGGCCGGCGAGACGCTCTACCTGGTGGTCGTCATTGGCCAGCACGAGCATCCGAAGGACTTCGTCTCCAAGGATTACCAGACGTTGGCCGCCGAGGCCGCCTCGCATCGCGAGTCCATCACCTTCGATGCGATGACGCCGACGATGAGCGCCGAGGAACGCGAGCACGCCCCGGAATGGTTCAAGGCGGGCGTCGAGGCCGCGCGCAAGGCCCCGAGCGCCATGAATTTCCAGCCGGTGCGTTTCTCCTACAGCGCAACCGACGACACCGCCGCGGCGACGCTTGACCACAGCGTCGACGACGGCCAGGCGTTGAACGATCTGGGCATCGCCAAGCTCAACTTCCAAATCGGCGCCGGCAGCGGGCAGTGGGCCTGGGGCGAGGGCGGCCTGTTCATCCACCGCTGAGCGATCGAAGTATTCGCCCACATAGGCATGTTGGATTGCGTTTGCGACGCTATCTGACGTTTTTGCGTCACAAATGCAATCCAGCAGCCAGATTGATTGCGTTTGCGACGGAATATGGACCATCAGCGTCGCAAATGCAATCCAGCAGCCAGATTAGTTGCGTTTGCGACGGAGTGTGGCCCACCAGCGTCACAAACACAAGACAGGCACCCCATAAGTTGTGGATGTGACGGAATATCAGTCACTGGCGTCACAAACGCAAGCCGGCAGCCAAATTGGTTGCATTTGCGACGGAATATGGACTACTAGCGTCACAAACGCAATCCAGGCACCACACAAGTTGCGTTTGTGACGCGGATGTGACGCAGGTGGGCTGTTACGTGACGCGACTGCCACGCACGCGCGCGTCACGTAACAGCCCACCCCAGCCAATCATCACTTCAGGGGCGGCATCGGCTTCCAGTTCGGATCGTGCAGGAGCTTGCGCGAGTCGACCCAGCCCTTGGCGATCTGCTTGAGCCCGGTCTTCAGGTGCTCGCGGTCGACGGCGACCAGACGGATGACCTCCTTGATGGCGGTGAGCAGCGTGCCCAGTCCGAAGAGCGCCGGGCGATAGTCGCCGTGCGCCATGAAGTAGCGGGCCATGTAGCCGCGGTTTCGCATGATGTGGTAGCGGTTCATGTCGGAGGTCGAGTTGAGCTGGCGCACGCCGGCGATGTCCCAGTTGCCGATCACGCGGGTGCGGCGAATGATCTTGTCGCGCACGACGATGGGGTCGGTGACCTTGCTGGCGAGGTAGCCGTAGATCGTGTCGTCCCAATAGATGAAGAAGCGCGGGTCCGGCAGACCGATCTGCTCGACGATGTTGCGGCGGAAGAGCCCGCCCTCGAAGCACATCGTGTCCATCGTGCGGTAGCCGGAGGGGCCGAACGCCGCGGGCGCGATGGGATTGGGGATGCCGAGCGGCACGATGAAGTCATACTGCCAGTAGAAATCTCCACCGTCGTAGTCGAGGCGAGAGCCCTGGACCACATCGTGCCGCGGGGTCCACTTGGAGAGTTCCTGGATGGCGTTGGGTAGGACGGCCACATCGTCGTCCATCACCCAGAACCATTCCGCGCCGATCTCGTAGGCCTTCTTCACGCCGTTGGAGAAGCCGCCGGAACCGCCGATGTTGCCCGCCTGCGGCTCATAGAGCACGCGCGCGGTGTTGCCGCTTTCGTCGGCTTCCGTCTCGCCCCACTGGGCCGCGAGCGCCGCCGAGAACTCCTCGACCATGCCGCGGGTCTTGTCGCTATGCTCGTTGTCGACCACGACCACGCGCCATGGCGCCACGGTGAGCTTCTCGATCGAATCGAACAGCGTCGCCAAGAGCTCCTGGCGCTTGTAGGTCACCACGACGATGGCGAGCTTCTCTATCGGTGACTGCGCCACACTTGCCGCGACACCATTTTCCACAGTTTCCTCGTTTTCACTCATACCCCCATTCTTGCACCCCCACACGATGGACGGACTGTGAGGGCCACGCACAAGTCGGTATATACGATTTCAGGAATGGCGAAATATGGCCAATCCCATTTTGCTATCTGCCGACTTGTGCGTAACTAACAAAGCGCGTTTATCGATTTGCGAAAAATTAGTCAGGGGATGACCATACGTGAGGGTATAGATGGAAACGCAAGTTTCAGGGAAGGTGAAATTCCTTATTGGCGGTAACGACACTGTCGGTCTCAAAACGACAGCATTGCCGAAGCCCGCGAGCCGCGAAAGCAGCCGATTCGGTGGGAATCCGAGGCCAACGGTCATAGTCCGGATGAAAGAAACGAGGCTCATCATGAGCGATATTTCTGGTACCCAAAAACCGTCCGATTCCCATCGACGGGACAAGACGCAATCCTCACACTCCACCGGCGTGGCCGACAAGGGCCGTTGGTCGACGCAACGCATCGCCGTCTACGCGCTCTTCGTGGCGCTGGCCATGGCGGCGTCGTTCCTCGAATTCCCCATCATGCCGGGCGTGCCGTGGCTCAAATACGACCTCTCCGGCATCATCTGCCTGGTCGCCGGCTTCGCGTTCGGCCCGTCTGCCGCGTTCATCGTCAGCGTCCTGAGCTGGATCCCCCACCTGTTCATGAACCCGTGGGGCGCGGTCATGTCCATCCTGGTCTCCGTGTTCCTGAGCGTGCCGGCGGCCATGGTCTACAAGCGCATGCGCACCCGCGTCGGCGCGCTGGTCGGCATCCTGGTCGGCGTGGTCTTCGGCCTCATCGCCGCGATCGGCGGCAACCTACTGATCACCCCGATCTACGCGCATATGACCACCGCGCAGGTGCTGGCGATGGTCGTGCCGTTCCTGCTGCCGTTCAACCTCATCAAATTCGGCATCCACGGCGTGGTCACCTTCGTGATCTACAAGCCGATCTCGAACCTGCTCAACAGGTCGCTCTAGGTCTGACGACCATCTTCAGACCACATAGGCAAGGAACTTCGAAGGCCTTATGACCACCGACTTTCACGATTCGGCCGCCGCACGGCCCGCACGTTCGCAACAACGCGACGGCGTCGGGCCCGCGGCGGCTTTGCCCGTTGGGGATACCGCTATTAACGACGAGCGTCAACACGACTTGGCGGCAAGCCTGAAGGATATCCGTTTCAGCTACGACAACGGCAAGTCCTGGGTGCTCGACGGCATCGATCTCAGCATCCGCGCCGGCGAGCGCATCTGCCTGGTGGGCCCCAACGGCTCCGGCAAATCCACGCTCGCACGCCTCGTCGCGGGCCTCACCGCCCCCGACGGCGGCACGGTCACCTTGCTTGGCGAGACCGTCTTCGACGACGGCACCCCGCATAGCGACCTCTATCGCAAGGCGCGCAAGGGCATCGGCGCGGTCTTCCAGAACCCGGCCGACCAAATCATCACCACCGTGGTGGGCGACGACGTGGCGTTCGGCCCCGAGAACCTCGCCCTGACGCCGGAGCAGATCACCTTGCGCGTGCATGAATCGCTTGACGCGGTCGAGATGCGCTCGTACATCGAACGTGACCCCTCGCGTATGAGCGGCGGGCAGCAGCAACGCATTGCCATCGCGGGAATCCTCGCGATGAGCCCGAGGATGATCGTGCTCGACGAGCCCACGGCGATGCTCGACACCCAGTCGCAGCATGACGTCCTGGGTGTGCTCGACGCCTTGCAGGAGCGGGGCGTCACCATCGTGCACGTGACCCACAGGCCCGAGGAGCTGCTGCGCGCCGACCGAATCCTTAGTGTCGAGGGCACCAGGCTGGTCGAGCTCACGCAGACTCAGGCCGCGCTGAAGCTCTCAGTGACGAACGCCGACGACACCGGCGTATTACAGCCTGACGGCATCATCATCAACAATGAGGCAGGCGGGTCTCCGAAAAATCCGAATCCGCAACCCAGCGGGCACAAGGCAAGTCTCGAAAACGGCCATGCCGGCCACGCCGACGGCACAGCCAGCACATCGCAACAGCCCGCGATCCTCTTCGACCATGTCTCCTTCCGCTATCCGAAGGCCGACGCCGACACCCTCCACGACTTCTCCATGCGCATCGAGCCAGGCGAGGTCGTGGCCATCATGGGCCGCAACGGCACCGGCAAATCGACCCTGACCCGTCTGATGACCGCGCTCTCCAAGCCAAGCGGCGGCAGGCTCGAGGTGGCAGGCATCGACCTGACGGCCACATCCAGACACGCGAAACAGCGCAAGAAAGCGTTGCGTCGCGCCGTCGGCCTGGTGATGCAGCAGCCAGAGCGCCAGCTGTTCGCCGAGACCGTGCGCCAGGACGTCGCCTACGGGCCGACCAACCAGGGACTGCCCGCTCACGAGGTCGATGAGCGCGTCGATCGCGCGTTGGAATTGCTGGGTATCAGCGATTTGGCGGACCGCTCCCCCTTCTCGCTTTCCGGCGGCCAACAGCGCTTGGCGGCCATCGCCGGCACCATCGCCTGCGACCCGGGCATCCTCATCCTGGACGAGCCGACGGCCGGGCTCGACGCGGCGGCCAGCGAGCGCATCTATGCCCTCGTCCGCACGCTCAACGCGCAGGGCGTCACCATCGTCATCGTCACCCATTCGATGCGTCAGGCCCGGCAATTGGCCGATCGCATCGTCACGCTTTCCGATAATGCGAGTAATGCCGCCAATTCCAGCGACGCTGAGTCTGGTAATCCCGTATCCAACGACTCGACCACGGTCACCGGCTCCGAAAAAGACCAAAACGATCAAAAGACTTCCAGCCAGGCGACTCCCAACCGCTCGCCCCTTTCTTTCATCGAGCGCCTCGACCCCCGTGTCAAGCTCGTCGTCTTCTTGGTCCTGATGTTCACCTCCTTCATGGTCGGCTCGATCCCGCAGCTGCTGCTCACCTTCACGATGGTCATCGTGATCGCGGCCGCCGCGCGCCTGAGCCCGAAACGCCTGTGGCATTCGATGCGCGGCTTCGTCGCCCTGCTGGTGGTGATGGGTATCGTCAACATGCTCTTCGTGCGTTCCGGCAGACCGTTGTTCAGCATCTGGAATTTCCCCATTACCACCGACGGCCTGATGGCGGCGATCCTCTACACCTGCCGTTTCGGACTGGTCATCATCCTCGGCATCATCCTGCTGCAGACCACCACGCCCACCGCCCTGACCGACGGATTCGGCTCGCTGCTCTCGCCATTGCGCAAGCTCGGACTGCACACCCAGGAACTCGCGCTGGTGATGAGCCTGGCGCTGCGCTTCCTGCCCACGCTGGCCGGCGAGGCGCGCGACGTGATCGACGCGCAATCGGCCCGTGGCGGCAGCATCGAGACCGGCTCCCCGGCCAAGCGCGTCAAGGCCCTGGCGGCCATCGTCGTGCCGATCTTCGCGGGGGCGCTGCGCCATTCCGACAACCTCTCGCTGGCCCTCGACGCCCGCTGCTACGAGGAAGGCATCCACCGCACCCACTGGCATGCCATGCGCGTCGCCCGCCGCGACGTCATCTTCACCGTCCTCTGCGCCGTCTACCTCGCCGCGCTCCTGACGATGAAAACCATCCCGTCCCTCCCCCGCCTCTAGGCAAGAGGGTTGGCGCGGGGCGTATCTCGGTTCGGGCTGATAGAGTTGGGGAAAGGCTGTTTTCCGCATACGTTTCCATGATCAAGGGAGTTGGATATGCATTCACCACGTAGCACCATCATCGAGCCATTCGCCCTCGAGCACGCCACCGTCGCCACGGGAGACGAGGACGGCCGCACCCTGAGCGACACCACCATCGTCGTCGACGGCACCGGCAAGATCAGCAAGATCGGTCCCAGCTCCTCCACCCTCGTGCCTCCGGGCTACCATCGCCTCGACGCGACCGGCAAGGTGGTCTCGCCCGGCATGATCAACGGCCACATCCACACCTTCTCGCAGGGCAAGCCGCTCGACCCGAAGGGCAGCACGCCCGAAGGCCAGCGCAAAATGGCGAAGCTCCTGCACAACCCGGTGGGCAAGGCGTTCATGTACGCCACCAGCAAATCCAACATCATGACCATGCTCAACTCGGGCGTCACCACGGTGCGTTCCGTGGGCGACGTGGGCTACGAGCTGGTCAAGCTGAGCCATCAGATCCAGGACAACCACATCGTCGGCCCGCGCATCATCCCCTCCGGCCCGCTGCTCGCGATTCCCGATGGCCACGGCGCCCCGCTGATCGCCCTGGAGAGCAGCACTCCCGACGAGGCGAGGGCCACCGCCGAGACCAACATCGACCATGGCGCCCGCGCGCTCAAGATCGCCGCCACCGGCGGGGTCACCGATTCACAGGTGCCCGGCGAGGCCGGCGAGCCGCAGATGACCACCGAGCAGATGCGCGCGATCTGCGAGACCGCCCACGCCAACGACATCATCGTCGCCGCCCACGCCCAGAGCCACGAGGGTGTGCTGCGGGCCCTCAAGGCCGGCGTCGACACCATCGAGCACGGCTGCGAGCTGGACGACGAGCTCATCGCCCTCTTCCTCGACAACCCGAACTCGCTGCGCGGCTACTCCGCCCTGGAGCCCACGCTTTCGGCCGGCCTGCCCATGAAGTTCCTCTCGCAGGAGACCCTGAACCTCACCGATGTGCAGATGCAGAACGCCATCCCGGTGGTCGAGGGCATGCTCACCGGCGCGCGTCAGGCGCACGAAGCGGGCATTTTGGTTGGGGTCGGCACCGATTCCGCCATGCCGTTCGTGCCGCAGTACGCCACCTGGCGCGAGATGCAGCTGCTGAATCGTTTCGCCGGGTTCACGCCCGCCGAGGCCTTCCACGCCGGCACGCAGGTCACCGCCAAGATCATCGGCGTCGACGACGTCACCGGCTCGCTTGAGGTCGGCAAGTCGGCCGATCTGCTGGTGCTCGACGAGAACCCGGTCGACAACCTGCGCACCCTCGAGCAGCCGTTGCTCGTCGTCGCCGCGGGCCACCCGATCTGGAGACCGTCGGTCGACCGCTTCAAGGACATGGAGGCCCAGCTCGACGAGGCCTACAAGTAAACGTCATGAGCCGGTAGGCCGGGACTATCCGGGCACTCGCTCGTTGAAGTCCTCCCTTACCGGCAATTGAGATATACGAAACCCGCCATCCGGCACCACTGGATGGCGGGTTTCCCTTTTTTTAGCGATGGGCGTTGTCGACCAGGGGCTCGCCGGCGACGTAGCGGCGGATGTTGGCCAGGGCGATGTCGATGATGCGGCCGGTGTTGCCGGCCAGATGGTCGCCGCCCGCGACGTGCGGGGTAATGAGGCAGTTGACGTCGTCCCAGAGCGGGCTGGCTTCGGGCAGCGGCTCGGTCTCGAAGACGTCGAGCCCGGCTCCGCGGATCGCGCCGGCGGCCAGCACATCGTGCAGCGCGTCGAGGTCGATGGCGTCCCCGCGTCCGCCGTTGATGACGATCGCCTCGGAGCCCAGCAATCCGAGCTTATGCGCGTCGAACATATGGTGGGTGTCGGCGGCTCTCGGAAGCGACATCGCCACCACGTTGGCGCTCGGCAGCAGGGCGTCGAGCTCGTCGAAGCCATGCATCTCGTCGACGCCCTCGACCGGCTGCGAGGCGTTGCGCCGCACACCCATGGTGCGCATGCCCGCGGCCTTGGCGAGCCTGGCGAAATGCGAGCCGATGTCGCCGGTGCCGACCACGAGCGCCGTAGCGCCCTCGGGACTCACCACCGTGCCCTCGTCGTGCCAGCGGTGCGTGGTCTCGTTGCGCACATAGCGCGGCAGGTTCTTCATCAGCGCCCACATCATGGCGATCATGTGCTCGGCGACCGACTGTCCATAGGCACCCGTGGCGCTGGTGACCTTCACCGAGGCGGGCAGCACGCCCGGCGCGATGTAGGCGTCGACGCCCGCGCTCCATGTCTGCAGCCACTCCAGGCTGGTGAATTGCGGGGCGAGCGAGGGGTCGAAGTTGCCGATGACGGCCGTCGCCTTGCCGCGCAGCTCCTCGGGAATCTGCGCCTTGACCTTCATGTCGCCGAAATTCTCGGGAGTGCCGCAGAATTCGACGGGAACGCCGCCCGCCGCCTCGATGAACCGCTGCTTGTCGGCCTCGTCGACCGGAATGCCATTGACGATCAGCTTGCCCTCATTATTTTGCCCGCTCATACCTCCGCCTTTCCTTCGAATGGATCACACAAACGGTTCCACAAAACATGAGAATCACCGGTGCAATCAAATTGAATCGTTTTTATTCTAAGGCAACCACCTTGGAATCCGCTCAATAAGCGAGCATTATGTCTGATAATCCACAAACTTTCATATCAAACAGCAAACGTTGCACCACTTATCACCAAACCCAATTCCTACCGCCCAACTCGACGCGCAACAAAACGCGAAACAACACATAAAAACAAAGGGACACACCCGAAACCGGGCATGTCCCCTTGCGATATACCTATATCAGCAAACCGGAGCCGTCATTCTTTCTTGTTGAACGCGGTGACCGCACGCTGCAGCACCACGAACACCAGGATCATGAGGCCGACCACGATGGTGGTCCACTCGGCCGGCACACCGAAGTCGCTGGTGAGCGGGTCGATGGTGGAACGCACCAGGGCGCCGATGACGGAGCCGAGCACGTAGCCGAAGCCGCCGGTGACGATGGTGCCGCCGATGACGACGGACGCCACGGCGTCGAGCTCCCAGCCCACACCGGTCGTGTTCTTCGCCGAGCCGATGTTCGCCGTGTAGACGATCGAGGCGATCGAGGCGAGCGTCGCGGAGGTGAAGTAGATGATGTAGTTGGTGCGCTTGACCGGCAGGCCCATGAGCTCCGCGGAGGAGCGCGAGCCGCCGATGGCGTAGATCGTGCGGCCGGTGCGGGTCTTGTGCAGCAGGATGTAGCCGAACACCACCACGATGATGGCGATGACCACGCCCATGTTGAACGTCAGGTCGTTGGCGATCTTGGGGTTGTCGATGATCTTGATCGGGTTCGAGATCCAGTCGAAGTTGTTGTTCTCCGGCAGGGTGAGCGAGTCGGTGGAGATGATCGAGGAGATGCCGCGGGCCAGGAACATCGTCGAAAGCGTGGCGATGAACGGCTGCATGTTGAACTCCTCGATCAGCGTGCCGGCCAAGAGGCCGAAGAACATGCCGATGATGATCATGGCGATCATGGCCAGCCACGAGGGCGTGCCGGCGATGGTCATCTTGACGCCCACCACCGAGGTGATGGAGACGATGGCGCCGACGCTCAGATCGATGCCGCCGGTGAGCACCGGCAGGGTCATCGCGACGGCCAGGATGATCAGGTAGGAGTGGTCGATGAACAGCGAGGAGATGAATCCAAGCCTGGCGTAGGTGCCGAAGAGCACCTGGCCCATGATGAGCATGAGGATGAAGATGACGACGGCCGCGATGGTCGGGATCATCTGTGGATCAAGATGGCGAGACTTACGCACACTTGCCTTCTTCGTTGCCTTTGCTTCTACTGTTGCGTTACTCATGCCGTCACCGCCTTGGACTGTGCCTTCAGCGCCCTCTTGCGTTTCATTTCGGCGCTGAGGTTATGGACCTTCGGAGCCTGCATCACGCAGACGATGATGACCACGACGGCGAAGAACGCGGGGGTCGCGGCGGCATCGATGCCGAGCGTGATGATGGTCTTGCGGATCATCGCGATGATGATGGCGCCGAACGCGGAACCGAGCAGCGAGAACTTGCCGCCCAGCAGCGAGGTGCCACCGATGACGACCGCGAGGATCGCGTACATCTCGAGGTCCTGGCCGGTCTTGACCACGTCGACGCGCATCACGGACGCCGTGGCGAAGAGGCCTGCGATCGCGGCGAGGAAGCCGGAGATCGCGTAGACCATGAAGAGGATTCTGCGGGGCTTGATGCCGGTCATACGGCTGGCCTCGGGGTTGATGCCCACGGACTCGATCATCATGCCCATGGCCGTCTTGCGGGCCATCAGGCCGACGATCGCGACGATCACCAGAGCGATGATGAAGTTGGCGGGGATGCCGAGGATGAAGCCGTTGGCCATCCAGCGCAGCGGCCCGATTCCGGCGATGGAGCTGGCGTCGGCGTTCTGCCCGGAGGTGATGACCTTCGCGAGGCCTCGCCCGGCGAGCATCATGATCAGCGTGGTGATGAAGGGCTGCAGGCCCAGGATGGAGACCAGCGCGCCGTTGACGCAGCCAATCGCCAGACCCACCAGCAGGGCGCACAGGATGGCGACCCACACGTTGGCGCCTCCGATGAGCATCTGCATGGCCACGGCGCCCGACACGGCCATCGTGGAGCCGACCGAGAGGTCGATGCCCGCGGTGGAGATGACCAGCGTCATGCCGGTGGCGATCATGAGGTAACGCGCGGATTCCTGGATCATGGTAATCAGCGGGCCCGCGAGGCCTCCGGTGTTGGTGTTCCATTTCAGGGCCAAGAAGCCATGGTCGAAAATCGTGCAGATGATGATGAGGACGATGAACGCCACCACCGACCATGTCAGGTTCGAGGACAATAGCTTCTTGAATGTGGGCGTCGCCTTTTCGGCGTCTTTCTTCTCGTCGGCCATCACTCCTCCTTTCCAGTATTTGCGTTCGTGTTGGCGATCGTCTGGACGATCGTCTCCTGCGAGACGGTGTCGTCGTTCTCGATCTCGGCGATCTTGTGGCGGTCCTTCAGCACCTCGATGTCGTCGGAGAGGCGCACGACCTCGTCGAGCTCGGAGGAGATGAAGACGACGCCGATGCCCTGGGCGGCCAGGTCGATGACGACCTGCTGGATCTCGGCCTTGGCGCCGATGTCGATGCCACGGGTGGGCTCGTCGAGGATCAGGAGCTGGGGGTTGGTGGCCAGCCAGCGGGCGATGAGCACCTTCTGCTGGTTGCCGCCGGAGAGGTTCTTGATGAGCCTGTTCGGGTCGGCGGGCCGGACGTTCAATTCCTTGATGTACTTGTCGACGACCTCGTCCGCCTCCTTCTTCGGGATGGGCTTGAACATGCCACGGGTGGCCTGCAGCGCGATGAGGATGTTCTCGCGCACCGTCAGGTCGCCGATGATGCCCTCATCACGTCGGTTCTCGGTGGAGTAGGCGATCTTGTTGCGCAGGGCCGTGGACGGGTCGGCCACGGTGATCTTGTGGCCGTTGAACTCGAAGGTGCCCGAATCGGCCTTGTCGGCCCCGAAGAGCAGACGGGCCAACTCGGTTCGCCCGGAGCCAAGCAGGCCGGCGAAGCCGACGATCTGGCCCTTGTAGATGTCCATGTCGACGGGGTTGATTGTGCCCTTCTTGCCGAAGTCGCGCACGGAGGCGATCGGCTTCTCGCCGGCCACCGGCTCGCGCCGCGTCTTCTTGGTGCCGATCTGGCTCAGCTCCTCGGCGCTCTTGCCGATCATCATGCCGATGAGCTCGTCGCGCGGCGTGTCCTTGGTGACGACTTCCTTGATGAACTTGCCGTTTCTAAGCACGGTCATCTTGTCGCTAATCTGGTAGACCTGGTCGAGGAAGTGGGAGACGAAGAGGATGGCCACGCCGGAATCGCGCACCTTGCGGATGATGGCGAAGAGGTCCTCCACCTCGTTGGCATCGAGCGATGAGGTCGGCTCGTCGAGGATGAGCACCTTGGCGTCGATCACCATGGAACGGGCGATGGCGACCAGCTGCTGCATGGCGATGGAGATCGAGCTCAGCGGCGCGTGCGTGTCGAGGTTGCCCAACCCCATTTCGGAGAGGTAACCCGCGGCCTTGGCATGGGTCTTCTTCCAGTTGATCATGCCGACCTTGTCGCGCACCTCGTGGCCGAGCATCACGTTCTCGCCGATGCTCAGGTTGGTGCAGAGGTTCACTTCCTGGTATACGGTCGCGATGCCCGCGTTCTGGGCGTCAAGCGTGCCCTTGAACAGTTGTGGCTTGCCTTCCACGGTGATCGATCCGGCGTTGATCTTGTAGACACCCGTGAGCGCCTTGATCATGGTTGATTTGCCGGCGCCGTTCTCGCCCATCAGGGCGTGGACCTCACCTGGATAAAGACTAAGGTCAACATTGTCCAGAGCCTTGACACCCGGGAATTCGATCGTGATGCCCTTCATCACGACGATGGGTTTTTTGTCTGTCATGTTTTTGCCTTACAAAAAATGGAAATTGTTATCGAAGATATGGAAGGGGCGCGGACGCCATGGCGATGGGATTCCACCGGCACACCGTCCACGCCCCTGTCATCTCAATCTAAAGGGAAATCGAACCGAATCGATCAGTACACACGGGTCCCGGCGTCAAGAGCCTGCTTGGCGGCCGCGGGATCGAAGACCTTCGAGTCGATGACGATGTTCTTCTGGACCTTCTTGCCGTCCAGCTTGTCCTTGACGGCCTTGGCGGTCTCCTTGCCGAAGATCGGGTTGTACTCGATGTCCTCGGCGAGGTCTCCGTCGACGACGGCCTGGAGGCCAGGCTTGGTGCCGTCGATGGTGACGATCTTCACCTTGCCCTTGAGTCCGGCGGCGTCAACGGCCTGAGCGGCGCCCAAGCCCATCTCGTCGTTCTCGGCGAAGATGAACTGCGGGTCCTTGGCCTTGTACTTGTCAAGCAGGCCCGCGGTCACGGTCTTGCCCTCATCAGTCGACCAGTTGGCGGACTGCTTCTCAAGTACGTTGATGTTCTTGTTGGCCTTGGCGCTCCAGCCGGTCTCACGATCCTTGACCACGGAGAGGCCAGCGGGACCCTGCAGGATGAAGCCGTTGGCGCCATCGGGGAAGGCCTTGTTCATGTACTCGGCGGCCTGCTGGCCAGCCCACTCGTTGGAGGGCCCGATATGGGAGGCGATGGCCGACTTGGCCTTGGCGTCCTTGACGTCGATGTTACGGTCGACGGTGAAGACGGGGATCTCGGCCTCGGCGGCCTTCTTCAGCGAGTCGTCCCAGCCGGAATCCTCGGTGGCGGAGAGGACGATGGCGTCGACGCCGTCATTGACGAACTTGCTGAACGCCTGGATCTGCTTCTGCTGGTCGTTGTTCTGGGTCGGGGAATAAATCAGATCGAAGCCGGCGGCCTTGAAAGCCTTCTTGACGTCGTTCTCGTTGGCGGTACGGAAGCCGCCCTCGGGGCCGACGGCGACGAAGCCAACGGTCTTCTTGCCGCTCTTAGAGCTGCTGGAGCCGCCGTTCGACGACCCGCAGGCGGCCATGCCGACCAGGGCGGTCGCAGCCGTCACCATGGCTAAGCCCTTTTTCCATATATTCTTCATATCAACTCCTCTTCGAGTGCGTGGAAGCAATCTTCGCTCCCACCGTTGTTTGCTGACACTTCCATTATGAATTGTTCGCGCTAACATCGCATCGGAAAATGATAACAATTCCATAACTTTTTGTGAGACACACTACAAATCTGCCCAATAAAGCGGAATTTATTAGACAGCCCACCCACATAATCCCAAGGGTCCCAATTTCGCCTCACACCCGTTGCAATCGTGACGCAAAAGCCCGGATTCCCGTCACAAACGCAACATCCACACCCCCAAACATTGCAAATGTGACGCAAACCTCGGAATTGGCGTCACAAACGCAACCTTCCCCAGCTTCTCGATTGCAAACGTGACGCAAAACATTCGATTACCATCACAAGCGCAACGAGTCGTAACCACACACCCAGTTGCAAATGTGACGCAAACCGTCCGATTACCGTCACAAACGCAACGAGTGTAGCCACAACCACCTAGTTGCAATCGTGACGCAGACCCCGGAATTGGCGTCACAAACGCAACCTTCCCCAGATTCTCGATTGCAAACGTGACGCAAAAGGCGGGATTACCGTCACAAATGCAACCGTTACGGCTCCCCAGATGGCATTCGTGACGCAAAACGTCCGATTACCGTCACAAACGCAAGAGCTGTGGCCACGACCTCTAAGATTACAAATGCGACGCAAACCATGGGATTACCGTCACAATCGCCATGTTTACGGCTCCCCAGATGGCATTTGTGACGCAAAACGTTGGATTAGCGTCACAAACGCAACAATCAGGACCTCCAACATGGCAAAAGTGACGCAAAACGTCCGATTGGCGTCACAAACGCAACACCACACACCACACCCTCCAACGTTGCAAATGTGACGCAAACCATGAGATTAGCGTCACAAACGCAACCGGTCGTCACCTCCATCCTTGCATTTGTGACGCAAAACGTTGGATTAGCGTCACAAACGCAACCGGCGTGACCGCGCACACCAGCCTGTCCGCGCACATCCAATCCGCACACACCCAGCCTGTCCGCGCATGCCCAGTTCGCCCGCACACCCAGTCCGTCCGCCGACGCGCTCAGCGCTGGGAGACCACCGTGGACTGGGTGTCGACGATCGCCCACGAGCCGTCGAGCGCCCCGGAGTCGGAGTGGACCACGCCGTGTGCGTCGAGGGCGGCGAGCCTGGGCGCGTCGGAGATGCGGCCGTTGGTGATGAAGCGCACCTCGTCGCCGGGCAGCCGCTGCGTCTGCTCGGGCCCCGGGCCAATCTGCCGGAAACCCTGCGCCGCCACGCCCGACAGTCCCGGTGCCACATAGACCAGCGTCGTGTCGTTGTAGAAGGTGAGCATGGAGACCCCGTAACGCGACGAGACGCGCGCCACCGAGCCGCTCACCCGCTGCGGCGCGCCGGCCTGGTTGCGCACGATGCCCACCATCACCACGCCGGTGAGCGGCCCGGACTCCACGGCCAGGGCCACGCGCGAGCCGTCGGGCGAGATGGCGATGCCCGCCACCGTCGAGGGCCCGAGCCATGGCAGAGGCAGGGTCAGCGGCGTGCTGGCGCCGTCCTGCACCACAAGCTGGCGGCCGTCCTGGGTGAGCCCCCATATCTCGTTCTTCACGCCGCCGGTAATCTGGCTCAGCGGTGTGCCGTCAAACATCGCCCCGCACGACGAGCCGTTGGGTTTCAGGCATTCCACATGGGAGTCGGCGGCGAGCAGCGCTCCCCCGCCCGGCCCGAAGACGAAGCCCTTCGCGCCCTCGGAGCCCTCCACCTCGCCGACGCGCAACGGCGCCGAGGAATCGAGCGAGACGATGTTGCCGGCGCTCAGTGAATAAACGGGCAGCGAGGCGGGCGCGGCCTCGATGGTGAGCCCGGCGTCGGCGTGGGAGTAGTTCTGGCTTGAGGCGGCCGTCACGTTCATGTCGTAGTCGACGTCCCCGTCGCCCAACGTCAGGCGGATCTCGCGCACGAGCATGGCCTTGTCGGCGTCCGGCAGCTGGTCGAAGCCGTCGTTGAGACGGATCTGCACCTTGTCGTTCTCGATGGGGATGGTGTTGACGGCGAGCTTGGCCGAGCGCGTGTTGACGTTGCGCGCCGCGTCACCGAGCCATTTGACGTCGTTGGTCAGGAGCTCTTTAACCGCCAGCACACGCCAGTCGCGCCAGGCGAGCCAACGCACATCGGGGATGAGCACGCGCGAGGAGGCGTCGGCGCGGTAGAGCGTCACCTGACGGAAGACCTGCTCGAAGTCGGAATCGAGGATCACCACCACGCTCGGCGCCTTGGCGATGCGCCACTGCCCCTTCACTTTTGTGAGCGTGAACATCAGCGGCTTCACCGTGCCCGGCTCGGCGGCGGTGTATTGTCCTCCCCCGTCAAGCTGCCCCTTGACACGCACGTCGGCCTCCACCGCGCTGTTGTGGGTCGCCGTGTCGCCCTCGTGCTCCGGGACCACGCCACGCACGAGCTTCGGGGTCTCGATGGCCACCAGGAAGGTCGAGTTGCCGTCCCAGCCCCGGGCCGCCTTGGCGGTGAGGAACTGACGGGCCACATGAAATCCGTCACTCTGCACGCCGGCGGGCATCGCGTCGAGGAAGCCCTTGACGATGCCTTCGGGCTGGTCGTCGTCCTGCGGGCCGCGCGGGTTGGTGAACACGCGCTTCGAGCGTTGCCCGGTGGTCGGCAGGCGCTCCACGTCGCCGGATTCGGGGAAGCCCATAGGGTTGGAGCACGAGGCCGGCAGCACGGCGAGCGCGAGCGCGGCGACGACGGCCCAGAGGCGCTGGTGGAGCTTATGCGTCATCGCGATTATCCCCCTCTGGTTCGTCGATGGTTCCGCTGGTGTGTTCATCGATATGTTCGTCGATGTTCTCGTTAACGATCTCGTTACCCTTCAGGCCAGAGTTCCCGTTGACATCGTGGTTGGTTTGGTCATCGGTATTTTGATTGTCATTTCGATCATTATCCCGATCGCCGTTCTGGTCGATACCGCCATTGATACCGCCTTTGATATCCCTATCGCCATCACCATCACCATCACCATCACTATCACCATCGTCATTCCCGTCGATCTGCCTCGCCGCCACGCCAAAATCTCCCGCGACCTCGAAACTGTCGGCCTCGCCCGAGAACCGGATGGGCAGATCGTCGTCGTGCAGCGGCGGCTGGTCCGGGTCGATCGGCAGCGCCACCAGGAACCATGTGCCCTCGCCCTTCCTGGAATGCACGCGGATGTCGCCGTGATGCATCTTCACGTCGGCCAGAGCGATGGAGAGGCCGAGCCCGGAGCCGCCGGTGGTGCGCGAGCGCGAGGCGTCGCCCCTCCAGAACCGTTCGAAGATGTGGGGCAGCTGCTCGGCGCCCATGCCCGTGCCGTGGTCGCGCACGCTGATCACGGCGGCCTTCCCATTGATCGCCAGGCGCACCTCGATCGGCAGGCCCTGCGAGAAATCGATGGAGTCGGCCAGCAGGTTGCGCACGATGCGCACGATGCGCCGCGAATCCACCTTCACCAGGCATCGCGTGGCGGGCAGGTCGACGCGCAGCTCGATGGAATTGACCTCGGCGATGGTGCGCACCTGCTCCACGGCGGCCCGCACCGGCTCGCGGATGTCGGTGTCGACGAGGTCGAGGGTGAGCTTGCCGGCGTCGTAGCGCGAGATGAGCAGCAGGTCGTTGAGCATCTTCTGGAACCGCTCAATCTGGCCCGAAAGCAGCTCCACGGTGCGCCTGGTGGACGGGCTGAAATCGTCCTTCCTGCCCTCCAGCAGGTCGGAGGCCATGCGCATGGTGGTGATCGGCGTGCGCAGCTCGTGGCTCACGTCGGAGACGAAACGGCGCTGGGCGTTGCTGGCCTGCTCCAGCTCGTCGATCTTCTGCCCCAGCGACGTCGCCATCTCGTTGAAAGAGCGCTGCAGGGTGCCGATCTCGTCCTTGCGATCGACGGGCACGCGCACGTCGAGGTCGCCCTCGGCCATGGTCTCGGCCGCGTCGGCCACGCGTTTGACGGGCAGGACGATACGGCGCAAAAAGAACCAGACCAGTATGCCCACCATGGCGCTCAACGCCAGGCATATGCCCAACAGGCTCAGCTGAATCTGGGTCAGCGAGCGCTCCTCGGAACCGTAGGAATAGAGCGAGAAAAGGTCGAGATCGCCCATCGAGCCGAACTGCAGCCTGGTGCCCAAAATCGCGCCCGGCTCGTCGTCGCCCCTGCCCTGGTGGATGCGCACGGGCTCGTAGTAGACGTTGTTGCCGTCGTCGGTGAAGACCATGCCGCGTATGTCGTCGCTGATCAGCGAGGAGTAGGCGGGCTCGGTGGAGACGGGGGTGATCTCGTCGCCCGAGGTGGTGTGGCTGAAGACGTAGACGCCCAGCAGGTTGGTGGCCCCGTCGCCTTGGATCGACGAGGCGGTCTCGTTGACCAGCTGTTGGTATTGCGCGGCGTTCGAGACGTCGGCGGCGTTCAGCGTGGAGCGCACGCGCAACACCTGGTTGGAGAAGTCGTTGCGCGAGTCGTCCTTCACCTGTTCGAACAGCGACGAGCGCACGGAGAGCAGGGAGACCATCGAGAAGACCACGGCGACCACCAGCGAAACGATGACGCCGAAGACCACGACGTGGGCCTGCAGGGAGTGCAGCACCTTGAAACGCAGCCGTTGGGCCCAGCCCCTGAAATGACTTCGCGCCGCCATGGTCGTTACTTGTCGAGCTTGGTCGGGTTGGCGGAAACGCTGGAATCGGCGGAATCATCGCGTTTGTCAGAATTGCCAGAATTATCGGTATCCCCGCCATCGTCGGAGACGAAGCGATAGCCGATGCCGCGCACGGTCTGGATGATGCGCGGGTCCTCCACGTTTGATTCCACCTTGGCGCGCAGCCGCTGGATGTGAACGTTCACCAGCCTGGTGTCGCCGGAGTTCTCGTAGCCCCACACCATGCGCAGCAGGTCCTGGCGACTGATGGCCTTGCCCTCGTTAGCCGCGAGCACGAAGCACAGATCGAATTCCACCGGCGTGAGCCCCAGGTTCTCGCCGTCCTTGGTGGCGGTGTGCTCGGCGCGGTCGATGACGATGGAGCCGCGGCGCAGGCATTGCTCAGTCTGCCCCACGCCCACGCCGCTGGTCTCGCCGCCGGTGTTGAGGCCGCGCAACCTCGCGGCGATGCGGGCCAGCAGCTCGGAGGTGTTGAAGGGCTTGGTCACGTAGTCGTCGGCGCCCGCCTCGAGGCCGGCCACCACGTCAACGGTGTCGGTTTTGGCGCTCAGCATGATGATGGGCACCCCGGAGGTCTGCCGGATGGCCTTGGCCACGTCGATCCCGTTCTTGCCGGGCAGCATGACGTCGAGCAGGATGAGGTCGGGCTTGACGGTGGGGAACATATCGACGGCGCGCGCCCCGTCAAGGCAGGCGACGGCATGGAACCCCTTGTCTTCCAGCACGATGGAGAGCATTTCGGACAGGGCTTTGTCGTCGTCGACGATGAATATCACCCGCGCCTCGCGCGAACCGCTATGCATGACCGCCATGACCCCCTTGTACGAATATTCGCCGGCATCCGCGTCAACCTCGGCCGGACCCTCATATCATTGTAGCTCTTGAAGCTTGAGTGAGAGGATATGCGGTGTCATACATTTCGCTCGCCTTGCGAAGACAAGTTGCCGCGATTCAGGCAGTTCGGGAAGTCGGGAAAGTTCAGGAAGTCAAGGCGTATCCGCTTTGAGTCGCCTTGCGACACGCCGCCTTACGCTTAATCACCCCTGACCACCATGGCCGCTTTGCCCTTGGCCACCGCTAGCTTGCCCACCTCGAGCTTGACTACCTTGCCCTTGCCCGCCTTGCTGCCCGTTGCCACGCGACCCTTTCGCCTCGTTGGCGTGCACGATCGCCCGGATCTTCTCGAGCCTCGGCCCCACCTCTCGCTCGTAGCCGCGGTCGTTGGGATGGTAGTATTCGTGCCCCACCAGCTCGTCGGGCATGTATTGCTGGGAGGCGACGGCCCCGGGCGCGTCGTGCGCGTAGATATAGCCGTCCTTGTTACCCCACTGCTTCATGAGTTTCGTCGGCGCGTTGCGCAGATGCAGCGGCACCTGGCCGATCATGCCGGCGTCCACGTCGGCGAGCGCCTGGTTGATGGCGTTGTAGCTGGCGTTGGATTTGGGTGCGGTGGCCACCGCGATCACAGCCTCCGACAAAATGATTCGCGCCTCGGGCATGCCGACCATCGCCACCGCCTGCGCCGCCGCGACGGTGAGCTCCAGGATCTGCGGGGCGGCCATGCCCACCTCCTCGGCCGAGGCGATCATGATGCGCCGGGCGATGAACCGCGGGTCCTCCCCCGCGCGGAGCATACGCGCCAGATAGTGCAGCGCCGCGTCCGGGTCCGAGCCACGCATCGATTTGATGAAGGCGGAGGCCACGTCGTAATGGTCGTCGCCGTCCTTGTCGTAGCGCACGGTGGCGGTGTCCATCACCTTCGAGACCACGTCCGGGGTGATGACCGGCTTGTGCGCCCCCTTCTTGCGCGCCTTGTCACCGGTGACCGCGCCGGCGGCGGCCTCGAGGATGGTCAGCGTCTTGCGCCCGTCTCCCCCGGCCATGCGGATGATCTCGGCGACGGCGTCGTCATCGGCCTTCACCTCGCCTTTGAGCCCGTTCTCGCTGGCGAGCGCCCGTTCGATCAACGTCTTCAGATCGTCGGGTTCCAGCGACTCGAGTTTGACCACCACGGAACGGCTGAGCAACGGCTTGTTGATGGAGAAACTCGGGTTCTCGGTGGTCGCGCCGATGAAGGTGACGTCGCGGTTCTCCACGCTCGGCAGCAGCGCGTCCTGCTGCGACTTGGAGAAGCGGTGCACCTCGTCGATGAAGAGCACGGTCTCGCGCCCCTGCGTCACCAGGCGCTCGTGGGCCCGTTGCAGCACGGCCCGCACATCCTTCACCCCGGAGGTGACGGCGGAAAGCTCCTCGAACTCGCGGTCGGACTGCTGGGCGACGATGTAGGCGAGCGTGGTCTTGCCGACACCCGGAGGGCCGAAGAGGATGATCGAGCTCGGCGCGGTGAGCGAGCCCTTGGAGGCGGGGTTGGCGAGCCTGCGCAACGGCGAGCCCTGGCCCAGCACCTGCTTCTGCCCCACCACCTCGTCGAGCGTGGTCGGGCGCATCCGCACGGCCAGCGGGCGGGTCACTTCATCGGGCGCGTCGGCGGCGCTAAACAAATCCTCAGTCATGCCTTCATCCTACCCGCAACGTTCGAACATTTGTTCGCATATGTCGATGTCTTCACATCACCACGCCGTCGCCGACGTGGTAGTCCACGAAGACCACCTCGCCGCTCTCCTGCGTGGCGTCGAGGTCGACGGTGCCGGTGATGGCCCAGTCATGGTCGCCGTCCGAGTCGTCGATGATCTGCCGCACCTTCCAGGTGTGCTCCTTGGCCTCGTTGGCGTCGTCGAGGATGAAGAGCTTGCCGCTGCGCGCCTGCTGGTCGATGCCCACGTATTCGTGCGCGTCGTAGTAGTCGTCGAGCGTGTCCTCCCACTCGTGCACGCCGTAGCCCCAGTCCTTGTCGAGCGCGCCCAGTTCCTCGGGCCGGTCGAGGTCCATGAGCTGGATGCGCCGGAACATGGCGTTGCGGATGAGCACGATGAGCCCGCGCCGGTCCTCCACCACGGCCTGTTTGGCGCCGGGTGCCGCGGCTGAGAGCGCCGAGGCCTGCGCGTCGTCGGCGCCGGAACCTGAGCCGTCCTCGGCGTGCTCCCATTCGTCCACAAGGCTGGAATCGACGGAGCGGACGACGAGCCGCAGCCAGGAAATGATGTCTTCCAGCTGCTCGTTGCGTTTCTCGACGGGCACGGTACGCGCCAGCGAACGGTAGGCGTCGGAGAGATAGCGCAGCAGCGTGCCCTCGGAGCGGGCGATGTTGTAGCGGGAGATGTAGCCGGTGAAATCGCTGGCGGTCTCCACCATGTCGCGCACCACGGATTTGGGCTTGAGCTCGTAGTCGTTGGCCCACGGCACGTCCTGGCGGTACTCGTCGAAGGCCGCGTCGAGCATCTCCTCCAGCGGCTTGGGGTAGGTGATCTCCTGCAGCTTGTCCATGCGCTCGTCGTAGTCGAGCCCGTCGGCCTTCATCTCGGCCAATGCCGCGTCACGCGCCTGCCGTTGCTGGGCTTTCAAGACCTGCTTCGGGTCCTCGAGCGTGGCCTCCACCATCGAAATCAAATCGAGCGTGTAGGTCTCGCTTTCGGGGTCGAGCAGCTCGATGGCGGCGAGCAGGAACGGAGAAAGCGGCTGATCGAGCGCGAAATTGTCGGGCACGTCGACGGAGAGGAAATAATCGTGGCCGCCACGCCCGTTGTCCTCCGCCTCGATGAACGAGGAGTCGAGCATCGTCTCGAAGATCTCGTCGGCCCGCTCGTGCAGATGTGATTTCTGGTCGGGGGTCTGCGAGGAGTCATCGATGAGTTTGGCGATGCGCGCCTTGGCGTCCCCGCCCTGCGCCACCTCGTTCAAGACCATGGAATGGCTGATCTTCATATGCGGCGTCAAGGTCTCGGGCGCGGCCTCGATGAGCTTCTTGAACGTGCCCTCGTTCCAGGTGACGAAGCCCTCCTGCGGCTTCTTGCGCTTGATCTTCTTGAGCTTCTTGGGGTCGCCGTTGGCCTTGGCGATGGAGCGCGCGTTCTCGATCTCGAACTCGGGCGCCTCGGCCACCACGAGCCCCTCGGTGTCGAAGCCCATGCGTCCGGCGCGGCCGGCGATCTGATGGAACTCACGGGCTCGCAACCGTCGCATCTTCACCCCGTCGAATTTGGTCAGCTGGGTGAGCACCACGGAATGGATCGGCACGTTGATGCCGACGCCGAGCGTGTCGGTGCCGCAGATGACGGGCAGCAAGCCCTGTTGCGCCAGCTGCTCCACCAGACGCCGGTAGCGCGGCAACATGCCCGCGTGGTGGATGCCGACGCCGGTGCGCAGCAGCCGTTGCAATATCTTGCCGAACGCCGTGGTGAACTTCGTGCCCTTGATGGCCTCGGTGATGGCCTTGCGCTGCTCCTTGCTCGACACGCCGGAGCTGGCGAGCGCCTGCGCGGTCTCCAAGGCGGCGTCCTGCGAAAAATGCACCACGTAGATCGGCGTGTCCTCGCGGTTGAAGAGCAGCTCCACGGTGCCGGCGAGCTGCTTGTCGGTGTATTCGTAGCTCAGCGGCACGGGGCGCGGCGCGTCGTCGATCACGTCCACGTCGGTGCCGGTCATGTCCTCGAGCTTGTCGGCGATGGCGTCCACGTTGCCCAGCGTCGCGCTCATGAGCAGGAACTGGGTCTTGGGCAGGGTGAGCAGCGGCACCTGCCAGGCCCATCCGCGCTCGGGATCGCCGTAATAGTGGAACTCGTCCATCGCCACGCAGCCGATGTCGGCGTGCTCGCCCTCGCGCAGCGCCTGGTTGGCTAGGATCTCGGCGGTGCAGCAGATGATGGGCGCCTCGGAGTTGATGCTGGTGTCGCCGGTGATCATGCCGACGTTGTCGCGCCCGAACGCCTCCACCAGGTCGAAGAACTTCTCGCTCACGAGCGCCTTGATGGGCGCGGTGTAATAGGAGCGCCGCCCGGTGCACAGCGCCGCGAAATGCATGCCCAGCGCCACCAACGACTTGCCCGATCCGGTCGGCGTGCTCAGGATGACGTGGTCGCCAGTCAGGAGGTCCATCACAGCCTCCTCCTGGTGCGGCCACGGATCGATGCCCTTGGTCTCCGTCACCCAATCGAAGAAGCGCTCGTAGATCTCGTCGGCGTCCATGTTGCGCGCCGCGCCGCCGTTCCCGTCGCCGTCATCGCCGCCCGCGTACCAGCTCGGCGCCAGTTCCCCTAAAGTCTGTGTCATAGCCCCCACTCTATCGTTCGCCGGCTACTCGCGGTCGCGCCTGGTTGTTCTGTATAAGTTGGGATATATTGGACGATTTATCGCTTCGGTTTGCCGCCTTGACTTACTTCGGTTTTCAAAAAGTATCAAACTTGAGTTATCCAAATAGATTTTGAGAGGTATGACCAGCGGCGTTATTCATCGCCATTTTGACCGCTTTTTTGCACAAGACACGCCGAAACGTCAGACGAATTGTCCCAAAAAGACACCAATAATTAGACTGTGGTCACTCGGATGTTATAATATTGACCCATCTTTGGCAATGCGACACGCTCGCGCGCGGCCTTTCCTGGGTTGCGCCTGTGATGCGGGCGTGGGGCTTGGAACGGTGTCTTGAAGGGGTTATCCGATGTTGAACGTGGTGGTGTCCGTCCTCGCGTGCGCGGCGATGCTCGCGCCCTGTACTGGCAACCTATCGAATGTGGACAACCAAAAAAGCACCGAGATCGACCCCCCCCCGCAGTCCTAACGACCAATTCTTATCACAACTCACCAACCCAAAGCAATCACTTCTCGCCAATTTCTTTACCGTCGCTTTCGTCGTTGTTGAAACATGGCGACCCGTCGCGACCATCCGTAAAGCCACGTTCCGACCGCCAAACCGATTCGAATCGTCGCAGATCCACACCTTCCACTCCCCGTCGTCCAACACGTTTCAGCTCCCGCGGTTCCAAACGTTCCAGTCACAGCGGCGCGCGTTCGGGCTCAATCCATAAGGCCTCGTCCATCCAGTCCCCAAAAAAGACGCAGGCCGCCAAACCACCGGCTGTAATCCACCAAGCAAATCCGGCCGGTCAACCGCAGGTGGGCCCGCAAAGCTCGTGCACGCCGACGACGGCGACATGGCAGGGCAGCGCCTACGGAGGCCCCACCACCGACCACATCGACTGGACCATAAACTCCGCCTGCCAGATGACCGTCACCGGCGGCTCCCTCAGCTATGACTACTATTACATATATTTCCCTTGGTTGGAAAACGGCTACGATTCCAAAGTCACCTCACTGACCATCAACAACCTGACCCTCCAGCCCGGAGTCACCAACATGTATCATTGGTTCTCCGACATGGGAGCGCTTGGGTCTTTCTCCGCGCCGAATCTCGATACCAGTAACATCAGAGACCTGCGCTTTATGTTTGACTCTTCCAGCCACCTCTCCAGCGCCAATCTAAGCGGCTGGAAAACCGGCAACGTCTACAGCATGTGGAACACATTTGTCAATAATACGGCCCTCAGCAATTTGAATATCGACGGATGGGACTTCTCCAAAGTCACCAACGCTATAGGCATGTTTGGCTCTTGCAATTCGCTGAATAAGCTGAAGATGACCAATTGGAAAACCAGCCAAACCTCTGCGGCTTCCCTGTCAACGGCAATCAAGTCGGCCCCAGCCGCGACCAGCGTGGACCTCTCAAACCTGAATACCGGCAACGCCACCAACCTCGCCGACCTTTTCAAAGATTCCAACGCGAGCACCACCATCACCGAATACGATCTAACCGGATGGAACCTGCCCCAAGTCACCGACCTCAGCGATCTCTTCTACGACAACAGTACAGTCACCGGCATCAAGATGGACCATTGGACGATGGGCGGCAGCTCCATCACCATGGTCGGAATGTTCGAGCAATGCCACAACCTGTCGAGCCTTACCGCAGCGGGATTGGACACCGTGAACGTCACCGATATGACCTACATGTTCTGGGAAACTACTTCCCTGGCCGAACTTGACACGAGCGGGTGGGACACCCGTAACGTCACCAGCATGGACCACATGTTCTGTCAGGATTCCGCCCTGACCACGCTTAACGTCAGCGGGTGGGACACCAGCAAAGTCACCAACATGAGGTTCATGTTCTATCAGGATTCCGCCCTGACCACGCTTAACGTCAGCGGGTGGAACCCCAGTAGTCTTGTGGATGCAGACTCGATGTTCAAAGGCGTGTCCTCAATCACCACCCTCGATCTCAGCAGTTGGACCACTCCACGACTTAAGGTGCCGAAAGAGATGTTCAAAGGCGCCTCGTCACTGACCACCCTCGACCTGAGCGGGTGGGACACCAACGGTGTGACCGACGCCTCCGGCATGTTCGACGGCACCAGCCTGCAGCGCATACGCCTGGGCGCGAACACGGGAAAGCTCGACGAGCAGATCCGAGACTCAGTCTTTCCCAACAGCCCTGTCAAAACCATCTATGCAGAAGGCGCGGCACAACCGACGACATTCCCGGACGGCTCCACCACCTACGGCCTGCGCCACTTCCAATCCAACAACATCCCCTTCTACACCTTCACCGCCGAGGTGACCCAGCCGACCTGGTTCGGCAACGCCAAACGGGGTATCCAGTACACGCACGGCGACGGGACCGTGGGCGACTACCCGCATCCCTGCCTCGACTGGACCGGCGCCGGGACCTGCACCATAGCCAACTCAGCCGGGCTGACCGGCTCCGCGAACAGGCGTCTCAGCTGGATCGACGGCGCCAGCACCGCCCACATCCCCGGCGACACCCTGACCCAAGACGGATTCCTGAGCGTCACACCCCAGTGGAACCCCATGCCCGTGCCCGCCGTCACGACGGTCACCTGGCCGCACGACCTGGCCGGAGGTTCCAAGAGCATTCGCGCCACGGGCACCGCCACCGATCTGCGTAGCGACGACACCATCCCCGTGCGGTTCACCTGGACCGACAACACCGGCACAGAACAACACGCTGACGCCGAAGCCGACATCGACGGCAGCAACTGGACCGCGGACCTCACCGACGCGCCCAGCTTCGCCAGCATCAAAGACACCGATAAAGTCGGCACGGGCACCAAAGTGACCGTCACCGCGCGAGTCAAGGACGCCGGCGGTCCCCTCGGCTACTGGTCCACCGGCAAGGACGGCTATCCCGACATGGTCGCGCCCGCCGTGGCTGACGCGTACGCCGCGCCAGCCGGGGCCGGCGGCGTGGCCATGAGCTCAGACCGGTCTCAGGCCGTCGCCGAGCCCGGCGACACGGTCACCATCAGCTGGCTCGACAACACCAACACCCCCATCAGCTGGCCCGACGGCGGAGGCACCACCACGACGCTCACCGTCACCGCCGGGCCCGGAGGCCGGTTCACTGCCACCAAGCCACTAGCCGTCACCGGCGCCAAGAAAGTCCAATACGTCCTGAGCGACGGCATCAACACCAGCGAGCCCGTCACCAAGAAGATCACCGATCCCATCACCGCCATCCCCCTCACCGGCGGCGAGGCCCAACTATGGTCCAAGCTCCTGCTCATCCTCATGGCCATGCTGCTCATCGGAGCCACCACCACCCTCCGCAACCGCCGCAACCACACCCTCCGCCTCGTCACCCCCACTGGCCACACCATGCCAATTTTCCATAACCTCACCACCAACGGCAAAACCACGAGTGGAACACCGACGCGCAACCATCACGCCAACCGCCACACAACGGACCACCACGCCACAACCCACCAATCCAACGACCACCACTCCGTGGGCATGGGGGCCAACCCTTCATCGGCCTCCACTGCCCCATCGCACGCCAAGCTCCACCACGCCGCCAAACACACCGCCCACGGCCTCCGCCACACCAAGTAATCACCACGCCCAACGCCACTAAACCGCGCCACAACTCTCACCACCACACAACTGACCCACGCCGCAACTCGCCACCACACAGCCCAAACCCACCACGCCACGCAACTCACCGATAGAAAACGTCCACCCACAACCAAAAACTATCGCTGACTCGCAATCAGCAATAGAAAACGTACATATGTGGACAGAAAGTATCACTGACACGCAATCAGCGGCAGGAAACGTACATAGACGCGCGGAACAACAAAGATGACGGCAAAAGGTGGAGGCCGCCGAAGCCGAAGCCGGAACGCCAATCCGCCAATCTACCAATCCACCAACCCGCCACTCCGCCGTGAATCATTCCTGCGGCTTGGCCTCCCGCCCAAGGTAATCCGGCGCGGTGACCAGGTTGAACTCGGCGAACGAGGACGACATCGACCCACGGTAGACGACCGCGCGATGCTCCGCGGGGATGCCCAGCTGTTGGCCGATGCCCGTCAGCGTCTTGGCGAACTTGCCGTGATAGGTCTCCGAGGCCTTGATCTCGAACATCCCCGGGTCCCCAGGGTCGGTGAGGTCGATCAGGTCCACCTCGCGCTTGTCCTCGTCGCGATAGAAGTACAGCTCCGGCTCCTGCCCCGCGTTCGTATAGCGTTTCACGGTCTCGGAGACGATGAGGTTCTCGAAAATGGCTCCCAGCATCGGATGCGTCAGCAACTGCCCCAAACTCCGGATCCTCAGCAGATGGCACAGCAGCCCGGTGTCGTAGAAGTAGAGTTTCGGGGTTTTCGTCAGCCTTTTGCCGGGGTTCCTGTGGTACGGCATCAACGGGAGGGCGATATAGCTCGATTCGAGGATCGACAGCCACGACTTCACCGTCCTCACATCCACGCCGACGTCACGCGCCATGTTGCTGTAATTGATGAGGTTGCCCACTTGTTGGGCGCACAGGCGAAGGAACGAGCCGAACGCGGAGACGTTGCGCACGTCCAGATAGTCCGCCACGTCACGCGCGATATACGTGTTCTCATAGCTGGCGAAGAACGGAAGCCGCTCGATGTCCGAACCGTATAGCCGCGGATATCCGCCTCGCAGCATGAACGCGTCCACGTCGTCACGCCCGTCGCCGAAACGTATGCCGGCCCTGTCGAACGTCCTGTTTTCCAGCTCCGCGAACGAGAAGGGCAACAGGCGCAGTATGCCGACCCTTCCCGCCAACGACTGGCGTATGCGTTTGAGGAGCAGGAAATTCTGCGAACCGGAAAGAATATACTGCCCCGCGGCCTGTGATTCGTCCGAGAAGACCTGGATGGAGGAAAACAGGCTCGGCACGTACTGGACCTCGTCGAGGATCAGCCTGCGGGGACGGTTGCGTATGAACCCCACAGGGTCGTCCGACGCGATGGCACGGATGTTCTCGTCCTCGAGATTGATGTAATCGTAATCGGGAAAGGCCTCGCGTATCAACGTCGACTTGCCGCTCTGCCTGGGGCCGGTCAAGGAGATGACGGGAAACCATGTCGCCATCTTGCGAAGGCGCGCCTCAAGTTGCCGAGGAATCATCGTTCCCGTTCCTTTCTGCTACCGAATTACCGTAAATCATACATTAGGAATCTCCATAATCATACATTATAAAGTTCCCCAATCCAACATTAGACTTTTCCATAATCATACATTAGGAATATCCATAATCTGACATTAGACTTTCCATAATCATACATTAGGCTCTTCGAATTCATTGACGGCAATGGAGCCGCGCCAACTGATTGAGAACCACGTGACGCACCAGCGTAATGTGCCAGCCACAGGGCGAGTAGCCATGGCACGAAGCCAGCGGTGGCGTCGGAGAGGAAGCGGCGAACGGCACCCGTGACGTTTCCGATATCGCGGATATCTGAAGTCACAGATTTCTGACGTCGCAAACCGTATGACACGCCGGGATAATAGGTCAAGACGACACGCGACCACAAGATTTTAGGTCATACGAATTGGCTGAATCTGGCGGTTTCGTCGGACGAATCATCATCAGAACACAAGATTAATTAGACTGTGGTCACTCGGACGTTATAATATTGACCCATCTTCGGCAATGCGACACGCTCGCGCGCGGCCTTTCCTGGGTTGCGCCTGTGATGCGGTCGTGGGGCTTGGAACGGTGTCTTGAAGGGGTTATCCGATGTTGAACGTGGTGGTGTCCGTCCTCGCGTGCGCGGCGATGCTCGCGCCCCTCACAGGCAACCTATCGAATGTGGACAACCAAAAAAGCACCGAGATCGACCCCCCCCCGCAGTCCTGACGACCAATTCTTATCACAACTCACCAACCCAAACTAATCACTTCTCATCTTTATCTTTACCGTCGCTCTCATCGTTGTTGAATCATGACACTTCGTCACATTCGTCCGCAAACTCACGTCACGACCACAAAACCGATTCGAAGCACCGCAGCTCCACACCCTCAGATTCTGGCAGTTCGACGCATTCCGATTTCCGCGGCTCCACACGTTCCGATCGTCAAGGCACACGCTCAGGCTCGATCCACGAGACCTCATTCATCCAGTCTCCGAAAAAGACGCAGGCCGCCAAACCACCGGCCGTAATCCACCAAGCGAATCCGGCCGGGCAACCGCAGGTGGGCCCGCAGGGCTCGTGCACGCCGACCACGGCGACCTGGCAGGGCAGCGCGCACGGCGGCCCCTCCGGCGATTACATCGACTGGACCATCGACTCCGCCTGCAACATGACCGTCACCGGCGGAACACTCAGCCAAAACTACGATTCGACAAAACTCCCCTGGCAGGAAAACGGCTACAAAACCAAAGTCACCTCGTTAACCATTGACGGCCTGGTTTTGCAACCCGGGTTCACCAGCCTATATACATGGTGCTCCCAGATGAGAGCCCTCACGTCATTCTCCGCTCCGAATCTTGACGTCAGCCGCATCGTCAGCATGAATTCCATGTTCGACTATTGTCCCGCTCTCTCAAACGTGGATATGAGTGGCTGGCACACAGACAGCCTTATCGACCTCTTCGCCGCATTTAGAGAATGTCACAGCCTAAAAAGTCTCAACTTGTCAGGCTGGAACACCAGCCACGTCACCAACATGAGCGCCATATTCTATATGTCGGGAATCACGAATTTGAGTCTGGGAGGGTGGAACATCACCAGCGTCACCAACGCACAATACTTCTCCAGCGGTGGAACAACCACGCTGAAGATGGACCATTGGACCACCAACCAGACCACCATCAGCCTGATTCCCGCGATGATCAAGACATCCGCCGCCGTGAACGTGGACCTCTCCTATCTGGACACGGGCGACGCGACCAGCATGGCCAACCTGTTCACGGACTCCTCCGTGGGCACCACCGTCACCCACTACAACCTGACCGGCTGGAACCTGCCCCACGTGACCGACCTCAGCGGGCTCTTCTCTTTCAACAGCAAAGTCACCGACATCAAGATGGATCATTGGACCATGGACGGCAACCCCATCACCATGGATGGAATGTTCTATTATTGTATAAACCTGTCCAATCTGACCACAGTGGGATTGGGCACCTCCAACGTCACCGACATGAGTCAGATGTTCGCCGGGGATGCCGCCCTGACCACGCTTAACGTCAGCGGGTGGGACACCAGCAAGGTCACCACCATGAACGAGACGTTTTACGCCGATATAGCCCTGACCACACTTGACGTCAGCAATTGGGACACCGGCAACGTCACCACCATGTTCGCGATGTTCAACGAGGATGCCACCCTGACCACACTTGACGTCAGCGGATGGGACACCAGTAGCCTTGCCAATGCAAGCAGCATGTTCGATCGCATGTCCTCGCTCACCAGCCTTGACCTGAGCAGTTGGACGACCCCTCAACTCACCAATACGAGCAAGATGTTCAGAAACGCCTCCTCGCTCGCCACCCTCGACCTGAGCGGCTGGAACACGAATGGCGTGACCGATACGACCGACATGTTCAGTAACACCAGCCTGCAACGCATCCGTTTGGGCGCGAACACGGGTAAACTCGACCAGCAGATCCGTCAGTCGGTCTTCCCCGCAAGCCCTGTCAAGACCATCTCTGTGGAAGGCGCGCTGCAGCCGACGACATTCCCCGACGGGTCCACCACCTACGCCCTGCCCCAATTCCAGTCCGACAGCATCCCCGCCGACGCGTTCACCACCGCGGTGACCCAGCCGACGTGGTTCGGCGTCGCCAAAATAGGCATTCAGTACACGCACGGCGACGGGACCGTGGGCGACTACCCGCATCCCTGCCTCGACTGGACCGGGGCCGGGACCTGCACCGTGGCCAGGTCAACCGGGCTGACAGGCTCAGCGAACAGGCGTCTCAGCTGGATCGACACCGGCAACACCGCCCACATCCCCGGCGACACCCTCACCCAGGACGGGTTCCTGACCGTGACCCCCCAATGGAACCCCATGCCCATCCCGAACGTTGACTCGGTCACCTGGCCGCACGACATGGGTGGCGGGTCCAAAAGCATCCGGGCCACCGGCACCGCCTCGGACCTGCGTGGCGACGACACCATTCCCGTACGGTTCACCTGGACCGACTCGACCGGCACCGAACAACACATGGACGCCGAAGCCGACATCGACGGCAGCAACTGGACCGCAGACCTTACCGACGCGCCCAGCCTGGCGAGTATGGAGGCCGCCGACCAGATAGGAACCGGCACCAAGGTGACCGTCACCGCTAGAGTGAAGGACGCGGGCGGTCCCCTCGGCTACTGGTCCACCGGCAAGGACGGCAACGTGGACATGGTCGCGCCCGCCGTGGCCGACGCGTACGCAGCGCCAGCCGGGGCCGGCGGCGTGGCCATGAGCTCAGACCGGTCTCAGGCCGTCGCCGAGCCCGGCGACACGCTGACCATCAGCTGGCTCGACAACACCAACACCCCCATCAGCTGGCCCGACGGCGGAGGCACCACCACGACGCTCACCGTCACCGCCGGCCCCGGAGGCCACTTCACCGCCACCAAGCCAATCGCCGTCACCGGAGCCAAGAAGGTCCAATACGTGTTGAGTGACGGGCTCAACACCAGCGAGCCCTTCACCAAGAAGATCACCGACCCCATCACCGCCATCCCGCTCACCGGCGGCCCGGCCGAACTCTGGTCCAAACTCCTGCTCATCCTGCTCGCCGTGACGCTCATCGGGCTCACCACCCTGCTGCGCAACCGCCGCAACCACGGCCTCCGCCTGGTCACCCCCCACCGGCCGCATCAGGCCGGCGCCCCACGGCTTCACCACCACCAACCACCACGCCGCCAAACACACTGGTCGAGGTCCACGCCACACCAAGTAGACAACTCACCACCACGCCACAACTCACCACCACAACACTCAAACCCGCCACACCTCACCGATAGAAAACATCCACCCACAACCAAAAACTATCGCTGACGAGCGCTCAGCAATAGAAAACGTACATCAGTGAACAAAAAGTATCACTGACAGTGACCTCAGCGATAGGAAACGTACATAAATGAACAAAAACTATCGCTGACACGCAATCAGCGATAGAAAACACACATCAGAGGACAAAAAGTATCACTGACGCGCAATCAACGACAGGAAATGTACATCAGTGGACAAAAAGTATCGCTGACTTGCGATCAGCGATAGGAAACATGCATAGGGGCACGAAACGACCGCTGGAGGGCCAGCGCCGTCAGCACAACAACAACGGCATAACAAAGATGGCGGCCACCGAAATGCTCCGATGACCGCCATCTTCAACGGTGACGCGCGTGCGGGCTACTCGTCCTTGCGCTCAGCCTCGCCCTCGTTTCCGCGGGTTCCAGCCTTGCCAGACTTGTCGTTCTTGCCGGCCTCACCACTGGCCTTGCCAGCCTTGCCGGCTCCGTCCGGTCCCTTCTCCCCGTGCGCATGCGTATGCGAGTGGGAATGCGTGTGCAGGTTCGGGCGCGGGATCTCGTGGCGCTCGGGCTCACGCTCGCTGTCGGGCTGGGTGGAATCGTAGCCCTGCTCGTAGCGGGTCTGCCTCCAGTGGTGGACCGAGGCGTTGGTGCCGCGATGGTGCACGTGGTACTGGCGCGGCACGCCGCCGTAACGGTCCTCGTCCACCTCCTTGGCCACCGCGATCTGGTTGACGTTCGAGGCGTCCATGATCGCGATCGGGGCGACGGGCTCGGGCTCGGCGGGCGCGGCGGTGCGGGCCTGCATGCGGCTCGGCAGCCATTCCGCGAGCTTGGAGAGCAGCCAGCAGACGATGAAGTAGACCACGCCTGCCGCCACCAGGGTCTGCAGGATGTTGAAGTACATCGAGCCCAGGCGGCGCGATTCCTGCAAGAGGTCGGTATACATGATGATCGAGCCGAGCGCCGTGTCCTTCAGCACGACGACCAGCTGGGTCACCGCGGCCGGCAGCATCGCGTAGACGGCCTGCGGCACCTCGATCTGCATCAGCGACTGCGTGGTCGTCAGGCCAAGCGCCAACGACGCCTCGCGCTGGCCGCCGGGCAGGTTGCCGACGCCGCTTCGCACGAGCTCGGCCACCACGGACCCGTTGTAGAGGATCAGCCCCAGCACCACGGCCCAGTAGGCGGCGCTCTGGATGCCCGCGAACGAGAAGAAGCGCCAGAAGAAAATCATGAACATCAGCACCGGCACGGCGCGGCAGAACTCGACAATCACGCCGGAGACGCCACGCAGCAGGGTGTTGGGCAGCAGGCGCCCGATGCCGAAGACCAGGCCGAAAAGCACCGATCCGATCACCGCGAGCACGGCGGCCTTGAGCGTCATCAAAAGGCCCGGCAGATAGAAGTCGGTCCACGCCTCGCCGTCCAGCGCCGGCTTCCACAGCTGCCAGTCAAGCTGGTTCTCGCCCTGCGGCGGGTTGTGCAGGCGCATGAGGATGAGCACCACCACGATGGCGACGATGATGCCGCCGATCCAGTTGGCGATGCGGATGTTGCGTTTGCCCTTGGGGCCCGGCTCGTCGAAAAGCAGCGAGCTTTCATTCGTGTTCTTGGCCATGGCTTACCTCCTCACCGCGAGCTTGTTGGAAAGGAATGTGGTCAGCGCCCCGATGGGGATGATCAGGATGACGTAGCCGAACGCGAAGATCAGGAAGATGCCGACGATGGAGTTCGCGTGGAACTCGATCATCTCGCTCATCAGGCTCGAGGTCTCGGTGGCCACGGACGCGGCGGCCGCGACGGTCGAGTTCTTGAGCAGCGCGATAAGCGTGTTGCCCAGTGGGGCGACCGAGCCGCGGAAGGCCTGCGGCAGGATGATCTGCGTGGCCGACTGCATGAAGTTCAGCCCCAGCGCGCGGGCGGCCTCGGCCTGGCCCAGCGGCACCGTGTTGATGCCGGAACGCAGCGACTCGCAGACGAACGCCGCGGTGTAGAGCGAAAGCCCGGTGACCGCCAGCCAGAAGAAGTTGGTGGCGAAGGTGTCGGAGAAGGTCAGCTTGAGCTGCGCGAAGGCGCCGAGGACCATGAAGACCATGATGATGGTCAGCGGCATGTTCTTGAAGAACTCCACATAGCCGCCCGCCACCGTGCGCAGCGACGAGATCGGCGAGATGCGCATCATCAGCAGGATCACGCCGAGAATCAGCGAGAAGAGGGCCGACCAGAGCGTCAGCTCGATGTTGACCAGGAACGCGCCGGGCACGTTGTACTGGGTGAATAATTGCAGGAAATCACTCATTTGCTCACCCCCGTCTTGCCAAGGTCCGGCGTGGGCGGGTTGTATTTCATGTTCGGCTTGTATGTGACGCCACGGGTGTTGTCGTTGATGTAGCGCTGCCAGGAGCCATCCTTCTCCATCTGGGCGATGGCCTTGTCGATCCTCTTGGTGAACTTCACGTTGCCCTTTTTGACGCCCACGCCGTAATACTCCTGCGTGAAAGGTTTGCCGATCAGGCGCAGCTTGCCGCGCGCGTTCGAAGCGAGGCCGGCGAGGATGATGTCGTCGGTGGTCACCGCGTCGACGATGCCGCTGAAGAGGGCCGTCGCGCATTCCGCGTAGCCGGGCTGCTCCATCAGCTGCACCTTGGAGGCGAACTTCTGCTTGACCACCTCGGCCGACGTGGAGCCGGTCACGGAGCAGAGGCGCTTGCCGTTGAGGCTGTCGGGGCCGGTGATGTCGCGGTCGTCCTTGCGGACCATGAGGTCCTGCCCGGCCACGAAATACGGGCCGGCGAAGCTCACGGCCTTCTTGCGCTCGTCGGTGATGGAGTAGCTGGCGACGATCATGTCGACGTCACCGTTCTGCAGCATGGCCTCGCGCTGCTTGCTCGGCGCCTCCTTCCAGACGATCTGGTCGTCGGAATAGCCGAGTTTGCGGGCGATGTAGCGGGCCACGTCCACGTCGAAGCCGACGTAGGTGCCAGACTTCTTGAAGCCGACGCCCGGCTGGTCGAATTTGATGCCGATGCGGATCTTGCCCGCCTCGTTGCTCGAGCCGCACGCCGCCACGGTGAACAGGCAGGCCACGGCGCAGAAGGCCGCGAGGATGCGGCGCCAGATGCGGGCGGCGGGGTTGGCGTGCGCGGCGCGGCCACCGCGGGCACCCTGGGCGCTGGCACTGGTCCGGCCGTGCGATAGGTCGCCGCGCATGGCATGGTTGGTAAATCTCGTCATAAACATGCTTCCTTGCCTCGGCCGTCAGTGCGTGAGGATCTTCGAGAGGAAGTCCTTGGCGCGCTCGGTCTTGGGATGGTCGAAGAACTGGTCGGGGGTGCCCTGCTCGAGGATGCGCCCGTCGGCCATGAACGCGATGCGGTGCGCGGCCTGGCGTGCGAAGCCCATCTCGTGGGTGACGCAGATCATCGTCATCCCCTCCTTGGCCAGCCCGATCATCACGTCGAGCACCTCGTTGACCATCTCGGGGTCGAGGGCGCTGGTGGGCTCGTCGAAGAGCATGATCTTGGGCTGCATGGCCAGGGCGCGGGCGATGGCGACGCGCTGCTGTTGACCGCCGGAGAGTTGCGATGGCATCTTCTCGGCCTGGCTCTCCACGCCCACGCGGGCGAGCAGGTCCATGCCGAGGTCGTTGGCGTCCTTCTTGTCCATATGGCGCACCTTGATCGGCGCGAGCGTCACGTTCTCGAGGATCGTCTTGTTGGCGAAGAGGTTGAACTGCTGGAAGACCATGCCCACCTCGGCGCGCAGGTTCGCCAGCTCCTTGCCCTCCTGGGGCAGCGGCTGGCCATCGATACGGATGGTGCCGGAATCGATGGTCTCCAGGCGGTTGATGGTGCGGCACATGGTCGATTTGCCGGAGCCGGACGGGCCCACGACCACGAGCACCTCGCCCTTGTTGACCTTGAGGTTGATGTCCTTGAGGACGTGGAGCTTGCCGAAGTGCTTCTCCACATGTGAGAGCTCGACCAGCGGTCGCTCGCTCTCTTGCATTGCGTTTTCATTGGTATCTGACATGAAATGTAGTATATCCACACACTGTTACCACATAGTTACCAGCGAAATTTTGGATTTCGTCCCTGTGCATCTGCTATTGTTCGTCCGCCTCGCGGAGACCGCGTCGACATCGCGATGGAATAATCGGAATACGAAAGCGCCCAGCCGATGAGGGGCTGGGCGCTTTGCATTGAGAGTTGGCTACCGAATCGGCCGACTACTCGTCGTCCTCGTCGGGGTCGTAGTCGACGCCGGTTTCGGCGCGCTGGGCGGCCGAGATCGGGGCGGGGGCTCCGGTGAGCGGGTCGCGGCCGCCGCCGGCCTTCGGGAAGGCGATGACGTCGCGGATGGAGCTGGCGCCGGCCAGGATGGAGACCGTGCGGTCCCAGCCCAGGGCGATGCCCGCGTGAGGCGGCGCGCCGTACTTGAACGCTTCGAGCAGGAAGCCGAACTTCTCCTGGGCTTCCTCTTCGCCGATGCCAAGCACGTCGAGCACGCGCTCCTGGATGTCGTTGCGGTGGATACGCACCGAGCCGCCACCCATCTCCTCGCCATTGCAGACGATGTCGTAGGAGTCGCTCATCGCGTGCTCCGGATCCTTATCGAACTTATCAATCCAGTCGGCCGAAGGCATGGTGAACGGGTGGTGCATAGAGGTCCACTTGGAGTGGCCCACGGCCACATCGTCGTCATCCGGGTCGTCGGTGCGCTTGAAGAGCGGGAAGTCGACCACCCAGGTGAACGCGAACTTCTTCGGGTCGAGCAGGCCGGCGCGACGCGCGATCTCCACACGCGCGGCGCCGAGCAGCAGCTGCGAGGACTCGCGGGCGCCCGCGGCGAAGAACACCGCGTCGCCATCCTTGGCCCCCACGGCCTCCTTGAGCCCATTGCGCTCCTCGTCGGAAAGGTTCTTGGCCACAGGCCCCTTGAGGGTGCCGTCGCCGGTGAACTGCACGTAGGCGAGGCCCTTGGCCCCACGCTGGCGCGCCCATTCCTGCCATGCGTCGAACTGGCGGCGCGGAGTGTCCGCACCACCCTCAAAGACCACGGCGCCCACATACGGCGCCTGGAAGACGCGGAACGGCGTGTTCTTGAAGTAGTCGGTGAGCTCCACGATCGGGTTGCCGAAACGCAGGTCCGGCTTGTCGGAGCCGTACTTGTCCATGGCCTCCTGCCAGGTGATGCGCGGCAGCGGCAGCTTGACGTCGTAACCCTGGGTCTTCCAGATGGCGGCGATGACCTTCTCGGCCATGGCCATCACGTCCTCCTGGTCCACGTAGCTCATCTCGATGTCGAGCTGGGTGAACTCAGGCTGACGGTCGGCACGGAAGTCCTCGTCGCGGTAGCAGCGCGCAAGCTGGTAATAGCGCTCGACGCCACCGACCATCAGCAGCTGCTTCAGGAGCTGCGGGGACTGCGGCAGCGCGTACCAGGAACCGGGCACCAGGCGTGCCGGCACCACGAAATCGCGGGCGCCCTCAGGGGTGGACTTGATGAAGGTCGGGGTCTCCACCTCGGTGAAGTCCATATCCTCCAGCGCGTGGCGGGCGGCGCGGGTCATGTCGCTGCGCAGCTTCAGGTTGGCCTGCATGGAGGGACGACGCAGATCAAGGTAGCGATACTTGAGGCGCACGTCCTCGCCGGGCAGCTTGTTCTCCGCCTCGTTCTCGAGGGCGGTGGAGACCTGGAACGGCAGCGCATCGGACTTGGCCAGCACCTTGAGACTCTCGACGACGACCTCGACTTTGCCGGTGGAAAGGTGCTCGTTCTCGTTGCCTTCCGGACGCTCGCGCACCTCGCCGACGACCTGCACCACGAACTCGCTGCGCAACGGGCGGGCGATCTCCTCGTCGTAGATGACGATCTGCACCAGGCCGGTGCTGTCGCGCAGGTCGATGAACGCCACGCCGCCGTGGTCGCGCCTGCGGTCGATCCATCCCGCAAGGGTGACCTTCTTGCCGATGAGATCCTCGGTTACCTCAACGGCGTGATGTGTTCTATAAGCCGTCTGGCTCATGCTTCCTCTATTCCTTTACTTAAAACCAACAAAACCGCGAGAAACCGCGTTTGTTCAGGCATCCAGATTGACGGTTTGCTGAGCATACACACTATCGGGTCGCCATGACGTGGCGTCGGCCGCCACCTGCTCGCCGGTGACGATGTTCTTGACCTCGTCGCGCGCGCTCCCCTCGCCGTCGCCCGCGGCGTCCGCCGGGAACCACACGTAGGGGATGCCGAGCCTGTCGGCGTAGTGGATCTGCTTGCCGAGCTTGGTCGCCTTGGGCGCGACGTCGGCGGCGATGCCACGGGCGCGCAGCTGGGAGGCGATGTGGTTGGAGGCCAGACGGTCGCCCTCATTCCACACGGCCACCATGACGGAGGCCGGCGAGACGCGCGAGGCGTGGGCCCCGGCGGTATGCAGCATGTAGGAAACCAGGCGCGACAGGCCGATGGAAAGGCCGACGCCCGGGTATTTCCTGTTGCCTTGCGAGGCGAGATTGTCGTAGCGTCCGCCGGAGCAGATGGAGCCCAGCGATTCCGCGCCCTCGAGGAAGGTCTCGTAGACCGAACCGGTGTAGTAATCAAGGCCACGCGCGATCTTGAGGTCCGCGA
The DNA here is from genome assembly GCF_029395435.1 of Bifidobacterium sp. ESL0790. Lineage (NCBI taxonomy): Bacteria > Bacillati > Actinomycetota > Actinomycetes > Bifidobacteriales > Bifidobacteriaceae > Bifidobacterium > Bifidobacterium sp. ESL0790. The sequence continues at coordinate 1,386,162 of NZ_CP113915.1, forward strand.
TCACGGAGCCCGGGCGGATGGCGGCGGCCTCGTCCACGATCATCGCCAGGGTGTCGAGCCCTTCGATGGCGAACTTATAGGCGTCGCTATCAGTGCCGATGCCGTGCTTGGCGCACAGCTCATCGAACTTCTGGTGCAGCTCGTCGCCGTTCGCGGCAGTCAGCTCGGCCAATTCGAGGCAGGCGCGCGCCTGGGCCTCGCTGGCGCCACATTCGCTGACCAAGAGCTTAACGACCTCGTCGCCGCCGATCTTGTCGAGCTTGTCAATCTCACGCAGCACGCCCTCGACGTCGGTCAGGCCAAGCCCACGGTAGAATCCCTCGGAAAGCTTGCGGTTATTGGCGTGCACGGTGGCCTTGGGAAGCCCGAACCGGCGCAGCTCCTCAAGCGCCTGCACCATGACCAGCGGCAGCTCGACCTCGTAATGGTCCTCCAGCTCACCATTGCCGATCACGTCGATATCGGCCTGCACGAACTCGCGGAAACGGCCCTCCTGCGGACGCTCCCCGCGCCAGACCTTCTGAATCTGCCAGCGCTTGAACGGGAACGTGAGCTGCCCGGAATGCTCGACCACGTACCGGCTCAGCGGCACGGTGAGGTCGAAATGCAGCCCCAGGCGCTGCTCGATCGGGGTGTCGGACTCGTGGCCGACCTCCTGGAGACGCGAAAGCAGGTAGATCTCCTTGCTCGTCTCACCTTTTTTCAGCAGGCTTGACCCCTCTTCGACCGCACGGGTCTCGATGCCAATGAAACCATTGAGCTCAAAGACCTTGCGCACGGTGTCTATCACACGCTGCTCGACCACCCGTTCGCTGGGCAGCCACTCCGGAAATCCTGATATTGATGCACCTTTAGCCATAACTCCCTATAATAAGAGTTGTTGTGGAAAATCGGGGCCCGCGCCTCGCCTTTCGACACCTCCGTACACGAAGACCTGAAGGAGCTGGCCATGGCCGACGAACAAGTCACTCAATCCGAAAACACCACCGAACCCGAAGCGCAGGCAACGCCGCCCGCCGCCGACACGCAAGCAGGCGCCGCGCCAACGCAGGCCAGCGAACAAGCCAGTTCCAGTGCAGCCAGCAACGATACCCCGGCAGCTCCAGCAGAGGCTCCCAAGGCCGCGGAAACCAGCGAGACCGCGGCAGCCAGCGAAACCAAGCCTGCAGCCCCGGCGACTCCGGCAACTCCGGCTCCCGCTCCCGCAGCGCCGAAGCCGCACGCCCCCTCTCCCCTGGCCTTCGCCAAGAAGCCGGCGGGCAAGAAGCACCCCGTCGCCGCGCCGAAGACCCCGACCTATTCCGACGCCGACATCAAGCAGGCCGAGTCGTTCGGCCGCGTGGACGAGAAGGGCGCCGTCTATGTGCGTGACGCCGAGGGCGAGCGCGAGGTCGGCGAATTTCCGGGAGCCACCAACGAGGAGGCGCTGACGCTCTACGCGCGCCGTTACCTCGACCTCAAGGCCAAGCTCGACCTCTTCGCCACTCGCCTGAAGGCCGCCAACATCAAGGCCCACGAGATCGACGAGTCCATCAAGACGCTGGCCGAGGAGACCGCCCAGCCCGCCGTCGTCGGCGACATCGCCGCGCTCAAAAAGCAGTATGAGGAACTCAAGGCGGCCGGCGAGACCAAGAAGACCGAGCTCGCCGAGGCCCGCAAGGAGGCCCTGGCCAAGGCCATCAAGGAGCGTACCGCGATCGTCGAGAAGGCCGAGGCGCTGGCCGCCGGCCTGGGCGACAACACCAATTGGCGCTCCACCGCCGACAAGTTCCGTTCGCTCTTCGACCAGTGGCAGCAGCACCAGCGCACCACCATCCGCATCGACAAACCCACCGCCGACGCGCTGTGGAAGCGCTTCTCCGCCGCCCGCACGACCTTCAACCAGCACCGCCGCAAGTGGGCCCAGGCCCGCGACGCCTCCCGCGCCGAGACCAAGCGCCTCAAGGAGGAGATCATCAGCGAGGCCAACGAGATCAAGGACTCCACCGACTGGGGCGCCACCTCGCACCAGTTCAACGAGCTCATGGACCGTTGGAAGGCCGCCGGCCGCGCCGGACGCAAGGAGGACGACGAGCTGTGGGCCCGCTTCCGCGAGGCCTGCGACGTCTTCTTCAACGCGCGCCAGGCCGACCGTGACCAGATGAGCTCCAACGAGAAGGAGAACCTCGCCAAGAAGGAGGAGCTGCTGAAGAAGGCCGAGGCGCTTGTGCCGGTCGCCGACGAAAAGGCCGCCAAGAAGGCCCGCCAGGCCCTGGCCAACATCCAGGACGAGTGGGACCAGATCGGCTACGTGCCCCGTGAGGACATGCACCGCATCGAAAGCCGCCTCGACGCCGTCGACAACAAGATTAAGGCCGTCGAGGAAGCCGCCTGGAAGAAGAGCGACCCCGAGGCCGACGCCCGCGTCTCCAGCTTCGAGAACCAGCTCAAGGCCCAGCTCGACGAGCTCGACGCCAAGATCGCCGCCGAGTCCGACCCTGCCAAGAAGAGCAAGCTCGAGGCCGAAAAGGCCACCAAGGAGCAGTGGCTCAACGCCGTGAAGTGAGAGTTGGAATCGAACCCAACAGGTTCTGAACCAAACTGAGAAAGTGGCTCGTCCCCCGTCCGGTGCGAGTCACTTCTCATATCTTCCCCACCTTCCGCAACCCCAACCAGTGGAAAAAGCACGATTTCGGGCCCATGTTGGCGCTTTTCCCACTGGTTTGGGCAGGCGCTGCGTCAGGAAGCAGTGTTTCGGGCCTGGTTTACTGCTTTATGACGCAGGACCGATGGAAGCCGCGTCGGGAAGCAGAGGTTGGGGCTCATTTCGCTGCTTTTCGACGCAGGCGAGGAGACAAACAGGAAGAAAAGCAGAGTTTCGGGGTGATTTTACTGCTTTTCGTCCTGAATGGGGACTTCGCCGCGACGAAAAGCAACGCTTTTGAACAGGTTGGTCGTTTTTATCGCAGGTTTGAACTCATTGCGCTATTTTTGGCGCAAAACACCTTTTACATTTGCCGACACGATTATTTATTTACCGGTATCGAACAACGCTTTGAGGTGAATGGCTCCGGGCTGGGTACAGCTGAGCTTGTGGCCACCAATTTGTTTGACTTTTGCCTGTGCGAATGCGAAAAGATTCTTGCCTTTGGAATCCGGGTAGTTGAGATCTTCGGTGCTGGCCTTCATGGGATTGCCGTCTATTGTGCAGCTTTCGGCCTTCATCTGCTCCAGATCGGCACGAGGAGCTAAGACGTATAGGGTGCCACCCTTGGATACGGTGAAGGTCGTCGCCTCGCCTTTGGGGCTGACATCGTACTTCTCCATCGCCGAGAACCGATCGGCCACCTCGTTTGCGCTAGGATCAGAGCTTTTGGCCTCACACCCAGCCAAACTGCCTAGACAGAGTAAAGCAGCCATCGCGCCAATGATTCCTCGTCCAGTCTTTCGCATTCGCCGCACCTTCTTTGGCTACATAACTCCATGTTGTCGCTTTCTCTTGCTTGTCAGATTATCAGTTCCCCTACTCACACTTTTCAAAATGCAACCAAAGCAAGTTTCCAAAAACATGCTTCGTTTATTATCTTAGATTATTTACATTTATTCTTATGAGACATTAGAAAACTTGAATTGTCGACAGGCCTTTATTTACGTTTGGATAAATTAGCATCATTAGTCTATTTTAAAAGTAAGAAATAATCAGCAGACAGGGACGGAGTGGGATGGTGGAGCTCAAAGCTTGGGGTGACGAAAGTATGCTCGTCAGCCCCTCTTCGAATCTGACATATCTGCTTGGTGTATGCCTGTGCGAACTTGACGAAGCAAAAGTCAGAAACACGTTGGGGTTAATCAAGCCGCCTCAATCATCGAAACTGCATTGGTACGAGATGTCCGATTTTCAACGAAGCCGAACCACAAAAATCCTTTCCAGTCTCCCATTGCAATCCATCATCATATCGACCACGGTAAGTACCAGAGCTAAAGAGGAAAGAGCAAGACACAAGTGCTTTGAATCTTTACTGCCTTTGCTGGAACACAAATACGATGTGCACTCGCTTACTATGGAATCAAGAGAATCACACCAAAATGCCCGTGATATACGGCTGATCGATGGTCTTCGTAGCAGAAAATTTATCAACGACCTTCACGTCGATTTCATTCCGGGGTCACAGGATGCAAGATTATGGTTGCCTGACCAACTACTAGGAATATATAATTCAACACAAGGAAAATCCCCGAAAAATGAATTCCCGTTTGAAATAGACATCAACGATTTAGGATTTTGCGACTAAAATAATTTGATTTTTATACAGAAATGTCATATTCTGCAACTAAGCCCACCCCGCTGGGGAAAGGGAAGTGAAAGCCGGAGTGCCTGTGGTTGTCATGGGGGCCGGCTTTCGCGTTGCCTTCGATGTTGCAGGCAAACCGGACTATAGGCCAAAAAGAGTTGGTTATAACCAAGGTTTGGCCTTGTGGGAGTAGACGTTTTATACCGTTCTTTTTCGGAGAGGAAAAATAAGGGGAATCCGGCCTTGCTCAAAAGATCCAAGAACGAGTACAGCAGCCGAAGCCGGATACGCTGAATGCCGTGAAAACCGCTGGAAACCAGCATTCTGCTTTTATATGAAAGCAGAGCAATAAGGAGAACCGTACAACACCTGGCGAAAATATCAATTCTAAACCAACTCTTTTTGGCCTATAACCCGGCAAACCTTATGATTTCAAAGTTTGACTTTGTGCGTAAAAGCCACCGAGCTTATGAAAACTTTTACAAGTTGGATACATGAAGACCCGGCTCCTCGTTTATGAAAGCCGGGTCTTTGCGACGCGAACGCCTTGAATCCAGCGACCGCTTAGGTCGACATCACTCAGTCGAAGTGTCCTCGCCGTTGGCGTCGGATCCGTTGGACGTAGTGTCATCCGAATCACTAGTCGTCGACGTATCGGAAGTCTGCGAGACAGCTGAGGCATCACTGGAATCAGCGGACGCACCAGCAGTCGAAGCAGCGGAATCAGCGGAAGCGGCGACACCAACCAATTCAGGCTTCTTCTCGTCATTCTCAGCCGGCTTGGCGCTCGGGTCCTCGAATGACACACCCTTGAAGGTGAACTCGCCCAGGATGCCTTCGCCCTCGGCGTCGACCTCGACCTTCTCACCGTTCTTGAGCTTGCCCATAAGGATCTGCTCGGAGACGGCGTCCTCGATGTCGCGCGTGATGACGCGCCGCAACGGGCGCGCACCCAGCAGCGGATCGAAGCCCTTCTCGGCGAGCAGGTTCTTGGCGCCGTCGGTGAGCTCGAGCGACATGTGGCGCTCGAAGAGACGGTCGTTGAGCTGGCCCAGGTCGAGGTCCACGATCTGGCGGACCTGCGGCTTGGTGAGCTGGCGGAAGACGATGATGTCGTCGAGGCGGTTGAGGAACTCGGGGCGGAACTGCTGCTTGAGCTCGCTGGTGACCTCGCTCTTCATGCGCTCGTAGCTCGACTCCTTGTCGGTGCCGGAGCTGAAGCCGGTGTTGGCGGCCTTGGCGATGTCCTTGGTGCCGAGGTTGGTCGTGAGGATGATGATCGTGTTCTTGAAGTCCACCTTGCGGCCCTGGCCGTCGGTCAGATGGCCGTCATCGAGCACCTGCAGAAGCGTGTTGAAGATGTCGGGATGGGCCTTCTCGATCTCGTCGAAGAGCACAACGGAGAACGGCTTGCGGCGCACCTTCTCGGTGAGCTCGCCGCCCTCCTCATAACCGACGTACCCCGGAGGGGCGCCGAAGAGGCGCGACGCGGCGTACTTCTCGGAGAACTCGGACATATCCACGCGGATCAGCGCGTCCTCGTCGTCGAAGAGGAACTGCGCCAATGCCTTGGCCAGCTCGGTCTTGCCGACGCCGGTGGGGCCTGCGAAGATGAACGAGCCCGCCGGGCGCTTCGGATCCTTGAGGCCGACGCGCGTACGGCGAATCGAACGGGAGAGCGCCGAAACGGCCTCGTCCTGCCCGATGATGCGCTTGTGCAGCTCGGACTCCATGTTCAGAAGCTTCTTGGATTCGGCCTGCGTGAGCTTGAAGACGGGGATGCCGGTGGTCGACGAGACGACCTGCGCGATCACGTCCTCATCCACGACCATCTTGACGTCGCTGCCGCCCTCGCGCCAGGTCTTCTCCTTCTCCTTGCGCTCGGTCTTCAGCTTCTCCTCGCTGTCGCGCAGCTCGGCCGCCTTCTCGAAGTCCTGGTCCTTGATGGCCTTGTCCTTCTCGTCGGAGACCTTGGCGATCTTGCCGTCGAGCTCCTTGAGCTCCGGCGGCGCGGTGAGGCGCTTGATGCGCAGGCGCGCGCCCGCCTCGTCGATAAGGTCGATGGCCTTGTCCGGCAGGTTGCGGTCCTGGATATAGCGTGAGGAAAGCTCGGCCGCGGCCTGGAGCGCACCGTCGGTGATGGTCACCTTGTGGTGGTTCTCGTAACGGCTGCGCAGACCCTTGAGGATATCGATCGTGTCGGCGATGGACGGCTCGTCCACCTGGATGGGCTGGAAACGACGCTCGAGCGCCGCGTCCTTCTCGATGTACTTGCGATATTCGTCGGTGGTGGTGGCGCCAATGGTCTGGAGCTCGCCACGCGCGAGCATCGGCTTCAGGATGTCGGAGGCACCCAGCGCGCCGTCGGCGGAACCCGCACCGACAATCGTGTGGATCTCGTCGATGAAGAGGATGATGTCGCCACGGGTCTTGATTTCCTTCAAGACCTTCTTCAGGCGCTCCTCGAAGTCGCCACGGTAACGCGAGCCGGCCACCATGGAGGCGAGGTCGAGCGAATAGACTTGCTTGTCCTTCAGGGTTTCGGGCACGTCGCCGACGTGGATCTTCTCGGCCAGGCCCTCGACGACGGCGGTCTTGCCGACGCCGGGCTCACCGATAAGCACGGGGTTGTTCTTGGTGCGGCGCGAAAGCACGACCATCACGCGCTCGATCTCCTTGGCACGTCCGATCACCGGGTCGAGCTTGCCCTCGGCGGCCTCGGCCGTGAGGTTGCGCCCGAACTGGTCGAGGATGGCGGAGCCGGTCTGGCGGCCCTTGTTCTCCACGCCACCCGCGTTGGCCAGGTCGCCCTTGCCTTCGCCCTCGGCGCCGCCGGAGTTGCCGCGGATGAGGTCGATGACGGAGCTGCGCAGATCGCCCAGGTCGACGTCCATCTTGATGAGCACCTGGGTGCCCACGCCCTCGCCCTCGCGGATGAGGCCGAGCAGGATGTGCTCGGTGCCGATATAGCTGTGCCCCAGCTGCAGCGCCTCGCGCAGGCTCAGCTCAAGCACCTGCTTGGCATGCGGTGTGAAAGGAATATGACCATCCGGCGCGGCGTTGCCCTTGCCGATCATCTCCTCCACCTGCTTGCGGGTGTCTTCGAGCGTCACGCCTTTGGCGGCGAGCGCCTTGGCCGCTATGCCTTCGCCTTCACGAATCAGGCCGAGCAGCAGATGTTCGGTGCCGATATAGTTGTGCTGGAGGGCTTTGGCTTCTTCCTGCGCCAGCACGATCACACGCCGGGCGCGGTCAGTAAACCGTTCGAACATACTTGTCCTTCCACTGTTGATAATCCATTTCACTCTACCGATTTACGGTGACGTTTATTTCCCGCGCCACGCCTTTTGCGCTGAGAACGCAACAAACGGCGAAGACACGCTCAAATAAGGGGTCAAACGACGTTTTCTTGGGCTCGCGCCGGAGTTATTTCCGGTTTGACGCGTCATCGTCCGTATCGGTTGCCGTGGGGTCATCGGATTTGTCGGAATCGTCTGAATCATCGGTTGTATCGTCATCGTCGGAGGCGTCGTCGTCCGAATCCTCGTCGGATTCATCGGAATCGTCCGTGTCGTCAGGTTCATCGTCTTCGTCCGAATCGTCGGCGTCGGTATCGTCGCCGTCTTCATCCGAATCTTCAGAGTCATCGGAATCATCTTCCGAGTCATCACTGTTGTCCGAATCAGAATCGTCATCGTCCGATTCATCATCGTCATCAGAATCATCAGAATTGTCCGAATCATCATTCGACAAATCAATCGTCGACTCGACGTCGGTGACGGCGCTGACCTCGGCCTCCACCTCGGTGTCGTCGTCATCCGAATCACCGTCGTCGTCCGTCTCGTCCTCAAGCGAGGCGGGAACGGCGTGGCGCTTGATGTCGTCGTCGTTGGCCGTATCCTCGTCGGTCTCGTCGACCGCGGTATCGGCGTCGGCGTCGTCTCCGTCCAACGCCTCGATGAGCTCGACCTGGCCCCGCTCCTCGCGCGGCTTCTGGGCGATGATATCGATGTGCAGATCGTCGAAGGCGGGCTTGGACTGCACCCAAAGCCTGGTCGGCTCCGACTCCTCGATCTCGGAGTGCTCGCCGCAGCCATGGTCGACGGAGACCACGCGTCCATCGTCGGGGCTCCAGCGGTTGGCACACAACCCGAACATCGTGTTGAGATCGCCCTTCAGGCCGATGAAGAAGGCGCAGGTGGAGCACAGGTTGCCCTCGCTGGTCTTGGTCGAAAGGGACTTGGGTCCGTGCTGACCCTGGTACCAGCGCTGCGCAGTCTGCGAGCGCCCCATCGGGCTCATCACGTGCCGGCGCGAAAGATGGAAGTCTTCGATCGCCTCTTCGGCGTCGACGCTCAGGCCGGTCTCGGGGTCGATATCGCCGGATTCGGTTTTAGCATCAGCGTTGTCGCCAGCTTGACTTGAAGTTTCGCTGTCACCATCCGCCTTGTCGGCTTTGCCATCGGCGCTGTCATCGCCATCAGTCTCACCATCGGTTTTATCAGCCTTATCGGCCTGACCATCATCAGCGTTCCCGCCGCCGGACTCCCCCGCCTCAGTGTGCCTGAAGCCGTCCTCCATGCGCGGGTCGTTGGGGTCGGTGCCGAGCACGTCGGTCACGGAGATGTCTTTGGCCTCAAGCCTGTCTTTCCAAGGCACCCAGGCGGGCGCGAGCAATGACTCGTCGGTGGGCACCAAGGTCGACTCGTTGACCGTCCAAGTGTCACGATCCTCGTCGTGGTACAACGTGACGGCCCACTGCCAGCCCTCATAGCCGCGCTTCAAGCATACGAAACGGAAGTCGGTGACGTTGTCGCCAAGCTCCACCTGGGTGGCGAAATCGCCGACGTCCTCAGGCTCGTCGGCCGAGACGATCGCCACGGATTTCGCCAACGCCTTGGGATCCAGCGAGTCTTCCAACGTGTCTTCCTTCGTGTCCTCTGTCATAACCTCTTCAATCCTCGACATCGAAATCATCGGCGACGGCGCGCATCAGGGCCGCGAGCTTGCGGCTTTCGGCGTCCGACGGATAGTGATGGCGGCGCAGATGGTTGCCGGCGGAATCCAGCAGCTTGATCAGGTCCTCCACGATGGCGGCCATGTCGTCGGGACTGGGCCTGGTGGCGCGCACGATGGACGGCGCGGGCCCGGAGACCTGCAGATCCATGGCCTGCGGCCCCTTGCGCCCGTCGACCACGGCGAACTCCACCTTGGCGCCCTTGCGCACCGTCTGCACCCCCGCGGGAAGAGCCGCGGCGGGCAGGAACACGTCATTGCCCTGGTCATCGGTGATGAATCCATAGCCACGCTTCTGATCAAACCAACGAACTTTACCGCTGGGCATCGCACACCTCACTGCCTCATTGATTACCGCCAGGCGACGCCCGGCCGATACTTATTCACTGTTCACCATTTTAACCCAACCGGTATGCAAACACTTTCGCGGCGGCCAAGACACCTCAGCCCTTGTCGCCGAACTGCTTGCGCGGCGGCCTGGCCTTCTTCTCGCGTTCGCGCCGCGGCCGACGCTTCTTCCTGGCGGTTTTATCGGTTTTGTTGGAGGTATCGGCGTTATCGGCGCTGCCAGCGTTATCGTCCTTCGTCGCCTTGGCGGCCTTGCCCGCCTTATCGCTCCGGTCAGCCTTACGTGACCGGCCGCCGCGACCGGTCCTGCCAGCCCTTCCAGCGTGGTTATTCCGGCCGCTCCTGCCACCGCGACCGCCACGGCCGCCCCGGCCGGACTTGCCGTGCTTTTCGCCGTTCGCACCATCCCGAATCTCGTCGGGCAACGGCGGCTCGACGGGCGCAATCGGCAGGATGACGGTGAGTGTGAGCCCTCCCCCAGGCGTGTTCGACGCGGCGATGAGCCCGTGGTGGGCCCGCACCACCGACTGGGCGATCGACATCCCCAGCCCGGTGCCGCCCTTCTGGCGGGCGCGCGAAGGATCGGCGGTGTAGAAGCGCTCGAATATCTGCGCCTGCCGTTCGGTCGGCACGCCGGGGCCGTGGTCCATGAAGCTGAAGACGGCGTAGTTCATGCCCACGCGCATCGACTGGCCCACCTCCACGGCGTCGAGGAACTGGTGCAGCGAGCGTTCGGTGGAGGGCAGATGCTCCAGGTCGGTGGGACTTATGGAGGCCGGCATGGCGCCCATCCCGATCTCCACCGGCGAATCCGAGGCGGTGTAGCGGTGGATGTTGCCGACGATGTTGGTGATGACCTGGCGCAGGCGCGATCCGTCGCCGTGCAGGGTGATGTGCGGCAAGTCGCCTTGCGTGAAGCTGAGCCTCGCGGGCCCCACCTGGCCGTGTTCCAACGCCATGGAACCACGACGTATGCCGCGCTTGGGGTCGAGGGCGTGCAAGTCGTCAGCCGCGTCGCCCAGAAGCCCCTCGAGCTTGACCTCCTGGGTGATGTCGATGCCGCGCCCCTCGTCAAGCCTGGCGAGCGAAAGCAGGTCCTCCACCAACAGCGTCATACGAGAGCTGGAGGCCTCGATGTGCTCGATCGACTCGTCGGCGCGTTTGAGCGCCCCAGGCAGGTCGCGTTGCATGCTATACAACTCGGAATAGCCGTGAATCGTGGCCAGCGGCGTGCGCAGCTCGTGGCTGGCGTCGGAGACGAACCGCTTCATCTTCTCGGTGCTCTCCTGCTGCTCACGGAAGCCTTGCTCAATGCGCCCGAGCATGGCGTTCAAGGAGGCAGCCAGCGAGCCGACCTCGGTGTTCTCCGGCATGGTGGGCACACGTTGGCTCAGGTCTCCCGCGGCGATCTTGGCGGCGGTTTTCTCGATGCGTTTGAGTGGCAATAGGGTACGTTGGATGATGATGGTGGCTGCGATCGCGCCGAAAAGCACGATGACGATGCTCACGAGCACCGAATATTGCGTGAGCGTCTTGATGATGTCGTATTGGTCGCCCAGCGAGACGCCGATATAAACGGTCAGCTTGACCACGCTGGAGCCGTCGGGCCCTCGCTCACGCCCTTCCAGGGCGAGCACGCGCCATGGGGCCTGAGCGGTCTGCAGCGCCGGGTTGTCGGATTTGAGTCCCCCGCTCACCGTGCGCACCTTGGAGCTGGTGGTGAAGGGCTTGCCCAGCTGCACCTTGCCCTTGCTGCCGTTGGCGGGCAGCACGGGCTCGGCGATGATGCCGTTGCGCAGCACGGGCACCAGCGGGGTGCTCACGATGTTGTCGTTGACGTCGCGGATCTGCATGAAGTAGTCGTTGGGGCCCACGGAGGCCTCGTCGTTGTCGCGTTGGCTTAATAAATCGACGTTGCTATAGACCAGCTGGGCCTGGTCGCGCAGCTGCTCGTCTGTTTTCCCGAGCAGGTAGCTGCCGACCAGTTGGCGGATGGTCAGCGAGATGCCGAAGGTGCCGACCATGAGCAGCACCAGCGTGCAGGCCACGAGTTTGGTTGAGAGCGGCACGGCGTCGAAACGGTGCAGGACCTTGTCTCTGAACTTGACGAAGAAACCTTGGCTCTTGCCCGCCGAATTTTGCAGGGTTCCCGAATCCCTTGGCATTGTTGGCATCGTAGGTCTTGAAGGATTGACGGCCATGGCCGGATTCACCGGATTCGCAGTACCGGCGGAACCCGCAGAACCAGCCGCCTCGTTATCGGGCTCCTGCCCCGCCTGTCGCCCGGCCTCCATCACTCACCCGAGGTCTGCTTGGGCGCGCGGATCATGTAGCCTATGCCGCGCTTGGTCTCGATGAGCGGGACGACCTTGTGCGTGGAGCCATCCTCGCCGGTCACCTCGATGCCATCGACCTTCTTGCGCAGATAGGAGATATAGGATTCCACGATGGCCGCGTCGCCGCCCCAGTCGTATTGCCAGACATGGTCGAGGATCTGGGCCTTGGAGAGCACGCGCCCCTCGTTGTCCATCAAGTAGCGCAGCAGCTTGTATTCGGTGGGGCTCAGGTCGATCGGCTGGCCGGCGCGGGTGACGTCGTGCGAGTCCTCGTTAATCTCCAAATCGCCCACGCGGATGATGGGATCGTCCTCCACCTGCTCGTGCGTGCGGCGCAGGATGGCGCGGATGCGGGCCACCACCTCCTCGAGGCTGAAGGGCTTGGTGACGTAGTCGTCGCCGCCCACGGTGAGGCCCATGATCTTGTCTTGCGTATCGTCGCGCGCGGTGAGGAAGAGCACGGGCGCCTCGATGCCGGCCTGGCGGATGCGGCGGGTTACGGTGAACCCGTCGATGTCAGGCAGCATGACGTCGAGCACGATGAGGTCGGGATGGCTCTTCTCGATGACCTCGATCGCCTCGGAACCGGAGGCCGCGGTCTTGACCTCGAAGCCGGCGAAATGCAGGGACGCGACCAGCAGCTCACGGATGGAGGGCTCGTCATCCACCACGACGATTGACGCTTCTATTGATTTGCTCATGCCCACAGCTTCGCCCTCCACTCTGAAAGTTTTCTGAATGTAATCTGTAAAATCCAGAATACGCTTATGACTGGCCTAGCGTCGGTTGGCAATCGGCCATTTTCCGCCTGTTCACACTATGCCGTGAGCATAGAAATACCGATATCGTCGGTGGATTTCAGAAAAGCCTATCGGCGATTGGACGCATACGGAACAAACGCAAGGCAAATGCACGACAAACGCACGACAAATGCGAAATCAATACCGCAAAATCATCATCGCGAATTTGGCTATCGCAGAGCCATCAGCACGCAAGTATCATCACACAGGCGGCCTCATACAAACATCATCGCGGCAATCAGCGATGCTTGTGGCGTGGACCCTTGGATTTTCCGGCCCGTCTGCCTCCCGCGGCGCGACCATCGGCGGTCTTGCCGTCTTTGCCGTCAGGTTCGTCTCCGTCACCATCTTCGTCGCCGGCCTTCTTGCCGGCCGCGTTGTCGGCGATGATCTTCTCATAGCGCCTGCGCCGCACGCGCGTGGCGATCACCGCGGCGATGATCAGGATCACGACCACGGCGATGACGATGCCAATGGCGATCTTGAGCGAGGTGGACTGCCGCTTGAGCGTCTTGATCTCCTCCATCATCGCGATGGCCGAGCCGGACCAATCCGGGATGTCGTTTTTCTGGATGGGCCCGAGCGCGGCCTGCGAGAGCTTGCCGACGCTGTCGCCGCTTTTGAGCCAATCGTCCGAATTCTGCGAGGCCGCCACCACGAGCTTGCCGTCGTTGGAGGCCACGGCGAGCATGACGGTGTTGGGCGCGGGCTTGAGCGACTTGAGCACCCCGGCCACCCAGGTGTCCGGATTTTTGGCGCCGGAGAAAGTCTGCAAATAGAGCAGGCGCACGTTGACGCCGGTCTGCTGCTTGGTCGACGAGATCTCGTCGCTCACCTTGGAGATGTCGCTGCCGAGGAGGTTCTGCGTGTCGGTGATGTTGCCCGCGGTGCCGTCCTGCGGGGCGGTTTTCGAAGCGGCGAGGGCCGTGCCCGGCAGAGTTATCCACAATGCGACGGTCAAGACGATGGAAATGGCGGCGTAGAGCGCCCTGAGGGCACCTTTTCGGGCGCGCGACACGCCGATGGAGCGCGTTTCGCCGAAGCGTTCGACCACAGGGGCTTGATTCAACCGGATTTCATTGCCGTCAGACATACCCTCAACTGTAGCGGTTAGGTTGCCCCGGCGAACGAAACCGCGAAAAGAACAACAAACACCAAACATAACTACCAGGAAAGAAGCGAACATGCCACAATACCAAGTCGATTCGGAACAGATCCAGACGGCGAGCGGGGCGGTCTCGGCCTCCGTGAGCTCGATCCGCGAGGCGGTCTCGGGGATGTACAACAACCTCAACGCCCTGCAAGGGGTATGGAAGGGCGGGGCTGCCACGCAATTCAACTCGGTGGCGGCGCAATGGCGCTCGGCCCAGCAGCAGATGGAGCAATCGCTGGAGTCGATCCAGCGCGCCCTGACGCAGGCCTCAAGCGTCTACTCCGACGCGGAAAGCCAGGCCTCGCGCCTCTTCGCCACGCGCTGAGCCGGCGCGAGAAGGCGAACACGGCACGCACGGTTCATGGCTCACGTTATTCGTGCTGTTCGCATTGTTTCGCGCACTGTCATATCGAGTGCCTTAACAGTGTGAACAGTGCCATGACTGTGCAGCGTTAGCGCATAACAGTGCCTAAGCCACAGTGCCCCATCGCACAGTGCCCCAATTTAGAGTCAGCGCGGCCATAAAAAATGTGCGCTCCCGTCGCATTGACGGAAGCGCACAACATTCAGCTGTCGAAAGCCTGCAAAGGCCAATCAGCCTACGAATCAGCGCCCGAAACCGGGCCGCTCATTCGCGTGCCGATCAGTAGCCCATGTCGGCCTGGCCACCCTGGGCGGGCGCGGCCGGCGGTTCGGGCTTGTTGGCCACGACGGCCTCGGTGGTCAGGAACAGACCAGCGATGGAAGCCGCGTTCTGGAGGGCGGAGCGGGTGACCTTGAGCGGGTCGGCCACGCCTGCCTCGAGCAGGTCCTCATAGGTGTTGGTGGCGGCGTTGAAGCCTTGGCCCTCAGGGAGCTCGCGCACCTTGTTGAAGACCACGTCACCGGAGACGCCGGAGTTCTCGGCGATCTGCTTGATCGGGGCCTCGACGGCGCGGAAGACGATGGCTGCGCCAGTGGCCTCCTCGTCGGTCAGAGCCTTGATCTCGGCGGAGGTCTCGGCCTTCTTGGCGGCCTGGACCAGAGCCACGCCACCGCCGGGCAGCAGGCCCTCCTCGATGGCGGCCTTGGCGTTGCGCACCGCGTCCTCGATGCGGTGCTTGCGCTCCTTGGCCTCGACCTCGGTGGCCGCGCCGACCTTGATGACGGCGACGCCGCCGGCCAGCTTGGCCAGACGCTCCTGCAGCTTCTCGCGGTCGTAATCGGAATCTGTGTTGTCGATCTCGGCGCGAATCTGAGCGACGCGCTCGGAGACCTCGTCCTTGGAGCCGCCACCGGAGACGATGGTGGTCTCATCCTTGGAGACGATGACCTTCTTGGCGGTGCCGAGCACGGAGGCGTCGACGGAGTTGAGCTTCAGACCCAGATCGTCGGAGACGACCTGCGCGCCGGTGAGGATGGCGATATCCTGCAGCATCGCCTTGCGGCGGTCGCCGAAGCCAGGGGCCTTGACGGCGCAGGAGTTGAAGGTGCCACGGATCTTGTTCAAAATCAGGGTGGGCAGGGCCTCGCCATCGACATCCTCGGCGATGATCAGCAGCGGCTTGCCGCTCTTCATCACGAGCTCGGCGATGTGCACCACGTCCTCCTGGCTGGAGAGCTTGCCGCTGGTCAGCAGGATGTACGGGTTCTCGAGAACGGCGGTCTGCTCGTCGTTGTTGGTGACGAAGTACGGGGAGATGTAGCCCTTGTCGAAACGCATGCCCTCGGTGAACTCGAGGTCAAGGCCGAAGCGGTTGTTGTCCTCGACGGTCACGACGCCATCCTGGCCGACCTTGTCGAGCGCCTCGGCGATCTTCTCGCCGACCTCGGGGTCAGCGGCGGAAATCGTGGCGGTGGCGGCGATCTGGTCCTTGGTCTCAACATCCTTGGCCACGGAGACGAGCTCCTTGACCACGGCGTCGGAGGCCTTCTCGATGCCACGGCGCAGCGCGATCGGGTTGGAACCCGCGACCACGTTCTTCAGGCCCTCGTGCACGAGCGACTGCGCGAGCACGGTGGCGGTGGTGGTGCCATCACCGGCGACGTCGTCGGTCTTCTTGGCGACTTCCTTCACCAGCTCGGCGCCGATGCGGGCGTAGGGATCCTCGAGGTCGATCTCCTTGGCGATGGAGACGCCATCGTTGGTGATGGTCGGGGCGCCGTAGCTCTTGTCGAGCACGACGTTGCGGCCCTTGGGGCCCAGCGTGACCTTGACGGTGTTGGCGAGCTCATCGAGGCCCGCGAGCATTCCTTGACGAGCTTCCTCGTCATAAGCAATCATCTTTGCCATTGTTCCTCCACATATGGCTATACGGTTTTGTTACCCACTCTCGGCTTGATACGCGGGACCGGCCGTCAGCTGCCAATCATCACTCCCAGGCTTCGAGTGCTAATTCACAGATTAGCACTCTCGATGCCCGAGTGCCAATACCCACAAAATTGCGCTGTTGGCTTGAAATTAGGTTAAAGCGTCCGTTTTTCACCGCGCTTCATTTGCTTTGCTTTGCCATCCACTGGAATATTCAGCGCAATCGTTCGTCACGTTGATTGTCTCCGTTACCCCGGCTTTGGGGTCAAAAAACGACCCCAAAGTCCGGGTTGGCAAATCGCCGCACGCAGACAGGCCTTAGAGGCGTCTCGCCCACACTCGTCATACTTTTCGGAAATTTTGGCGCGTTTAGTCATACGTAATGTTACAATTTGACCTGTTCTTACCATTTATCAGTACAAGACTTATCGGAAAGGAAACGGTATTTTCATGGCTGGACGCAATCGCATCATCTGCGCTTTCACGGCCATCTCCGCCGTCCTCGCTTTGGCCCTAGCGTCGCCTTTGGCGGGCGCCAATGAAAATAGCATCGAAATCACCCCCCCCCGCAAAATCTAAGTCCAGAAAGCGTTTCCTCGCCCAAGTCCGAAGTTCCGCCGTCGTCGCCTTCGTCTGACGCAGGAGAATCGCTCTCACAGAACTCCAACGGCACCTCCCGGCAAAATCCAAGTCTTCCCACGGGTCAGTCACCCGTGGAATCATCTTCATCCCCGTTGACCAGATCACAGCCCACCGTGGGTCCGCAATCGGTCATTTGCCAGAATTCCGGCGAACACATGTGGGGCGGCCTGAGTTGGAACGAGCATGTCGACGGCGATGACTGTGTGTTGGAGCTGGAAAGTGGAGACATACCCGCCACCGGTGGTAACGCCGCCGCGATTCCATGGAACACAGATATTACATACACGAAAATCATCGTCTCAGGCCATGTGACCACAACAGACAACCAATCCCTGTTTGCCGGAAGCTCCAGCAGCTCATTAAGAATTGCCGATGTCGCCAATTTAGACACTAGCGATGCCACTACACTTCGGTCTTTCTTCAGCGACCAGCCGAATCTCACTACCATCACCGGTCTCGGGCAGTGGGACACCAGCAACGTCACGGATATGTGCAATGTGTTCAACGGTAATTCCACTCTCACTGGAACTCCGGGCATCGAGAATTGGGACACCAGCAACGTCACCACCATGAATAGGATGTTTGGCTTCTGTCCTCGACTCACTCGGCTCAATCTCAGCAAGCATGGTAAGCAATGGGACACCAGCAAAGTCACCGACATGGGCAATATGTTCATGAACGACGCCGAACTCACGACTATCGGAGGCCCTGGTCTTGAAATTCCACCAGATGCCAACACAGCTCCATGTTCGACGGATGCACCAAACTGTTACGTTGCAAGCAACCGGGTGAACATCAGTGGACCACAGGCGGGAAGACACTCAACTGGAACGAACACCACGCCGAAAACGCCGAAGGCACCACCGACTGTGTTCTTGAATTGGAAGGCGGAGACATTCCAGAAGAGTTGAATTATTTTAAAATCCCGTGGTACGACGATAGCTCATATACACAAGTCATCGTATCGGGCCATACAACCATGACCAGCAATCTCACGCTGTTCAAGGCATACGGCGGAGGCGGTCACCTGAAGAGCGCGGATGTCGGCAACCTTGATGTAAGTGGTGCCAAAGGTTTCAGAGGTTTCTTCGCCGACCAGCCCAACCTCACCACCATCACTGGCCTAGAAAACTGGGACACAAGCCACGCCACCGATATGGCCAGTATGTTCCAGGGCGATAGCAAGCTTACCAAGCTCGACCTCACCCCAAACGGCAACAAATGGGACACGAGCCATGTCACCGACATGGGCAGCATGTTCGCCGGGGATGGCGAACTCGTTACCATCGGCGTACCCGGCCTCGACATTCCCTCATCAATCAACAGCGCCACCAACCACATGTTCGACGGCTGCGTGAAACTCATCCGCTGCAACCAGCCTGGCGAACACACCTGGCCCGGCGGCACCGACCCCCTGCACTGGAAGGAAACCCTCACCGGCACCATAGAGCACTCCAACTGCGTCCTCGAGCTCGAAAGCGGCACCGTGCCCGACTACGGCACCGCCGACACCACCAACGTGCCCTGGAGCCAGGATCCCCGAATCACCAAGGTCAAAATCGATGACGGAGTCAAGGCACCCACCACGCTCTGGGGACTGTTCGAGAAACTCACCGGGCTCACGACCGCCGACGTCAGCGGGCTCGACACCACCGGCGCCACCCTCATGGGCTACATCTTCAACGACGACACCAACCTCACCACCGTCACCGGCATCGACAACTGGGCCACCGGCAGCGCCACCGACATGAGCTACATGTTCAACGGCTGCGGCAAACTGCCCAAGGTCGACCTCAGCCATCACGGCGGCAAATGGGACACCAGTAGTGTGACCAACATGGACTACATGTTCACCAACGACGCCGAGCTCACCACCATCGGCGTGCCCGGCCTCGAGATACCCAACGGCATCAACAGCGCCACCAACCACATGTTCGACGGCTGTGTGAAACTCATCCACTGCGGCCAGCCCGGCGAACACACCTGGGGCGACACCGACCCATTGCATTGGAAAGAGACCATGGACGGATCCATCGACAATCCTCAGTGCGTCCTCGAACTGGAGAAGGGCACCATCCCCGACTACGGCCAGCGAGAGGACGGCGACGCGCCCATCCCCTGGAAAGAACCCGGCGTCACCAAACTCGTCGTCAACACGCCCGCCCCCGGCCAACCCAAAGTCAAGATGCTCGACGGCTACGGCCTCTTCGACGGCTACAACCTGCCCAACCTGCGCGCCGCCGACGTCACCCAGCTCGACACCAGCCAGGCCACCAACTTCGGACGCATGTTCCAGAACGCTCCCCTGCTGGAGACCATCACCGGCCTCGGCGAGCTGGACACCCACAGCGCCACCAGCATGAAATACATGTTCTGCAACAGCACCAAGCTCACCAGCCTCGACCTCACCCACGACGGCGACAAATGGGACACCAGCCACGTCACCGACATGAGCTACATGTTCAACGGCATCACCGGCCTAATCTCCCTCGACCTTTCCAGCTGGGACGTCGGCCATGCCAGTGACATGAGCTACATGTTCCAAAACGACAACAAGCTCACCACAATCGGCGATGTGCACGCTTGGCACACTGGCCTCGTCACAAACATGAACAGCATGTTCCAGAACAATGCGGCGCTAGTAGGCGAGCAAGCGCCCCTGCCGGACGCTCGTATCACGCCCAACGGCAAAACCCTGGACCTTTCAAGCTGGAACACGCATAATGTCACTGACATGCGCTTCATGTTTCAGAACTGCGGCAACCTTGAATCCTTGGATATCAGCGGCTGGGACATGCGCGCGCTAGGCAAGCACAGCGATAGTGGGGTGACGACGAGCATCCTCAACCAGTCGCAGATGCTCGAGAACTGCCCCAAACTCTACCGAATCAAGGTCGGACCAACCACTGACTTTAGTCCATCTCACGAGAACTCACAAGACTACTGCTCTCCTGTAGCAGGAGAACACGATTGGGTTATAGTATGTGTACACAATATCAATTACTACTCGCCAGTGAAAAAGGAACAGGTAGTTGGCTCGGCAAATCACCCGGCAACCACTCCGGCGTACAAGAATTTCGCTCAGACCGCATGGATGCGCGGTGGAAGCGACACGAACAACATGGCACCAGGCCGGTTCCCCAGCCCCGAGTGGATTTATCTCGTCAGCGCCCAGTATTCCGGCGCCTGCGATAACGGCGATGCAGTGCCCTTCAACACAGTGTGTACTCCAGACG
This sequence comes from Bifidobacterium sp. ESL0790, assembly GCF_029395435.1. Lineage (NCBI taxonomy): Bacteria > Bacillati > Actinomycetota > Actinomycetes > Bifidobacteriales > Bifidobacteriaceae > Bifidobacterium > Bifidobacterium sp. ESL0790. The sequence continues at coordinate 1,406,254 of NZ_CP113915.1, forward strand.
ATAATCCCGGGCACAGATTCATAGGCTGGAGAGACACAAACAATGGAGGGTACGCACCCGGATCAGTCGTCCCCTATTCCGTGCCCGGTGGCATACTCACCGCGCTCTGGCAGACTCCCACAGCGCCTCCCATCAGCAAAGCCACACCGCATACTGACGGAACCCTGACCGTGGGAGGAATCGTGCCAGGAGGCACGCTGACCGGCGACAAGTTCACCCTCTACCCATACTCCACCGAGACCGGCGGCACACACGGTCCCGCCAAAGAGACCACCACCGCGACCGCTATCACAGCCACCGCCCCCAACGACGCCCCATGGGGCATCACCTACACGACCGCCACAAACCCATATCCCGACGACAAGGTCGGCTCGGGTGTGTCCTACTGGTTCACCAGCACGCTCACCCAGGCGGACAACTCGGTCTCGGCCGAATCCGCCCCGCGCACCAAGCTCACCATCGACACCACCACGCCCGCACTGGTCAATACGCATATTGCAAAGCGCACTCCATCCAGTGCCCCGGGCGTCCAAGCCACCATCACGGGCACCGCATGGACCAGCGGCAACGCGACCGCCCAGCCCAACCGGACCGTGGAGGCCGGCGACCGGGTCACCATCACCTGGCCCGACCACACCACCTCCGGCGCCAAGGCCGACGGCACGCCGTTGGAGGCTGGCACGTCCGGCTCGATCGTCACCCAGGCCGACGGCTCGTTCACCGTGGACGTGCCCGCCAGCCAGCCCCTCGACGGCAGCGAGGTCACCGTGACCTTGTGGGACAACGCCGACGGCAGCGGCATCAACCCGGCGAAACCGGCCGGCTATGAGAACAAGGCCAACAAGACCAGCGTCAGCATCCGCCTCCGCCACGACACCGTCAACAAGCTGCCGCTGACCGGCCACCACTGGCAGGCTAACGGGCTCATCGGTTTCGCCGTGGTCGCCGCCCTCGCCGTCACCACCGGCGCCTACGCCCAACGCAAGCGCCAACGCCACTGATCCGCCCCGGCCCACCAATCACCACGCCGCTCACCGCCAACCACCACGCCGCTCACCATCAACCACAACCGAATAACCCACCACCACACCACACATCCGGCGGTGTCCGCGCCCACCACCACGGCCGCCACCACACCACCAGCGTTGCCTCCTCCCTCCCCCAATAACCACCACACCATCAGTACATCAAAACTAATAGGACGGAGCACAGTCTGTTCGTTCTTGTATAATTTAGTTGACACTGGTCGGTGGTGATCACCTCTTCAGGTTGACCGCTTCGGTGTCGGTGAAAGAGAGTCAAATCTGCCGCAGGCTTTTCTTATGGTCATGGAATCTTGGCCATAAGTTGCGTGAACTGAAAGCCTAGCCTAGGGGCACAGGCGATACGAACGGCGTCTTGTCGATTCGAGTGCGATTATCCCAACCCTTTCGGGGGTGTCATGCAGAAGACAGAAACATGACTTTCAACGGTTCCCAGCGTGTGTAACGCACGCTGGGAACCGTTCTTATTACGAGCAGGAGAGGAAGATGAAGTCTAGCAGGAAAAACCATACGGCAAGCTTCAAACAGAGTCTTCTGCCTGCCTACAAGTCCGCTGCAAAACAATATAAGAAGCTTATCGGCTTACATACGGTTGTCATTTGCTCAGATGGATTCAAGCTAGATGTGTTATGGGAAAAACAAAATTTCATGCATCTTTGCGGCGTGTATTGCGATAGGCCCAATTCCGTGGCTCGTGCGGGAATCAGCGAGCAAAATTATTTTTACGATCGTCTTTTCGAACCCAACTTAAGTGCAAAACTAATTCACTTCGAGCCGAATAACTTCACCAAGATAAGGAATAAGTCTCAAGTACTGTCCTCTGCATTAAATTACGAACACTGGCGGGGATGCCTCATTGTTGATTCCCGATTGAGAAGGATTGAATGGTTTCTTGGCGACGATTCGTGGTCTTTGGGTCTCGGAGTGAGCAACCATGCATCAATGTTCACGAACGGGCCAGTCTGTTTTCCTATGAGTTTACGGAAGCAATCCGTGAATAAACTCCTTAGACAGGATGGGGACAAGCACGTGGTTGTTTCCATCCAATTACTCTGATAATAAAGCTTCTCTTGACGGTTCAGCGCGCGAATATCTTCTGTCGATCCATATCACAACTAGTTGCCGAAAACGACAAAGACCGGTTCCGACGTAACGTTGCGCTACGTCGGAACCGGTCTTTGAATAAAGTGTTTAGAGCCTATTCACTCACAGCTTCGTGACGGTTGTGGCCTGCAGACCCTTGGGGCCCTGCTCGAACTCATACTCAACCTTGTCGCCGTCATCCAGCTTCTTGAAACCATCGCTCTGGATGGCCGAGTAATGGACGAAGACGTCTTCGCTTCCATCATCGGGGCTGATGAAACCATAGCCCTTGCCGGCGTTGAAGAATTTCACGGTACCTTGTGCCATAATAACCATTCTCTCATTCGAGAAGCCACACCAAACTTAAAAGCACCCGGCTGATTCCGAATGCCCCTTGCGGCTTATTTTCAAGTATATGCACATGCATGGTCAATTACATAACAACACGCCGTAAAAACATGCCATACAAACGAATGGCCCAAAGACGCGGAAACGGCGCCCAACGGGAAACCGCCGGACGCCGTTCATCAAAATCCGATAACCGACCAGATCGGCCGCTCAGTTGAGCAGTATGGCCTCAACCGGAGAAGACGCACCAGACTGCTGCTGCACGCTCGAGATGCCGAGCAGGTTGGCGACGTCCTGGGCCGTGGCCTTGTCGGAGTCGTTCTGGTACCACACCACCGAGGAGGAGGGCACGTCGCCGGCGGGGTTGACCGCCGAGACCTGCGTGTAACCGGCCTGCTGGAGCACAGCGGCCTTCTGCGCGGCGTAGCCGGAGGTGCGCGTGGCGTTGACCACGGTCACCGCGGTGCCCTTGTTGACCGTGGCGGCGGGCTGCTGCGTCGTCTCGTTCTTGTTGGACTGATCGTCAGACTTCGTGTCGTCCTTGGTGGCGGCCTTCTTCTTCACCGTCTTCTTTTTGGGCGTGACCGTCTGCTGCTGCGTGGTCTGGTGACCACTGAAAACCTTTGAGAGATCGCCGGAATAGACGCCGTATACAAGCAGCCCAGCGAGCACCGCCACAAGCAGGACGATGGCGTAGGGAATGACACGCTTCGCCAACGGGGTGTTGCCACGGTGAACCCCCACCGGACCCTTGGGCGGATTGTCGAACGCGTCCTTCTGGTACGAATCAAAGGCATTCTCTTCGTCGTGTGCCATTCTGTTCCTTCCGTGCATATCCCTTTGTGCTGTAACCCAGTCTACAACCATAACGGTGGGCACCGTCAAAGCATTTCCACCAGCAAAGATATACAAACACATCGTGACACCTTCCGTGTACGACAATCGAATGACGGACGTCGAATAAACTAGACGACGACGGATTATGAAAGACCAACACGGCCCAAAATCATGCATTACGTGGGACCAAGTCGAGATACGGCCCCGAACCTAGAATCGGGGGTATGAACGAGACACATGTCAAACCGTTGAGTAAGCTCATCGAGCCGGGCTGGGCCAGGGCGCTGACCGACGTGGAGCCGGACGTGCACCGGATGGGCGATTTTCTGCGCTCTGAGCTGCGCGCGGGGCGGCGCTATCTGCCCGCCAGCCACAATATCCTGCGGGCCTTCACCATCCCCTTCGACTCGATCAAGGTGCTGATCGTCGGGCAGGACCCCTACCCCACCCCGGGTCATCCGGTCGGCCTGAGCTTCTGCGTGGCCCCGGATGTAAGGCCTGTACCCAAAAGTTTACAAAACATCTACAAGGAGATGAACACCGACCTCGGCCTGCCCATCCCCGAGAACGGCGACCTGACGCCATGGTGCAGGCAGGGCGTGATGCTCCTGAACAGATGCCTCACCGTGCAGGTCGGACGGCCCAACAGCCACCACGGCAAAGGTTGGGAGCAAGTGACCGACGCGGCCGTGCGGGCGCTCAACGCGCGAACCGACGAGAACGGCCGGCCCAAGCCGCTGGTCGCCATCCTCTGGGGACGCAACGCGCAGAGCCTCGAGCCGCTGCTCACCAACGCCTTCATCATCAAGTCGCCGCATCCCAGCCCGCTTTCGGCCTCCCGCGGCTTCTTCGGCTCCCGTCCTTTCTCCAGGACCAACGAGGCGCTGCAGCGGATGGGGGCCACCCCCGTGGATTGGGCTCTGAGCGGGGCTTCTTCGCCCGCGGCCACTACAATGCCTATGGCATAGCTAAAACAGACGCAACGGAAACATAACGACATAAAAACGCAGAACAGAGCCTTAGACATTGAAGACTCGATGAATTGTTGAGGGACAGGTCACATGGCAATATTTCCACCCCACCCGCAGATGCCGCAGCAGCGGACGAACAGCGTTCCCGCGCCGACGGCAGGCAACGCCGCGGTCAGCGCCAGCGCCAGGACCAAAAGGCTCGCGGACCGCATCAGGGCGCGCTTCGCGCAGACCCTCATCGGCCAGGACCAGCTGCGCGAGGCGCTCATCACCACGCTCGTGGCCGGCGGGCACATCTTGATCGAATCGGTGCCCGGTCTGGCCAAGACCACCGCCGCGCAGACGCTGGCAACCTCGGTCTCGGGCTCGTTCCGCAGGGTGCAGTGCACGCCTGACCTCATGCCCTCCGACCTGGTGGGCACGCAGGTCTTCGACTTCGCCAAGCAGCACTTCACCACCCAGATCGGGCCCATCCACGCCAACTTCGTGCTGCTCGACGAGATCAACCGCTCCAACGCCAAGACGCAGTCGGCCATGCTCGAGGCCATGTCCGAAGGCGCGACGACCATCGGCGGCCAGCGCATCAACCTGCCCAAGCCCTTCATGGTCATCGCCACCGAAAACCCCATCGAGGAGGAGGGCACGTTCACGCTGCCCGAGGCGCAGATGGACCGTTTCATGATGAAGTCGATCATGACCTACCCGAGCGTCGACGAGGAGCAGCGCATGCTCGCGCTCCTGGCCACCCGCGGCACCGACGTGGCCGACCCGGCGCTGATGAGCCAGGACGTGCTCTCGATCGCCGATGTGGAGTTCATGAGGGCCGAGGCGCGCCGCGTGCACGTCTCCAAGGCGATCATGGATTACGCCGTCGATCTGGTCTCCACCACCCGTGGTGCCGGCAGCCATCCGATCCAGGGCCTCGCCTCCCGCGTGCGGCTCGGGGCCAGTCCCCGCGCCTCCATCGCGCTCATCCGCATCGGGCAGGCGCAGGCGCTGCTCAACGGGCGCGACTACGTGGTGCCCGAGGACGTCAAGGCGTTCATCCACGAGGTGCTGCGCCACCGTATACTTCTCACGTTCGAGGCCCAGGCCGACGGGGTGAGCACCGACCAGATCATCGACTCCATCGTCCAGACGGTCCCGGTTCCATGAGTTCAGCCGCCCAGCCAGACCAACAGGCGGATTCCCTGCGGGGAGTCCAGCCGGATCCCGAGGAGAGCGCCGCGATTCGCAGGAAGATCGAGGCGTTGACCCCCAGGCTGAGCCTACCCACCGTCCGCAGGGCCTTGGGAGCCATGGAGGGCGAGCACCATTCGCGCCGCCCCAACGGCAGCGACGACCCGATGGAGACCCGGCCCTACACCCCGGAGGACGAGGCGAGGCTCATCGATTGGAAGATGAGCGCGCGAAGCGGCCGGCCGATGGTCACCGAACGCGAGCGCCTGGTGACCTCGCGCATCCATCTGTTCATCGACACCGGCCGTGAGATGACCGGCGTGTGCCCCTCCGGCGAGCGGGCGCTGGACGTGGCGGCCAACGGACTGTGCATGTTCGCCTCGCTGAGTGCCAAGCGCCATGACCAGATCACCCTTACTTTCGCCGACAGCGTAAGCATCACGCGCGTGCCGTTCAAGGGCGGGCTGGCGCAGTTCGAGCGCACCATCGACGACGGCCTGACCCATACCTCCAACGTCTCCCGCAACTTCGACGCGCTGCTGGACTACATCCCCACCATCGGCGACCGTGGCTCGCTGGTGGTCATCGCCACCGACGAGCACGCCCTGCGCGAGGAGCACCTGAAGAAGATCCGCAAGATCGCCATGGGCCATCCGCTCATCATGGTGGTCGTCTCCACGTTGAACCCCTTCCGCGACTATCCCTTCGGCGAGGTGACCGACGGGGATTCCGGCAGGCAGGTGCCGGCCTTCATGCGCGGCGGCGAGACGGCCGAGGAGGTGGACCGCCACCGCAGCTATATGGCAGCCCAGCTGGAGCAGGAGCTGCGGCGCAACAACGCCACCATGATCCGCTCGGCCTCGAGCCAGGGCATGTTCGACGAGTTCATCCATCTGCTCTCCACCACGCTCAAGCGCGCGCCGTTGACTCCCCTTGCGGGCAGCGTGTCGGTCGGGCTGACGGGGGTGGCGGCCTGATGGGAACGCTTTCGTCCATATCCATGCATATTCCGACATATCTATCCACGCGTATATCCATACGTATCGCCGCCGGCCAGCAGCAGCTCAAGCCGCAGAGCACCATCAGGATCCCCGGCGTGCTGGTGTTGGGGCTGGTGTTGAGCCTCATCATCGCCATCGCGCTGATCGTGCTGGTGGTCCTGCTCTCGCGGCCCCGCAAGGCGCAGGCACCCAAGCCCCGCGGAGCCCACACGGGCAGCAGCGAGCGCGGGGTGTGGCGCGCGCGTATCCAGAAGATCGTCGACGACCACGCGCAAGGCTCCATCACTCGCGACATCGCGCTGAACAAACTCGCTGAGGTGGCCCGCGATTTCGCCTCGGAGCAGACCGGCCGCGACCTGAGCTCACACACCCTCTCCGACATCGGCAGCGTGCCCGGCACCACGGCCGACGCCCACGGCATAGCCCTGCTGCGCCAGACCATCAACGCTCTCTACCCCCCGGAGTTCGCCGACGCGACCATCAACCCGGCCGCCCAGGAGACCAGCGTGGAGGAGGCCGGCGAATGGGTGTCGAACCTCGTTGAAAGGTGGCGTCGATGAATCTCGAATGGCATTGGCCCTGGGTGGGTCTCGTCGCCGCCGTGGCCTGCGCGGTCATCGTCGTTGCGCTGGTCGAGTTCTACGGACGCCGGCGGCGCAAGCAGACCCAGCTGCCCGTCTTCGACATGGACGAGGAGCTCAACACCGAGCAGACCAGCGCCCGGTTCCATCAATGGCGGCTGCTCAACCGTTTCGCCGTGGCCGCGTTGGCCATCGCGCTGGTGCTTTCGCTGGCGCTGGTGGCCAGGCCTTCGACCATCGACGAGGGCGACGAGCGGGCCAGCAACCGCGACATCGTGCTGTGCCTGGATGTATCCCCCTCGATGCTCTCCTACGACCATCAGGTGCTTGAGACCTACCAGCATCTGATCGACAACTTCAAGGGCGAGCGCATCGGCCTGAGCCTCTTCAACTCCACCTCGCGCACCCTCTTCCCCCTGACCGACGACTACAACCTGGCCTCCGGGCAGCTCAAGAAGGCCAGTGACATCCTCGGCAAGGTCTCCTCGCAAGACAAGATCGACAAGATGGACTCACGCATCTCGCAGGACTTCTCCGACCTGATCGAGGGCACGCAGAACCGCAAGGACATGACCTCGCTGATCGGCGACGGGCTGGTGAGCTGCGCGGCGATGCTGCCCGGCTTCACCTATGGCGAGGGCCAGAAGAAGCAGGGCGAGGCCAACCGGAAGTCCATCGTGCTGGCCACCGATAACGTCTCGGGCAAATCCACCTATACGCTCGGCTCGGCGCTCGACCTCACCAGCAAGGCGGGCATCACCGTCGACGGGCTTTACGCCGGGCCCAAAAGCGAGGAGAGCGAGCAGACCACCATCGACATGCAGCGTGACATCACCGCGCACGGCGGGGCCTACTCCTCGGTGCATTCCGGGCAGTCGGTCGACATGCTCGTGCGCAACATCGAGAAGCGCAAGAGCAAGGCCAACGAGCAGAACCGGCGCGCGGCCATGGTCGACGCCCCCGGCTGGTGGGCCTTGGCGCTGGCTATGGCGCTGGTGGCATGGCTCGCCCTGGCTTGGAGGCTGAGACGATGAACGAATGGAAACTCGCGCCGTCCCTGGGCTGGCCCGTCGGCATCGCCATCGCCGTGGTGATGCTCGCGTTTGCCATCGCCGTGGTCGTGCTTTATGTGCGCTGTCGCGCCGACAACTCCAGCGACGAGACCGTGTGGGCCTGTGTGCGCCGCTGCGCGATGTGCCTGATCGTGGCCGTGATGGCCCTGGCCCCCAGCACCATCAGCACGACCACCAGCCGGGCGATCAACGCCACCAACGTGGTGGTGGCCACCGACGTGACCGGCTCCATGGCCGTCAAGGATGCCACATATGGCTCCAAGGATCCCATGACCCGCCTCGACGCGGCCAAGCACGCGGTGGACGACCTGACCGTGGCCTACCCGAACTCCAGCTTCGCGGCTGTGCGCTTCGGGGCGAGCTCGACGGTGGATGTGCCGCTGACCCCCGACGTGGGCGCGATCCAGGGCTGGGCCAAAGCGCTCAATCCAGAGCCGACCTCGCTTTCGGCGGGCTCGAGTCTCGACGCGCCGATCGACCCGCTGCTCGTGGAGCTCAAGTCGATTCGTCAGGCGCATCCGCAAGACAAGATCGTGCTCTATATCATCACCGACGGCGAGCAGACCTCCACCAAGGTGCGCCGCTCCTACTCCCCCCTGCGCCAATACCTGGACGACGCCTTCACCCTCGGGGTGGGCTCCACCAACGGCGGCAACATCCCCAACATCAAGGCCGGCGACTCGGACTCGCCCAACACCATCCAGGACGGCGACTGGGTGAAGGACCCGGAGACCGGCCAGCCCGGCGTCTCGAAGATGGACACGAAGAACCTCGCCAACATCGCCGACGAGATGAGCGGCAAGTCGATCCTTCTCGACGCCAGCCATACCATGAGCAAGAAGACCGTGGCGCAGGCCTCCAAGAAGTGGCGGGTGACGCAGGTGCCGAAGCGGCATGAGCGCGTCACGGCCGTCATCTGGCCGCTGGCGATCGCGCTGGCGCTGCTGCTCGCCATCGAGCTGGGCGCGTGGATCTCCACGTCAAGGAGGCTCCTATGACGGTATTCAAAGGCAGGAAAACCGGCGGAGGCCGGCAGGGCCCGGGCGCGGCGAAGCCTGATTCGAAATCGAAGGGCGCGACGCGGCGCAAGGCCGTGGCGCCGTTGCCCGTGCGCGTCACCATCGCCGTGGTGGCGGTGTTGCTGCTGGCCGTGGCCGGGTTCATGGGCGCCAACATCTCGGCGATCAACACTTACAACCAGGCCACCAACTCGCTCAACCAAGCCATCTCGGCCTACAACAACCCTGACAGCGACCTGCAGGGCCTCAAGACCCAGCAGGAGCAGATCGACCAGGAGTTCCAGAGCGCCAGCGCCCTCGACCCGCTGCTGCTCCCCTCGGTCAAATCGTCCATCCAGGCCAACAGGGACGTCTCGCAGAAACTGACACAGAAGACGACCAAGAAGCTGGCCAAGCAGGAGGGCAAGGCCAACGCCAATGGCACGGGGCGCACCGGCCACTCCTCCAACGAGGCACCGGGCCTGAGCGACGAGCAGCGCAAGCAGATCGAGGAGACCCTCAAGGCCAACCAGCCGGCCTCCGGCTCGCAGAACAACAACAGCAGCTCGGGCACCAAGGACGACAGTAACAAGGCCAAGCCCTGGTGATTTGAGGCCGTGAGGCCGGGGCTGGCGAAACAAACCGGGAACGTTTGATAATGACGTTCCCGTTTTCTATTGATGGGGCCTCCCTTGCGTTTGTGACGCAAAACGCCGGATTACCGTCACAAACGCAACCCCTCATCCGTCACGGTTGCAATCGTGACGCAAAACGCCAAGTTCCCGTCACAAACGCAACCTCACGAATCATCCTTACTGCAAATGTGACGCAAAACCTCGGATTTGCGTCACAAACGCAACCCTCTACTCGCACCCTTGCAAACGTGACGGAGAACAGCAGGCTACCGTCACAAACGCAACCCCTCATCCGTCACAGTTGCAAACGTGACGCAAAACGCCAAGCTACCGTCACAAACGCAACCTTCCACACGCAACCCATCACAAATGTGACGCAAAACGTGAGCTTTCCGTCACAAACGCAACCTCATGAATCATCCTTGCTGTAAACGTGACGCAAAGCGCCAAGTTCCCGTCACAAACGCAACTCTTCATCCGTCACGGTTGCAAACGTGACACAAGACCCGACGTTTCTGTCAAAAACGCAACCTCATGAATCATCCTTACTGCGTTTGCGACGCAAAATGTCGGATTTGCGTCACAAACGCAATCTCTCTCACCTTAACCGGATGGATTGCAGATAACTCATTGTGGATAACTTTGACTGCTATACGGCGACACGCCTCAAATGTGGATAACCCCAACCGTTCGACCACAGTACCCGAAATTCTCTCGCTTTCGAGCGCAAATCGTGCACAATGGGGCCATGAACCTAACACAGAACCAGAATTCGTATCCGTTCCCCAATACGCCGAACGACCTCTATACCAACGAGGGCTGCGGCTGCCACCGCGCCGTGCATGAGGGCAAGACGCTCGTCGCCACGCTCGACCGCACCACCGCCGGCCTCGTCTCCTCGATTTCCAGCGCGATTGGAGCCTCGAAGGCGCTGGACTGGCAGGGCAACGCCGCCACGCTCTTCCAGCAGCGCATGGCCGAGCTGCTCACACGCGCCACGGCGCTGCGTGACGAGTGCCGCGCCACCGACCGTCTCGCCCAGCAGGCGGGTGCGTGATGGGCTGGAAGGTACAGGCGAAGATAAGCGGCGGCCACCAGCTGAGCGTCGCCGACCGGGCGCAATACGAGCGTGTGGCGAAGACGCTGACGGACACGGCGGGCTATCTCGACGGCACCTCGCGGGCCTGGCTCGACGCCACCCAGCAGCTGCAACGCGAACGGTTGGGCACCCCCACCTGCCCAACCCTCTCCAGCGGCAACCCCGCGGCCGCAGGCCACGGGCACACCACCATGCCCTTCGACAGGCTGCAACGGCGCTGCCAAAGCCATTCCGAGGGATGTACCGACCTGCGGCTCGTGATCGACGAGATGGCCGACCTGCTCATCCGCGCCTACAGCCTCTACGACGACGCCGAGCGCAAGACCAGCCGGGCCATCACGGAGGCCACGCAACTGGGCTCGCGGATCAGCCCCAAATACACCGCGGCGGCGCTCACCGGCGGCATCATCGGCGGGGCGATCGGCGGCAGCATCACCTCCGGCAAACCCAATGCCTACGGGGCGCTGACGGCCACCGAGAAGTTCCAGCAGGGGCTGATGAGCGGGCTGGGCTCCAAGGTGGCCAAGGTGAACCTGGTCGACGGCGTCAGGCAGACCGACGAGCTCAACAAAGGCGCCTCCAAGGTGGCCAAGGTCAGCGGCATGGTCAAGGATCTGGTGCAGGGCAACGAGCTCGAGGTCAGGCAGGTCAAGGCCAACACCGAGGTGGTGGGCGAATCGCACGACGTGGCCGAAGCCATGGAGAACCTGAGGCGGCTGGCCGAGGAGCGGCTGGGCAAGATCCAGCTCAACAGCGGGCTGAGCTACGGCACCATCGCGATCCAGAAATACCGGCGCTCCGACGGCAGCGTGGCATGGCTGGTCACCATCCCCGGCACCGACGGCAAAGGCGATTCGCCGTTCGGTTGGGAGCAGAACGCCGAGCTGATGAGCAGTGACCCCAAGCAGCGCATGAAAGCCGACAGCGCCCGCATGGTGGTGGAGGCGATGCGCAAGGCCGGCATCAAGAAGACCGACCCCGTGGTGCTCATCGGCCATTCGCAGGGCGGCATCGTGGCGGGCGCGATCGCCGCCGACAAGGGCGACGAGTTCAACATCCAGCACATCGTCACCGCCGGCTCCCCCATCGCCAACCATCCCATCCCTTCGAAGACCTGGGTGACCAGCATCGAGATGGACGACGAGCTGGTGGCGGCGCTCGACGGCGCCGACAACGCCCCGAAACTCAACTGGCTGACCATCCACGGCACCGCCGAGCGCGAGGGCGAGAACCCGAACGCGAAGGTGATGCCCGACGGCTCGTGCATTCCCGGCAAGAACTTCGGGCTGCTCAATCCCTACGCGGGCGCCAATGTGAAAGACACCACCGACGACGCCGAGATCACCCACTGGCTCAAATACCATCAGGCGGCCTACCAGAACGCCACCGACCTGGGCTCGCCGGCGGTGCGCACCCACGAGAAGCACTTCGACGACATCCTCGACGGCGACCTGGAATCGACCACCTACTGGCAGGGGCGCATGCACCACTAAGGCGATTGCCGGGGCACGATCAACACCATGCATCTATCCACGCCTCAGCGATGCAGCCGCGCACAAACCCACCCACCACAAAAAAGCAACTTGGGAGACTTTGAAAACCAACTGAAAGGAAGTACGACATGACCACTGATTCCCTACTCGCCAACCGCCCGAATCCGCCATAAACCGGGGCTCACGACTCGTCGAAACGGCTGACGGACACGGGTCGGGCGCGGCTCGACACGGTTCACGGTTGGCAGTAGGCTAACCAATATGCAGCTGACTCAGATTTCACCGGCAATCGCTCTCACCTCGTTGGACGGACGCTACCATGCGCAGACCGCCCCGCTCGTGGAATATCTGAGCGAGCCCGCGTTGAACCGCGAGCGCATCACCGTCGAGGTGGAGTGGCTGATCATGCTCACCAATGGCTACGAGGGCAACGGCAACCAGCCCCTCGTGCCCGGCGCCAAGCCCCTGAGTCAGACAGAACGCGACTACCTGCGCGCCATCCCCGGCGATTTCGGCAAGGACGGCATCGCTCGTCACGCCGCATACGAGGCCAAGACGCACCACGACGTGAAGGCCGTGGAATACTACATCGACGACGAGCTCGACCGCGCCAAGAGCGTGCTCGGCCCGGAAACGGAGCTGGCCGGGCTCAAGACCCTGGTCCACTTCGCCTGCACCTCGGAGGACGTCAACAACCTCTCGATCAGCCGCTGCGTGAAGGCCGCCATCGAAAAGGTGTGGCTGCCCAAGGCCCGCGAGCTCACCGATTTCCTGGCGGGCAAGGCCGAGGAGTTCCGCGACCTGCCGATGCTGGCGCTCACGCACGGCCAGCCGGCCACGCCCACCACGCTGGGCAAGGAGCTCGCCGTCTTCGCGCACCGCCTCAACCGGCAGCTGGGGCATATCGCCTCACAGGAGTACCTGGGCAAGATCAACGGCGCCACCGGCACCTTCGGCGCGCACATGGTGGCCTGCCCCGACGTGGATTGGCTCGCCGTCTCGCGCAAGTTCGTCACCAACCGCATGGGCCTGACCTGGAACCCGCTGACCACGCAGATCGAAAGCCACGACTGGCAGGCCGAGCTCTACGGCGCGGTGAGCCACACCAACCGCATCCTGCACAACCTCGCGGTGGACGTGTGGATGTACATCTCGCGCGGTGTGTTCGCCCAGGTGCCCGTCAAGGGCGCCACCGGCTCGTCGACGATGCCCCACAAGGTCAATCCGATTCGTTTCGAGAACGCCGAGGCCAACCTGGAGCTCTCCTGCGCTCTGCTCGACGCCCTGTCGTCCACGCTGGTGGAGAGCCGCTGGCAGCGCGACCTCACCGATTCGACCACGCAGCGCAACATCGGCGCGGCGCTTGGCTACTCCCTGCTCGCCCTCGACAACCTGCTGGGCGGCCTCAAGTCGATCCATCCGAACCAGCAGGCGATGGCCGACGAGCTGGAGACCAACTGGGAGGTGCTCGGCGAGCCCATCCAGACGGCGATGCGCGCCCAGGAGCTGGCCGGACGAGAGGGCATGGAACGGCCCTACGAGAAGGTCAAGGAGCTCATGCGCGGCAAGAGCATCAGCAAGGCCGACATCGAGACGTTCATCGACTCGCTGGACTTCGACGAGGCCACGGCGGCGAGGCTCAAGGCCCTCACCCCCTCGACCTACACCGGGCTGGCGGCCCGATTGGTGGATTTTGACAAGCGATGACGGAGGAACACAAGGAGCCGGAGGCGCCAACGCCGCTTGGCGATGACGGCGTCGAGACGGAGGCGAACAAGGCACAGGAGCCCGGGACCACGGGGACCAGTGCCGTTGATTCGGTGAACCCTGACGTAATCCCTGATGGTTCAGCGACACCCAGCAGTCCTGCGACCTCTGACGATTCGGCAATGCTCGACGCCTCGTCGATTCCGGAGAATCAGACGGCTTCGGATAGTTCAGCGACTTCCGATGGTTCTGCGATTGTCTCTGAATCTGAGGATTCCGATAATCCCAATAATTCCAACGGTTCCAATGATTCTGACGATTCCACGGAAACAACCAGCGAGGCCATCGGCGAAACGACCGTAGTAGCAACGTCCACCACCCCGCAAACGGCGACTGACACGGCTCAGGCAACAGCCACAAACGCAACCCCCTCGCCCACCATCGAGGACGTGCCCCCGGAACGCACCCACAACTTCAACGACCTGCTCCACGCGGCCGGCGCACTGCTGCTGGCCATCGGCGTGAGCCTTTTCGCCATCTACCTGCGCGGCATCACCAGCGGCGTGGAGTACGATGCCCGCAGCGCCGGCCAGGCGGTCAACTGGCTGATGGACATGCCCGCCTCGATGCTCCAGCAGCTGGCCAGCCTCATCATCGTCATCAGCGTGCTCGCCCACCTGGTCATCAACAAGGAATGGCTGCAATCGGCCGTCTCCGTAGTGGCGCTCTTCCTCGGCTACGCGGTGATCCTCGGGCTCTCCACCCTAGTGGTGCACCTGGGGAATCCCGCCCTGCTCATGGCCATACGCTCCCCCGGCGAGGGCGCGGGCGCGGCGATGCTGCCCGACTTCTACGCCGGCCTGGGCGCGTTCCTGACGGTGGCCGGCCCCCGCCGCTCGCGCACATCGGTGAAATGGGGATGGAACGTCCTCTTCATCGCCGCCGGTGTCTTCGTCATCATCTCCTGGCACTCCGTCTCGGGCGTCATCGTCTCCTTCGCCGTGGGCCGCGTGATCGGCCTGGTCATCCGCTTCGCCATCGGCACCGGCAACCAGGGCCTGTGGGGCGACGAGATCGTGCAGGCGGCCAAAAGCATAGGCCTCAATATCCAAGCCCTCAAACGTCGCGGCGAGGCCAACAACGATTCCGGCGTGCTCAAGATGACGCTGGACGACGACCTCATCGAGAACTCACGCATCTACGACGCGAGCGACACGGCCGGCCAAGGCTATATCGTCTCGGTGCTCGACGGCCAGTCGCACGCCGCCGGATACTTGAACCAAATCTGGCAAAGCCTGCGCTTCACCGGCGTCTCGATGCGCCACGACCGCTCGGCCAGCGACGCCAACCATCATCATTACGCCATGCTCCTGGGCCTGCGCGCCTGCGGGCTGATGACCCCGAGCCCCTACGGCGTCTTCGACAGCGAGGAGTCGTCGGTGCTGGTCTTCAACGCCACCGACGTGCCCACGCCCTTCGACCCCGCCAAGCTCGACGCCGAGAGCATGGCCGAATTCATGCGCTACCTCAGCCGCGCCAACGACCGCGGCTACACGCACCGCCGCATCACCCCCGATACCCTCGCCTCGATCGAGGGCCGTTGTGCCATCGCCGGCTGGCAGAACGGCGACTACGCCAGCTCCGCCACCAACGTGGCCATCGACAAGGTCCAGCTGCTCGTGCTGCTGAGCACCCTGACCACCCCGGAGCAGGCCATCCTCGCCGCCAAGGACGCCTGGGGTGTCGACGTGCTCACCTCGCTGGCCCCGTTCGTCCAAAAGGTCGCCGTGCCCTCCGCCACGCGCACGCTGCCCACCTGGAACAAGCAGATCCTCACCGAGGTGCGCGACGGGCTCAACGCCCTGGTCGACGACGAGGAGAGCGAGAACGCCGAGCCCGTGCAGATCGCGCGCTTCAACTTCAAGTCGTTCTTCTCGATCACCCTGGCCATCATCGCCGTGGCCGTCATCTTCACCCAGCTGCGCCCCAACGAGGTCATCAGCGCGGTACGCCACGCCAAGCTCGGCTGGGCGCTGGCCTGCCTGGGCTGCTCGATGCTCGCCTGGGTCGGCTCGGCCATCAGCCTCGGCGCCTTCATGGACAACGGCAAGCGCCATCCCTTCGCCCTTTTCTGCTCGCAGGCCGCCTCCGGCTTCACCGCCGTCTCGATGCCCGCCGGCGTGGGCCCGGCCTTCGTCAACCTCCAGTTCCTGCGCAAGAACGGCTACCGCAACACCGCGGCCACGGCCATCATGAGCGTCACCTGGGCGGTGCAGGGCCTCACCACCATCGTCCTCCTGCTGCTGATGGGCCTGTTCACCGGCCGCAACATGTTCTCCGGCATGGTGCCCACCAACACCCTGATCGTCGTGATCGGCGCCATCGTGCTCGCGCTGAGCCTGTGCATGGTCATCACGCCGTTGCGCCGCCTGATCATCGACAAATACCTGCCGATCCTGCGCTCCTACGCCCACCAGCTGGTCGAGGTGATGACCCAGCCGCAGAAGCTCGGCAGCGGTATTTTCGGCGCCCTGATCCTCAATCTGGCCACCGGTCTCGGATTCTGGACGGCCCTGATGGCCTTCGACCTCCCCTCCAACCTCATCGAGACCACCTTCGTCTTCCTGCTGGCCAACACCCTGGGCAGCGCGATGCCTACTCCTGGCGGCCTTGGAGCGGTGGAGGCGGCGCTGACCTTCGCCTTCACCTCGATCGGTGTGCCGCCTGCCATCGCCCTCTCCGCCACGTTGCTGTACCGCGTCGGTTTTTATTGGTTGAGAATACCGATCGGCGCCGTCGCGATGAAATGGCTCGACCGCCATAATCTGCTCTGAAGTGGCCTCCGAATGTGACCAATACGGGCAGAACCATTGAAAAAACAACGGAAAATGGCGGATATTGGCGAGATGTTGCGCTAGAATCATATATTGAACGTGGTTTTCAGATGAAATATGAGAACCCCTAAACAAGAAGGATTGCTTTATGGCATACAACAAGTCTGATCTCGTTTCGAAGATTGCACAGAAGTCCAACTTGACCAAGGCACAGGCAGAGGCCGCCGTCAACGCTTTCCAGGATGTGTTCGTCGAAGCAATGCAGTCCGGCGAAGGCCTGAAGCTGACCGGTCTCTTCTCCGCTGAGCGCGTTCGTCGTGCAGCCCGCACGGGCCGCAACCCCCGCACTGGTGAGACCATCAAGATCCCGGCATCCTACGGTGTCCGCATCTCGGCCGGCTCCTTGCTCAAGAAGGCCGTCGCCTCCAAGTAAGATTTTCTCACCTTACCGACTTAAGCCCCCGTCTCGTCTAGCGACCGGGGGCTTCTCTTGTATTCGGGCGTATCCAGGTGCATTCGGATATATTCGGACATATCCACGGCATATCCACGGCAGCCGACGGCAACTTTGCGCAACGTCGCTCGCGCCGGGCGACCCAGGTCGGGCAGACCGATACAATATTGGAGATGTAGGACGAACGCAGGACGTGCGACGGCCATGGGCGCATGGCGGCCGGATCCACAGAAAGACGGACATGACCACGAACCTTCGAGTATTGGCCCTGAAAGTGGCGCAGGTGGCGCAGGACACGGGGCGTCACGCCCTGCAGGACCAGCTCAACCCGCACGACCTCGACGTCTTCTCGATCCCCTCCACCAGCATGCGCCTGGGCAGCTCCATCGACAAGAAACTCATCTCGTTCATCGAGAACCGTATCAGCTACATCGATCCGTTGGATGGGATGTGGCGCGACCGGCCCGAGGACGCCCGGCCGGGCCAGCGCTTCTGGTGTGTGGGCTCCATCGACGGGGCCATCAACTTCCGGCGCGACATGTCGGAGTGGACCATCACCATCTCCCTGTTCGAATTCAACGAGGAGGGTTCGGCCCAGCCAATCCTCGGCATTGTGCACGCCCCGGCGCTCGGACTCACCTATGCGGCGGCCAAGGGGCAGGGCGCCATCCGCATCCGGCGCACCCCGATTGGCGAGCAGCGCGGCAAGGTGATGCCCTCCACCACGGTGAGCCTGACCGGCTCGGTGGTGAGCTTCGGCATGTCCCACGTGCCGGCGGAGTCGGCGCGCGCCTTCAGGGTGTTGAACGAGATCGCCGGCAAACCCGCCGACGTCAAGCGCGTCGGGCCCGTCTCGCTCGACCTGTGCAAGGTGGCGGACGGCACCTACGACGCCTATTTCGAGCCGCACCTGCACCGTTGGGACATCCCCGCGGTCTCGGCCGGCACCGTGGTGGTGCGTGAGGCGCAGGGCGGCGTGTGCCGCTGGAACGGCAACCCGATCCACTGGCGCAGCGAGAACGACATCGTGGCGAGCAACGGGCTTATTCTGGACGAGTTGCGGCCGGTGTTGCTGGCCAACCAGGCGTAAATCGTTCGCAGAATCTCACGAGCCCTGCGACGCTTGTTTTAATCACACGTTGTCTAGCGGTGGTTTTGAATACCACGGATATCTGCATGGTTATAAATTATCAATAATTAATACTTATATATTCAACACGGCTATACATATAGCTATCCGACGTCGCATAACAGGATTTCCCGATATCCCAAACTATGAGATTGCCGACGGAAACGACACGGGCCTTTAGGAAAATCGGAACGACCATTACAGTGGATAACGCAACCGTGCACGCGCGGGGCGGCGCTGGAGCAACCCAACGCGACCGCCGGCAGGCACGGGCGAAGCGCAAGGAGCGAACATGCCACAGCAATTCTCACAGTCACACAGCCGAACCGAGACCTCGAGCCAAGAGGTGCGGCAAGGCACGCCCCAGCCGCAGAAACTCGACGAGGCTGACGCCCAGCAGGACGCGCTCGACGCGGTGCTTGACGACATCTCCTCCACGCTGGAAAGCAACGCCGAGCAGTACGTCTCCAGCTTCGTGCAAAAAGGCGGCCAGTGATGCCGCAACTGCGCGACAGTAGCAACCAAGGGCCCGGCAGCCAAGTCCCACATTCCTCCGCCTACGCCTCGCTCAAACGCATCTTCGGCGTCGAGACAGAATACGGGGTCTCGGTGACCGGGGCCAGCAAACCTTGCGATCCGGGGCAGGTGGCGATGATGATGTTCGCCCCCGTGCTCTCGCGGGCGCGTTCGACCAACACCTACCTGGTCAACGGCTCACGGCTCTATCTGGACGTCGGCTCGCACCCCGAGTACGCCACGGCCGAGGCGCGCGACCCTTACGACGCGCTTGTGCAGGACCTCGCCGGCGAGGAGACCATGCGGCGGCTGGTTTTCCAGGCGCAGGAACGGCTGCGCAAGACGCACGGCGTCAACGCCACCATCCATCTGTACAAGAACAACGTCGATTCGGCCGGGCATTCCTTCGGCTGCCACGAGAACTATCTGGTGCGCCGGTTCGTGCCGCTGCCGGTCATCAAGGCGCAGCTGCTGCCGTTCCTCATCACCCGCCAGCTGTTCACTGGCGCAGGGCGCGTGACCGACCACGGCTTCGAGATCACGCAACGGGCAGATTTCCTGGACGAGGCCGTCTCGTCGTCGACCACACGCTCCCGCCCGATGGTCAACACGCGCGACGAGCCGCACGCCGACCCTTATGAGTTCCGCCGGCTGCACGTCATCATCGGCGACTCCAACCGCAGCCAGACCGCCACGATGATGAAGCTGGCCACCACGCATCTGGTGCTCTGCGTCATCGAGACGGCGCAGCGGCTGGGCGTGCCCTCCGGCTTCGAGGTGTGCGCGCTGAAGGCGCCGAGCGCGGCGAACAAGGCGTTGAGCGCGGACCTGACCGTGCGGCAGGCCAATATCGAACTCGAGGATATCGACGCCTTCCGGGCCTGCCAGAAGGAGTTCGGGTCAGACGGGTTGGTGGGTGCTGGCGCCGGACATGACGGTTCCGGCAATCTTGACGAGCACGGCAACCATGACAACCATGACGACCACGGCAATCTGGTCAACGGCTTGGAGATTCAATACCACTATTGGGCGGTCGCCTCGCGCTTTCTGAGCGAGCATGGCGACGACATGGCCGCATCCCTCCCCCGCACCAAGTGCGCGGACATCCTCGCCGACTGGAAGCGGATGCTCGACGCCCTGGCTGACGGCGATTTCGCGGCCCTGCAAGGCGAGGTGGACTGGGTGTCGAAGATGCTCCTCATCGACGGACTCAAACGGCGCAATCCCAGGCTTCCGCTGGCCAAGATGCAGCAGATCGACATGGACTACCACGACATCGCCAACGGCTCCATCTATCCCTCGCTGCTCAGGCACGGGGTGATGAAAAGCCTCGTCGACCACAGCGAGGCCAATCGCGCGCTCAACAACCCGCCGGCCGACACCCGCGCGGCGCTGCGCGGCGGGTTCATCGGCAAGGCGCTGGAGGATGGGGCGCAGTTCACCTGCGACTGGACGCACCTCAAGATCAACCGCCCGGTCAACGACGAGCTGGTGCTCCTCGACCCCTTCGAATACCATCCGAGCCCCGACTACAAACGGCTCATCGCCGAACTGTAACCAATAAAGCGTCGATATTGGGGCCAATTGGGAATGCCGGTTGCAAATGCCAGTTGCAGATGTGACTCGAATCCCCTGTTTTGCGTCACATCTGCGATAGACGCAGTGTTATTCGTTGCGAATGCGACGCTAATTCTCCCTTTTGCGTCACATCTGCAACAACGCAGCATCAAACATTGCGAATGCGACACTGATGTTCCCTTTTGCGTCACATCCGCGACAGGTACAGTACTGTTCATTGCGAATGCGACGCCAATGCTCCCTGTTGCGTCACACCTGCGATAAGTACAGTACTGCTCGTTGCAAATGTGACGCTAATGCTCCCTTTTGCGTCACATTTGCAATGAATATGGGATGGCTGGCCCATGGGTTGGCGGATGACGACCGACCATGTTTACAGCTTCGCCAGCCGGGCCAACGTCTGCGCGGCGGTCTCGCCACGCTGTTCGGATTCCTCGAAGGCCTGCTCGCACTGGGCCTTGCTCCACTTGCCAGCTTCCGAGATGTCCAAGGAAATCAGGCCATGGCCAGCCGGGGCCATGCGGTTGCCCTCGGCGTCGGTGGCGTCAGCTCTGGCACTAGTCACTCCAATACTGGAATCCGCAACGTTATCAGTATTTACCGAGCCCTTCGACCCCGTCGACCCCTCGCCATCGCGCACGGTGACATGCGACCATGAGGCCGCCACCACGTCCTCCGGGAAGCGGCGGATGATCTCGGCGCGGACCCAGGCACGTGTATCCTCTGGCGGCTCGCGCATGGCTTCGGCCACTTTGGCGTCGCTTTCCGCCGAGTCACCATCAAGCCGTTCGGTGCGTGAGACCAGTTTCGCGAACACCGAACGCGCGGGATCGAGCGCGGCCCAGCTCAGGTCGAGCGCGGCCAGGCGCGGATCGTCCCAACCGGTGCCAAGTTTGCGGCGCAGCCGTTCCATCAACTGCCATTTGAGCAGCCATTCCATGCGGTGCCCCTGCTCACGCATCGTCATCCGCTCATCGTCGCCGGCATGGCGCACGGCGGCCACATCCGCGAGCGCCTGACGCCACATCGCCATGATCCGCTTGGTCTCGTCGTCCGGCCACAGCGGCTCACCCTTGCTGTCGGTGCCGTATATCGCGGCGGCCAGCGAGAAGACGGCGGTCATCAGCCGCACCTCGATCTGCCAGGCGGTGGTCTCGCCGCCATGCTCGAGTTGCAGCGGCGTGGCCAAGGTGAAGTCGTGCGAGACGCGGCCCATCGCGTCGACCGAATCGACCAGACGCAGCTCGTATAACAGGCCGTCCAGGTCGAAGCCGCCCTCTTCGGCGTGCTCCAGTAGCCAGAGCACCATGCTGGTCGTGCCGAGTTTCAGCGCTTGGGGCACGTCCATGCGGTTGGCGTCGCCGACGATGACGTGCAGCCGCCGCCATGGCCCGGTGACATGCGACTCGTCGCGGGCGTTGACGATAGGCCGATCGAAGGTGGTCTGCAGCCCGACGCGCGAATGCACGTAATCGGCGCGTTGGCTCAGCTGGAAGCCAGCCCGCTCGCTGCGCTCCCCCAGCCCCACACGCCCGGAGCCGGTGAAAATCTGGCGGGCCACGAAGTGCAGGGTCATCAGGTCGGCCAAGCGCTCGAAGGGCACCTCGCGCAGGGTCATGTAGTTCTCGTGGGTGCCCCAGCTGGCGCCCTTGCCGTCCACGTTGTTGCGGTGCAGGACGATATGGGAGCCGTCGCGCTCGTTGACGCGTTGGGTCGCCTCGAACATCACGCGGTCGCCGGCGTGATCGTAGCGCACCGCGGCGAAGGGGTCCATGGTCTCGGGGGCGGAATACTCGGGGTGGGCGTGGTCGACGTAGACGCGGCCGCCGTTGGGGGCAATGACGTTGACGATCTGGTTCTGCGGCTCGTCGGTGAGCATGTCGGGGCGGGCGCTGGCGCGGGGCAGGCGCGTGCCGCGGGCGTCGTTGAGCGGGTCCTCCTGGCGGTAGTCCCAGCGGATATGCCAGGTCTCGTCGTTCGCCGCGCCGCTGACGACCTCGAAGGAGAGCTCGACCGGGTTGTAATGTTTTCCGTCATCGGTCGAGACGGCGTATTCCGTCTCCGTGCCCATCATCCTGCGCACACTCATCCGCAAGCCCCTCGTTTCGTTGTGGCGATAGTCGTTCCGTCATCCAGTATCAAGGCGTCGCGCAACGCTCGAGCGCAGGCCGGCCATGATACCGCCATATATAGCCTTATCAGCCTTATTCGACCGGCTTGTCACTTCGTCTAACCAGCCATCGCCCCGACCGTCCATTGCCAGCGAGACCACCTATTCCACTGGCCGGATCTGCACGGCGTGGCCGCCCGCGATGCCATTGATCTTCGACCACTGCTCCGGGTCGGCGTCAAGCACGGAATCGCGCGTCTCCTCGAACTCAGCGGCCACCGCGTCGTGCACGGAATCCACGCCAAGCGCCACCTGGTGGTGCTGGGTCAGCGAGTCCTTGACGGCCTTGGTCTTGGCCTTGTCAACGATGTTCTTGAGCATCGCCCCGCAGATCACGTCGGCCATCATCACCCGGCTGAAACGCCCCTGCTCGTCGCACACGTCGCAGATATGACGCTCCTCGCCAGTGCTATACACGTCGTCGACCAGAGCGATAGCCAGCGAGCCCGCATCCTCGCCTTCCTGGTAGGGCAGGTCGTCGGTCAGGTAATGCAGCACGATCTGCCGCGCCTGGTCGCGGTTCGGCCGGTCAACGCGGATCTTCACGTCGAGCCTGCCGGGGCGCAACACGGCCGGGTCGATCATGTCGACGCGGTTGGAGGCGCCGATGACCATCACGTTGTCGAGGCTCTCCACGCCGTCGAGCTCAGAGAGGAACTGCGGGACGATGGTGGTCTCCACGTCGCTGGAGACGCCGGAGCCGCGCGTGCGCAGCAGGGAGTCCATCTCGTCGATGAAGACGATGACCGGCTTGCCCTCGGCCGCACGGGCGCGGGCGCGCTTGAAGATGAGGCGGATGAGGCGCTCGGACTCGCCCACGTACTTGTTCAGAAGCTCCGGGCCCTTGACCGACAGGAACACGCCGTCGCTGGACTTTCCGGCCGAAAGCGCGTTGGCCACGGCCTTGGCGATCAGCGTCTTGCCGTTGCCCGGAGGACCGTAAAGCAGCACGCCCTTGGGTGGGCGCAAGTCGTAACGTTTGAAGAGGTCGCGGTGCAGGAACGGCAGCTCCACGGCGTCCTTGATGCGCTCAATCTGCTCGTCGAGGCCGCCGATGTCGGCGAAGGTGGCGTCGGGCTTCTGTTCGAGCACCAGATCGTTGGCGTTCTCGCCGGGCAGCACCTCCAGGGCCACACGGGCCGCGTCGTCCACCAGCACACGCGAGCTCGGGTCGATCTGGATGTTGGCGAGCGCCCCGGCGCAAGAGATCAGCCTGACGTTGCCGGATTCGTCGGCCACCATGAGCCGCCCGTCGTCGAGCGTCTGCTTGACCGTGCGCACCTTGCCCGAGATCTCGAGGCCCCGCTGCTCCACCAGCACCATGTTCTCGTTCAACAGCACCGTGCGGCCGCCGGCCAGGCGCGAGGCGGGCACGTCGGAGGCGACGGGGACGATGATGCGGCGGTTGCCAGAGATGACCTCGGCGCTGGCGTGCTGCACGCCTTCCTCGTCGGTGCGGCATGAGTCCACGCGCACCATCGTGGCGAAGGTCAGGGGAGGCCCGGCCAGCTGGCCCAACTGCGACTTCGCCTTCTGCAGCTCCTTGCCGGCGCGTGTCAGGGCCGCGGCGAGCGCGTGGTTCTTCTCGCGCAGGGCGTCGTTCTCCTGGGCATAGCGCTCCTCCGTCGCGGTATCGACTCTGGACTGCGCGGTGTCGGCTCTGGGTTGTGCTTCATTCTTACGTGAGAAACGTTCGGATTGCACGGCTTCATTTCTAGCTTGCGCCGCGTTGCCGGCCCCAGCGTTCATCGCATGACTATCGACGCCGTCACCGGTTGCCACGCCGGTCGACGCGGTCTGCGCGCCTTGTTCGCCATCACTCATTCGTGTCCCCTTCGGTCATCGCCATGCCATACCCCATCGTGGCATGTCTGACGTATCCGCCTCCATCTTATGGGCCCGCCGCCCCATTCCACAACACCTTTCCCAGCAGGTGACGTGCCTTTGCATGTGACGCCGGTCACCATGGCCCGGTTCATGGATTTCATATCGAATCGACTTTCATGTACAAGCACGATACGGTATTTATATGTCTGATAAAAAGAAACAAAAAAGAGATATACCACGACAAGAACGGAAACGTTATTCCGGAGGAAAACATCGAACGCTGGGCTAAGGATGCAGAAAAAGGCATCTTCCATGGAATTCCCGGAAAACTAATATCACGATCCAATTCGGAGAAACATATACAAAAACCGTGTGAATGATAGCACCATGATTCTTCCAGAGATGAGATGAATCTACAGCGGAAACCATCAGTCACACGGCATTAGCGACAACGCGCGACGGCACCTATCAGTTCTCGGCGAGGGAGACGTGACTGGTGGGGACCGGGTAGCGCTTGTCGAGCGCGGCGAGGTCGTCGGCGGTCAGCTCGATGTCGGCGGCGGCGATGTTGCCACGCATGTGCTCGGCGTTGGAGGTCTGCGGGATGGCGAGGGTGTTGCCGTCGCGCACGGCCCACGCGATCATGAGCTCATAGGCGGAGACGTTGTGGCGCGCGGCCACCTCGCGCACAGTCGGATCGGTGAGCATGCTCGTCTTCAGCTCGTTGAAGAGCCCGCCGACGGGGCTGTAGGCAATCAGCGGGATGTGCCGTTCGCGCTGCCAGGGCAGCAAATCGTATTCGATGCCACGCGCCTCGATGTTGTAGAGGTCCTCGTTGGCGGCCACGTTTCCGCCGGCCGGGAGCGCGACCAGCTCCTGCATGTCGGGGGTGTCGAAGTTCGAGACGCCCCACGAGCGGATCTTGCCGACCTCGCGCAGGCGGTCCAGCTCAGCCACCGTCTCGGCGAGCGGGATGGAACCGCGCCAGTGATAGAGGTAGAGGTCGAGGTAATCGGTGCCGAGGCGCTTGAGGCTGGCGTCGAGGTGCTCTTCCATCACAGCCTTGGAGGCGTTCTCGGGGCGTACCTTGGAGATCAGGAAGATGTCGCCGCGGTCGAACGGGCGCAGCGCCTCCCCCACCAGCTTCTCCGAGTCGCCGGTGCCGTAGGCCTCGGCGGTGTCGACCGCACGCGCGCCGGCCTCGATGCCCGCGCGGATGGCCGCGATCTCACCGTCACGCTTGCCCGCGTCGCTGCCCATGTGCCATGTGCCGATGCCGACCGCCGGCACCTGCCGCCCCGCGATTTCCAGTTCCTTCATTGTGCCCTGCCTTTCCAAGAATCCATCGTCGATTCCGTTAGCTTATATCTTGTATATACGTTGTACGTTACGTTGAGATAACTCGGCCCAGCTCAGTCGACAAACGCGTCGTCGGCGAGGCGCGCGCCACGGGCCCAGTCGGCGGCTTTCATCGTCTTCTTGCCTTGCGCCTTCACCATCTCGAGCTCGAGTGGCGCGGTGGCGGTGCCCACCCACACATGCTTCTTGGTGACGCTCAGAGCGCCCGGTTTCAGGCCTTTCAGCGCCTGCGGGTCATCGGCATTCGCCGGACGCGCCTGGAGGATATGGAACGGCTCGGCATCGCTGGAATCGCCGGAATCATTGACATCATTGGCATCGTCAGCATTTGTATCCTCGCCAGTGGCCGCACCCTGCGGATGCAGCATGCACCACGCGCCGGGTTCAGGCGTGCAGGCACGAATCTGCCGGTCGACGGCGAAAACAGGGATATCGAAGCGAACATGCGCGTCATCGTGCCCGATCTTCTTGGCGACCTCATAGGCCCCCTGCGGCTGCTCCTGCAAGACAATCTCGCCCGAGGCCATGGCCGTCAGCGCCGCGGCGAGCAAGCGCGAGCCGTCCCCCGCCAAGCGCTGGAGAATGTCGCCGGAGGTGTCGTGCGCGCCAATCTCGCAGGTGGATTGCGCCAGAATCGGGCCGGTATCCATGCCACGGGTGAGCTTGAAGACTGTCGCGCCCGTGATGGTGTCGCCGCTCCACACGGCCCGCTGCACCGGCGCGGCCCCACGCCACTGCGGAAGCAGCGAGAAATGCAGGTTGTACCAGCCCATCGGCAGCGCGTCGAGCACGTTCTGCCGCAGGATCTTGCCATAGGCCACCACGGCCCCGGCCTCCGCGCCGCTGGCCTTGAGCTCGGAGACGAACGAAGGCTCCTTCGGGTCGGATTCGAGCACGGGGATACCCAATTCGAGCGCGGCCTGCTTCACCGGACTCGGCTCCAGCCTGCGGCCACGGCCCTTCGGCGCGTCCGGCCTGGTGAGCACCGCCACGACCTCGAAATGCTCGGTGTCGCCGGCAAGCTCGCGCAAGGCGGGCACCGCGACATCCGGAGTCCCCGCAAACAGCACTTTCAACATATGCGTTCTCCTGTTCAAAAGTTCAGTCGTCCAATCGATTCGCCACAACGCCGGCAAACAGCAAGTTCGGCGGGCGAATAACCAACATTCCATTCTATGCCATAGCACCGCGTTTATCGAATATTTTCAAGTAACCGCGAGGTATTGCAAGATATCCGCCCGACGCGCCACGACTTAGCGCTTCACGTCGGGAATCGCCACTCCCAGGCCGCGCAGCACCTCCCGTAATTTCGTGGAATCATTGAACCGCACACCGCGCATCCCCACGGCGTTCGCGCCCTCGATGTTCATGGCCTTGTCGTCGACGAACAGGCTGGTCTCGGCCTTGATGCCGAACTCGCGCAGCGCGTACTCGAAGATGTCCTTGTGGGGCTTGCGCAGACCGACGTAGCCGGAGACCACGCGGCCGTCGAGCGAGCGCAAAATGGAGTATTGCCGGTCCGCCGGCGGGAACAGCTCCGTCGCCCAGTTGGAGAGGCCCCACACGCCGATGCCCGTGGCCTTGAGATCGTTGACCAGCACACGCATGCCGGTGACCTGGCCGACCAGCGAATCCTCGAAGTTGGCGCAGTAATAGTCGAGCATCGAGGCCCACGGCTCGCCGTACTTCTCGCGGACGGCCTCGACCGCCTCCTTCACGGTGCCGCCGACGTCCATCGCGTCGCTGGCGTCGTAGAATCCGGAGATGTCGTTGTCGAGGAATTGCTCGGTCAGTTCCTTGGAATATCGCGGAAGCATCACTGGCTCGGGGTCCCAGTTGACCAGCACGTTGCCGAAGTCGAAGATCACGTCGGCGATTGGCTTGCCCGTGGCGCTCTGGGCCTCGCCCGCCGCCATCACCTGGTTGTAGACCATCTCCGGCTCTCCCGGCCAACCCTTCATGCTTCCTCCATTCGCATTCGCGGCATGTCAATATCCGGCCTCCATGCTGTCATGCCGCGCCGACGAGGACCAGCGAGGAAAACTAGGTCAGATCCTTCGGATCGAGCTGGAACCGCAGCTCCCCGGGCGTGCGCGTGGCGACGTGGCGGGCCACCTCGACGTGCAGGCGACGGGCCAGTTCCGCGCGCCTGGTCTGCGGCACACGCACCACGGCCTTCACCCTGTCTTGCGTGGCCTCCAGCTCGCGGGCGTCCATCGTCCTCGGCTGGGGTATCGGCACAGGGCCTAGCACCGCCGGCAGCTCGTCGGCGTCGACCTTCAACGTGGCCCAATCCCCGTCCATTGCGCCGATATTACGCAGAGCCGCGGTCACCGCGTCACGCCGGCCCCAGACGCAGGCAACGGCGTAGACCGGCGAAAGTCCCGTCTCCGCGCGCTCGTCCAGCTCACGGGCCGCGAGGATCCTTGAATCCCAGTCGACCAGCGCGCGCGCGATCATCGGGTCGGTCTCGCCGATGAGCAGCACCTGCCCGCCGTCCGCCCGTTTGGCGCACATGGCGGCCACGCGCATCCAGGCGGTCAAGGCGTCGATTCGCGCGTCGACCCCCGGGGCGTAAAGACTCGTCCAGGCGTCCAGAATCGCGACGGCCGCGTACTCGCCCGGCCTGCCGTCCTCGGCCCGCACCCTCGGCTCGGCTCCGGGCGTGGCGATGACGATCATCGGACGGCTCGGCACCACCTCGACGACGCCGCCAGGCTGGCTCGGGCTGGAGAGCACCATCGGCATGTTGCGGAAGAGGCGCTGAAGCTCGCTGGCCGTGCCCGCCGCGCCCACACGCACCACGCTCATCCGTGTGCCGTGGCATTGCGGACATGACCATTCGCCGACAGGGGCACCGCACCAGCGGCAACGCGCCTCCTCGCCACGGATCTGCTGGAGCGGACCGGTGCAGCGCGGGCAACGCGCCTGGCGATGACAACGGGCGCAGCTCAGCACTTCGGCGATGCCGTCCTGCGGGATGGAGAAGAGAATCGGGCCGCGTTCCAAGGCCTCGGAGAGGATGCGCACGGCGATATGCGGCACGCGCGCGCCGATGCTCGGGTCGGCCAGACGGGCCAGCTCGTCGCGGTTGAGCCAGCGAATCCATGGCCGCTCCTCGCCCACCACGGCGGGCAGCGGGTGCACAGGCACGCTGAAGCCGCTCACCGGCGTCTCGCATACCTTGGGTCGGCACTCGGGTTCGATCGAGAACTCACGTTGGTCGGCGAGCGCGGGGTTCGTACCGGTGTCGTCTGCATTATCTGCCGATTGGCCACGATTATCGTTAGTGACACTGGAATTACCAGCGACCGAAGCATTGTTTACCGGACGCAACGGGTAGGTCTCCCCCGTCTCCAAAATCGGCTCATCCGCTCCGCCGTAAGGATTACGCACATCCGCGACGTGCCCCGCTGCGTTGCTGTCCGTCGTTTTCTGAGTACCGGTCTCCGCATCATTTTCGTCAGGCGACCAAGCGCAATTCGGTTCCGACGCCCCCGCGCCCACGACCGCTGCCATCGAAGTACTGGCATCAGATGTCTGCCCGGCCGCCAATTCGTTGGAAGCCGTCATAGGTCCATCATCAGCGGAAAAGTCCTCGATAGCAGTATCTGCGTGAGCCTTTCCCGAGCCTGTCAATCCATCGCGGCCATCCCGTGAGACCGACATATTCCTGGTCGAACCAATCGCGGACCACACACCCTCGGCGCGGCCGTCAGCCTCACTGATCTCCCACTCGCTGATGGCGCTGCGGGCGTTGCAGAAGGCGACAAACACCCCGGCGTGGGCTTTGGCGCGCAACCGCAGCACTCCCCTGGCGGCGGCGTAAGGCATCATGCCGTCGGCGTTCTGGTAGGCCACGTCGTCGACGATGGCGAAGAGCCCCGGCCCTTCGACTGGTGCGTACATTGCGGCCCTGGTGCCGATAACGCAGCGCACCTGCCCGCTCGCCGCCGCCAGATACGAGCGATACCGTTCCGCCGGGGCCATCGCGGCCGAAAGCAAGGCGAAATCGCCGTCGAAGCCACCGTGGGTGGCGGTGGTTTTCCTGAACGGCTTCAGACCAAGCCTTTGCAGAGCCCTGGCCATATCTCGCACCTCACGCATGGTCGGCAGCACCAGCACCGCCGCCCTGCCGGCGTCCAGCGAGCTCGCCGCCATCCACGCCAAATCACGGGCCCATCGGCCCGCGCCGGGCAGAGCGTCGGCGACAAACGAGGCGAAACCCCCACCTTTCAGGGCGTCGCGCAAGGCCAGCGCGTTGTCGTAGCTGGCGAGCATGCGCGTCTCACCCTCGGCGATCGCCTTGGCATCAATCGTCACCTGCCCGCGGCTGCCCTGCCATGAGCCGCCCATCGCCAGTTGCTGCTCCTTGTCGATGCGGGCGACGCGCGGGGGCACGGCCAGGCGCAGGATGTTGGCCGGAGTGCCGCCATACGCCTCGGCGATCGCAGTGATGTCGCGACGCATCGAGGCGCTCACCAGCACCTCGGGAGTCACCACACGTTCCAAATATCGCAATGACGAGGCGGCCGCGTGGCTCTCCTTCACACGCGCCCAGATGATGCCGTTGACCCGCCGGCCGCCGAAACGTACGCGCACCATCACCCCGGGCCGCGCGGCCTCGTCATCCTTCTCGTCGACCAAGTAATCGAAGGTCT
Organism: Bifidobacterium sp. ESL0790; assembly: GCF_029395435.1. Lineage (NCBI taxonomy): Bacteria > Bacillati > Actinomycetota > Actinomycetes > Bifidobacteriales > Bifidobacteriaceae > Bifidobacterium > Bifidobacterium sp. ESL0790. The sequence goes on from NZ_CP113915.1 coordinate 1,436,830, forward strand.
GCCCCAAATGGGTCGCCTGCACGTCGAGAACCACCTGCGCCACGGGATCGTGCGTCGCGGGGGCATGGGTAACCCGTTTGCGGCGCTTGCGCGGGGCCAGCCCGGCGAGCGCCAGCTGTTCGGCCTGCGGTTCACTCATGCTTCAATGATAACGGCCTCCCAAATTTTCGACACGTCAAAATTTTGGGAGCCAAATGAACATCTGCTCTGAGCGCAATGGCATCATTGCAACCCTAAGCGCCTATGCTCTGGGCGCAATGTTCGTTTATGGCTCCCATTTTTTTATGAGAGGTCAAAAAATGTGAGCCACAACGGAAAATAAAAAGCCACGGCCGAAACCGTGGCGTTTTATTCCGTATTAAACTCAGATCTCGGTCGGCTTGACGGTCGAATCCTCGACCCACCACGGGCGCAGCGGGTAGGTGTCGGTCATCTTCTCGTCGTCAGGACGCACGCAGAGGAACTGGTGAATCTGGATGTTGTTGAGCTCGAAGTTGAGCGCGCAACCGGCCATGTAGAGGCCCCACAGACGCGCCTTGGGCTCGCCCATCAGCTCGACGGCGCGGTCCCAGCCAGCCACGAGGTTCTTGTTCCAGTTATGCAGGGTCAACGCATAATGCTGGCGCAGGTTCTCCTGATCGACAACCTCGAAGCCGGTGTCCTGAATGACCGTCTCAATCTCGCCCGGGGAGGCCAGCTGGCCATCGGGGAAGATGTAGCGGTCAATGAACTCGCCGGCGGCCTTGCCCGTCATGGAGTTGACGCGGGTAATCTGGTGGTTCAGCAGGCGGCCATTGGGCTTGAGCTTATCGAAGATCTCCTTGAAGTAGGAGGGATAGTGCTTGAAGCCGACGTGCTCCATCATGCCGATCGAGCAGATGCCGTCGAAATCGCCTTCCGGCACGTCGCGGTAATCCATCTGACGGACTTCGGCGAGGTCTTCGAGACCTTCGCGCTTAATCCATTCCTGAGCCCACTTGACCTGTTCGCCGGCCAGGGTGACGCCCAGAACCTTGATGCCACGCTGTGCGGCGCGGATTTCCATGGATCCCCAGCCGCAGCCGATGTCGAGCAGGCGGTCGCCGGGCTTGAGGTTGAGCTTGTCGAGCACGAGGTCGAGCTTGCGCCATTCGGCGTCCTCGAGCGAGTCCTCGGGCGAGGTGAACACGCCGCAGGTGTAGGTCATCGAGGAACCGAGGAAGAGGCGGTAAAACTCGTTGGACTGGTCATAGTGATAGCTCACGGTGGCCTCGTCGCCGGCCTTGGAGTGCGGCAGCAGGCCTTCGGTGCGGCGCTTCCAGCGGCTCGGGCCCTCGATTGACGGGGCTTCGGGGTGGCGGATGCCATGCGAATACACGGACGCGACGATGCGGGCCAGGTCGGCCGGGCTCGGCTTCTTCATGTCCGGCTTCAGTGCCATGAGCTGCTTGAAGACCTCATAAGGATCGCCGGGAATGAGCTCCGGCGAGGCGATGTCGCCCTGCAGGTAGGCGCGCGCGAGACCCAAATCGTTCGGGTGGTCGACCATGTAGTAGACGGCGCGCGAGTTGTTCACCGTGATGTGCAGGGGCGCGTCCTGCGGGCCGAACGACGACCCGTCGAACGCTGAGATGTTGATCTTTCCATTGTCGTTCAAAAACATCGAAACCATATCGGCTACGGTCATAGCGGCCATGCGCAACCTCCAAAATACGTGCATAGATAATGCAAAATTACATTCAGCCTATTGCTCCGTTCCGACACTTAGCCGATTTTGCGTGGCGCGAAATTCCGACACGGATGGCCATGTCTTCGACATTTGAACGGCATCTTCCCGATACCATTCAGGGCATATGTTCGCCTTGTTTTCAACACTCCTTATCAGACCTTCGCGGCGCGCTCTCCCCACATACGAATCGGGCCGTGCCACACAACATGCATTGTGCAGCACGGCCCGATAAAGAAACCATTTAAGCCAGCTTAAAACCACGGGTTCATCGCCACGGTCTCAGCCCTCGGCGATGGCCGCCTTGAGCTCGTCGACCTTGTCGGTGGCCTCCCACGTAAAGTCCGGATCGGTGCGGCCGAAGTGGCCATATGCCGCCGTCTTCAGATAGATCGGGCGCAGCAGGTCGAGCTCGTCGATGATCGCGGCCGGACGCAGATCGAAGACCTTGCGCACCGCGGCCTGGATCTGCTCGCGGGTCACGCCGCCGATCTCGGTGCCGAAGGTGTTGACGTTGACGCTCACCGGGTCGGCGACGCCGATGGCGTAGGCCACCTGCACCTCGACCTTGTGGGCGAGTCCTGCGGCGACGATGTTCTTGGCCACCCAGCGCGTGGCGTAAGCCGCGGAACGGTCGACCTTGCTCGGGTCCTTGCCGGAGAAGGCGCCGCCGCCGTGATGGGCCGCCCCACCATAGGTGTCGACGATGATCTTGCGGCCGGTCAGGCCCGCGTCGGCCGCGGGGCCGCCGAGCACGAAGGAACCGGTCGGGTTGACCAGCACGCGATAGTCGTCGTGCTTGATCGCGGTGCCGCACACCTCTTCGAGCACCGGCTTGATGACGTGCTCCTGCAGCTGCTCCATGAGCCAGTCGTGCGTCACCTCGGGGTCATGCTGGGTGGAGACGAGCACGGTGTCGACGCGCACGGGGCGGTCGTCATCATCGTATTCGATGGTCACCTGGGTCTTGCCGTCCGGGCGCAGGTGCGGGACGATGCCCTCCTTGCGCACCTGGGCCAGGCGGAAGGCGAGGCGGTGCGAGAGGTAGATCGGCAGCGGCATGAGCACATCGGTCTCGTCGCACGCGTAGCCGAACATGATGCCCTGGTCGCCGGCGCCCTGCGCCTCGTAACGCTCCTCGCGCGAGACGGCGGACTCCTGCTGCGGGCTCAGGCGGTCGACGCCCTGGTTGATCTCCGCGCTCTGCTCGGTCAGCGAGACCAAGACGCCGCAGGAATCGGCGTCGAGGCCAACCTCGGAGGAGGTGTAACCAATGTTTTTAACGACATTGCGCACGATGCGCTGGATGTCGGTGTAACCGGAGCTGGTCACCTCGCCGAAGACAAGGAACTGCCCGATGGCGGCCGACGTCTCGACGGCCACGTGGGAATGGGGGTCCTGGCGAAGCATATCGTCGAGGATCGCGTCTGAAATCTGATCGCAGACCTTGTCCGGGTGCCCTTCGGTAACCGATTCAGCTGAGATGAGACGACGTTCTTTTGTCACAATGAACTTCTTTCTTCCATGCCAGAGCCGCAAAACGGCCGACGTGTATACATACGTCCTGTCACTCTACGCGCATGTGTGTATGTGCCGAAACCCTGTGGACACTTTTTGGGGGCGTCGAAAAAGTGGCCACCGAAACGAACATCCATTATGTCACACAAAAATAAGAAACCGCGGAATTGCAGCGTTTATCGACTTGGCCACGTTGCCAAGAATGTTCGTTTCGTGGCCACTTTTTTATTTCTCTGAAAAAGTGGCCACGCGAACATAAAAAATGTCCGGTCTCAATGAAACCGGACATCGTTATTTAAAAAATTAATTGAGGCCACCCTCGCTCAGGTCGTCCTCGCCGAGCGTCTCCTCCAAAAGGCCCTCGTTGATCTCGCGGAAGGCGATCGAAAGCGGCTTCTCCTGGTTCTGGTACTCGACCAGCGGGCCGACGTTTTGCAGCAGGCCTTCGTTGAGCTGCGTGAAGTAGGAGTTGATCTGACGGGCACGCTTCGCCGCGAAGATCGACAGCGAATACTTGTTGTGGTCGGAATGCTCCATCAACTGGTCAATCGTCGGATCCGCAAGACCGCTCGGTGTGGGCTCGGTGCCAAATGCCATATTGTTGCTCCTTCAAAGTCAATCAAATTCATAATTATAACCGCCCGCCGCGATATTCACCCGCAGCAACAACCCATGCACGTTTCTATCGCTTATCGCCCCTCACCGATAGAAAACAACCATCCATATACATTTTCTATCGCTCAGAGGGCGTCACAGAAAGAAAATATACAGAGTTGTAATACGCTCGCGTCAGCGCGAATCCCAGCGGCGCAGGTCCTTCAACGGCTTGTAGCTAGGCATGTCGGGCCAGAAAAGCGTCTCGTCGTCGTGGATGACATACGGTGCCTTGGCCTGCCCCTGTGTAGCTACGAAGGTGAGCACATGGTCGTCGCTCCAGCTCGTCTCCCCTGGATCGGCGGAATCGGGTTTCGGCGTCGAACCCCACTTGACCACCGTGTAGGTGGTGACGCCCAGGGTGATCCGCCCGTTCTCGTGCTGGACGTAATGCGGATCGACGTCGATCGTAACGTCATGCATGTTGGGCATGCCGCCGGTATAGACGGATTCGCAATCGTTCGCGATGTCGCGCTGACGCTGGTCATATTGGGCGAGCACGTCCTGGTTGTTCTCCAGAGTGGCCTTGAGCAAGACGCGGTAGGCATCCAGGGACTTTTGGGCGGTGGAATCGAGGGTTATGACGCGCTCCCGCTCCTCGCGCTCATAGGTTTGCCGGCGGCGCCTGTCCTCGAGAACCGCAACCGTCGCCACGGCAACCACCACGCAGACCGCCACGAACGCGCCGACCACACCCAACAGCACGCGCTTGAGGACTTTTCTCCCGCTCTTCACCTCGCCGCCTTTCCACCACGAATGGCATTACCGCCGGTAACACATAAACGCGTCAAAACACAGGCCGATTTTGCGCGTTGCGCATAAACCAACCACAAACCCCGTCGTTCGTTTCAACATTCGGTCGCATATCGGCAAATCATGAACCGATGAACTTATATGGAATCATGCAAATGCGCTCACATAATATCATGACCGGCCGCATGTTCGCCGGTGCCCGAGCACTCTATCGCGCCGCAGGCGTGGCCGGAGACGACTTGGGCAAGAAACCCATCGTCGCCATCGCCAACTCGTTCTCCGAGTTCGTGCCTGGCCATGTCCACCTCAACAAGGTCGGACGCCTCGTCTCGAAAGCCGTCGAAGAAGCCGGCGGCATCCCCCGCGAGTTCAACACCATCGCCGTCGATGACGGCATCGCCATGGGCCACACCGGCATGCTCTACTCGCTGCCGAGCCGCGACCTGATCGCCGACGCCGTGGAATACTCCGTCAACGCGCACTGCGCCGACGCCCTGATCTGCATCTCCAACTGCGACAAGATCACCCCCGGCATGCTGATGGCCGCGCTGCGCCTCAATATCCCGACCATCTTCGTCTCCGGCGGCCCGATGGAGGCCGGCGAGACCACGCTGTCCAATGGCAAGACCGACACCACCGATCTCATTGACGTGATGTACGCCTCCGCCGACGACAACGTCTCCGACGAGGACCTGCTGGCCTATGAGAAGACCGTCTGCCCCACGTGCGGCTCCTGCGCCGGCATGTTCACCGCCAACTCGATGAACTGCCTGACCGAAGCGCTCGGCCTGGCCCTGCCCGGCAACGGCACCACGCTCGCCACGCACGGCTATCGCAAGCAGCTCTTCATCGACGCCGGCCATAGGATCGTCGATCTCGCGCACCGTTACTACGACGAGGACGACGAGAGCGTGCTGCCGCGCGCCATCGCCACCAAGAAGGCCTTTGAGAACGCCATGACCATGGACGTGGCCATGGGCGGTTCCACCAACACCGTGCTGCACATTCTCGCCGCCGCGCAGAGCGCCGACGTCGATTTCACGCTTGACGACATCGAGCGCATCAGCCACACCGTGCCCTGCATCTGCAAGGCCAGCCCCTCCGGCGACTGGGAGATTTCCGACGTGCATCGCGCCGGCGGCATCTGCGGCATCTTGGGCGAGCTCGACCGTGCAGGCAAGCTTCACAAAGACGTCCATTCGGTGGATTATCCCGACCTTGAATCCAAGCTCGACGATTGGGACATCATGCGCCCGACCTGCCTCGACAAGGCGAAGGAACTCTATCGCGCGGCTCCGGGCCACATCAAGTCCCCCGAACCGTTCATCCAGGAGACGCTTTCTGACACGCTCGACACCGACCGCGTCAACGGCGCCATCCACGACATCGACCATCCGGCCGTGAAGGAAGGCGGACTCGCGATTCTGCGCGGCAACCTCGCCCCCGACGGCTGCGTCGTGAAGACCGCGGGCGTGCCCGAGAACATCTGGAAGTTCCACGGCCCGGCCCACATCGTCGAGTCGCAGGAGCAGGCCGTCGAGGTCATCCTGGGCGACAAGCTCAAGAAGGGCGAGGCGCTGGTCATCCGCTACGAAGGACCGAAGGGCGGCCCGGGCATGCAGGAGATGCTCTACCCCACCTCGTTCGTCAAGGGCAAGGGCATCGGCAAGGATGTCGCGCTGATCACCGATGGCCGTTATTCCGGCGGTTCATCAGGCCTCGCCATCGGCCACGTCGCCCCCGAAGCGGCCAACAAGGGCCCGATCGCGCTGATCAAGGATGGCGACATGATCGACATCGACATCCCGAACCGCACCATCAACGTGGAGCTCACGCCCGAGCAGTTCGAGGAGCGCCGCAAGGAGCTCGAGGCCGGAGACGGTTACGTCGCCCACCGCGACCGCAAGGTTTCGCTGGCTCTCAAGGCCTACGCTGCCTTCGCCCGTTCCGCCGATAAAGGTGCGACGAGAGATCCCGAGCTCATCAATAAGCTTTCAGGGTTGGCATGAGTTTCATCGCCTCTTCCGTGAGGGGCTTAAGAAAAACTTTCTGGAGACGCTCCGAGCTGAGCCGTTAAGCAGAAAGTCCAGTGGACTTTCTGTAGGCTCGGTGAGCGCGACGTATTGAGCGCGAAGGCAAAATCGTAAGATTTTGCTCGGCCAAGTCATACGCCACAGAAAGTTTTCTGAGCCCCCTCACTCTATTTCGTAGTAATCTCACCAAATTTCACTATAGTTACCACAAGCAAGACCGTCGATATTCCAGACTTTTACTGATGACAGCCTATTCAGTAATAAAAGTGCACCATCATCTGCACTTATCATCAAGCACTAGTTGACGACAGAAATATAGGGGAAATTATTGTTTGATGCCGTATTCATGGGCGATGACGCTCCAGAGCTCGTCGGAGGCGCGTTCGACGGTGTCGTTGACGATCTTCACATCGAACTCGGGCTCGGCGGCCAGCTCGACCTTGGCGGTCTCGAGGCGTTTTTTGCGTTGCTCCTCGTTTTCAGTGCCTCGGCCAATCAGCCGCTTGACCAGCTCGTCGTAGCTCGGCGGGGCGATGAACACCGAGACAATCTCAAGATTGAGCTCGGCGGCGCGCTGCTTGACACGGCGAGCGCCCTGTAGATCAATTTCAAGAATCGTAGGAATGTTCTTGGCCAGATGGTCGAGCACCGGCTGCAACGGCGTACCGTAATGGGCCATGCCGTGCACGACGGCGGTCTCCAGGAACCAGTTCTGCTTCTCCTTGGCGACGAACTCCGCCTCATCCATGAACCAGTAATTTTTACCGTTGATCTCGCCCGGTCGCGGTTCGCGCGTGGTGGCGGAGACCGAGACCCACACCTCGGGGTGCTTGCTGAGCAGGTCGGCCTCGACGGTGCCCTTGCCCACGGCCGTCGGCCCGGTCAGCACGATCAGCCGGCCCTTGTGCGCCCGCGCCTCGTTGGTCTTCATCTCACCGCTCGTTTCGCTCAACATCTCACCCTTCTCGAAGATCTGCCTACAGTCTATCCAACCCACCGGAATCACCCACTTCACAAGCGAACTGGACCAAGCCCAACGCTCGCATCGACTCAGTGAGCCTAATCATCCACCTCGATACCCAACTGGAACAAACTCCATGATGAGTGCAACTCAATGAACCAAATCATCCAGTCCAACACCCAACTGGAACAAAACCAACGCTGGCGCAAGGCAGAAGACGTAATCATCCAGTCCGGTAACATACTGGTCAATTCCGAACGGTGGAAAGATGAAAAAACGAAAGCACAACAGACATCGATACATTCATTGGCGTGCGACTTGGATGATGAAGGCTTGCAGACCGTCGGAGTCCGTCAGACCAAGCAAGGTGACGGACCAATCCACCTTGTCATTGGTGGTGTACGTCTGCGTCTCGCCGAGCCTGTAGGGCGTCTCGCTGGGACTGCATCTCTGATATACGACGTTCGATCTGGGAGTGGTCTCGACATAATCCTCTATGCACAAACCGACGCGATAGCCCTTATCGTCATGGTCAAGCGTGTACGGGGCGAAAATGTTCAGATTGCCGATATGGGTGACGCTGCCGGCCTTCACCGTGCGCGTCGTACCTTTGCGGGAACCATCTTGCGTGATATTCGCGGACTCCTGCGCCACCGGCCCGTTCTGATAGGGAGTGACGAGCACTTTGGCACTGCCGTCGCTGCCCCCGGTCACCCCTGGCGGCGGGTCCATGTGCTCATAACCCCTCAAGCTGATCAACGTCAGCGAACAACCGACATTGGGCAGGTCCTTGGTCTTGCCGAGCCCCAATTCGGTTTCGCCACTCGCAACGCTATTGCCTGACGAATCGTATTTTTGAACTCCGAAGTACACCCTATACTGGCCGTCTTTTTCGGACCATGTTCCCGGGCGCATCGTGAGGTCACCAACCTCTTCTGGCGGCACGCTCCCGCTCAGGTTGAAGTCGACGACTTTGCCTTGCTTCATCCTCTCCTTGGGCAGGTTGATGGTCTTGTCGACCGCGATGGGCCGATTTTGGTACCTTTCAATATCACGGCGCATACCATTATCCTGCCGGCGCATATAAACGTTGCAACCAACACCGATGACGACAGCGACGCAAGCCACAGAAGCCACAATGGCGATGATGATGTTCCGCCTTTTGTGGTTTGCGTGGTGCCCATGCTTTTCATGTGTCGTCGTTGAAGCCATGGTCATCATTATAGGACGATAATGATGTATAACGTTTCAACTCAACAAAGCCTGCGACACCCCAAAGACTAAGCCGCATGCCAGCTCATCGAATCCACCATCGAACATCGGATTCACCATCGGACTGGACCAAAGCAAACGCTGAAAGCGCGCCACCAGACGAAACCATCCAGTTGGCAATTGAACTGGAACTAAACGTGCGTTGACACCTTGCGGACAGACCAAAATATCCAGTCCACTATTCAACTGGAACAAAACATACGTTAAAAACGACTAGCAGATAAAATCATCCAGCCCATAGTTGAACTGGAACAAAACATGTGTTCACAACCGCCCAGCAGACCAAAGTATCCAGTTCGAGCTTCAACTGGAGATAAACGTACGTTGCCTACTAGTGAGCAGACATAATCATCCAGTTCGCCATTGAACTGGAACCAAAGCTACGCGAGAGCCGAATCAGAACTGGCCGGCACAGCAGAAACATCTGACGAATCGGCAGTATCAGCGTCGTCGGCAGTATCAGCGATATTGGCGGTATCGGAAGCAGCTACTTCAGGATCATCGGAAACAGCAGCCTCGGAACCCTCAGAAGTGGTGGCCTCGTCTGCGGCGGTGCTGTCGGCAGTATCCGAAGCAGCAGCCGCATCGGTTTCACCGGCATCAGTGCCATCAGTGACATTCGAGGTTTCAGCCACGTCAGACTGGTCAGATGCGCCGGCCTCAGCTTCAGCAGCCTCAGCCTCCACCGCCTCGGCACCGGCCTCGTCCTCCATGCTCTGGCCGTCGCCGTGGCCGCTGACGCCACCGGAAGTGAGGAATCCAGGAGCCGTGGGCGAAGCCAGACGACGCTTCTCGGCCTCGGCCTGGTCGCGACGCCTCTGCGCCTCGGCAATGTCGGCGAACACGTCGTCCTTATGATCGCCAATCGCGCTCAACAGGCCGTGGATGAACGACGGCGAATCGTCGTCGGAAAGCGTCTTGGCCAGGCCAAGCGCCTCGTCGATGGCCACCTTGTCGGGCACGTCGTCCTCGAAGAGCATCTCCCAGACGGCGATGCGCAGGATGTTCCTGTCGACCACGGCCATGCGCCGCACCGTCCACTTGGTGGAATAGGCGTCGAGCGCATGGTCGATGTCGGAACGGTGATCGGCCACCCCGCGCACGATCTGCACCGCGTAATCAGGCAATGGCGTCTGCGCGCCAGGTCGCGCGATGCGTTCGGCGAGCAGCGACGGGATGTCCTGCCCCTTCTCGTCCGCCTCGTACAACGTGTTCAAAGCCCTCTTGCGAGCGGTGGAACGTGCCATGGAAAAAATGCCTCTCAGTCGGTCGAAGTGAAGGAAATCGTGATCCCCGAATCGCGCACTAGCTATCTATATCAAGCCAGCGCGCTCATTGTCTCAGTTGTTCTCGCGACCGAGGTAGGAGCCGTCACGCGTATCGACCTTGACCTTCTCGCCCTCGCCGACGAAGAGCGGCACCTGGATCTCGGCGCCGGTCTCCACGGTGGCGGGCTTGGTGCCCGCGTTGGAGCGGTTGCCCTGCACGCCGGGCTCGGTGTGGGTGATGGTGAGGATGACGGAGGCCGGCAGCTCGACGCTCAGCGGCGTGCCGTCGTGGAAGCTGACGATGCAGTCGGTGCCCTCGAGCAAGTACTTGGACTGGTCGCCCACGAGGGTCTTCGGGATGTTGAACTGATCGTAGGTGGTCATGTCCATGAAGACGAAGCTCTCGCCATCGTCATAGGAATACTGCAGGTTGCGGTTGTCGACGGTCTCGAACTCCATCTTCATGCCCGCGTTGAACGTCCTGTCGACGATCTTGCCCGAGAGCACGTTCTTGATGGTGGTGCGCACGAAGGCCGGACCCTTGCCGGGCTTGACGTGCTGGAATTTCGTGACGGTCCACAGTTGACCGTCCAGATTCAGAACCGAACCGTTCTTGATGTCATTGCTTGTTTGTGCCACGTCTCGTCACCTTAGTTTTTTCATGTTTCAAACGACTTGCATTCCATAAAATGCCTCAGCAATTATGCCACGCCGTATGTACAGCTTACAAGTTCCATGTCTCTCTCGGCTTCGCTGCCCTGATACCCCGAGTTGAGATCTTGTGCTGATATTCGAATTGATACCTCGCACTGATACCCCGGATCAATACCCGCCCAAAATACAGTTGTGCCCCGCACCTTTTACGATGCGGGGCACAAACTGGTAAGTAAATCTACAACTTACGTTCTAGAACTACTCGATCACCTTGGTGACACGGCCTGAGCCGACGGTGTGGCCGCCTTCACGAACTGCGAAGGTCAGGCCCTCCTCCATGGCGACGGGCTGGATGAGCTCGACGGTGAAGGTGGCGTGGTCGCCAGGCTGAACCATCTCGACGCCTTCCGGCAGCGTGATGACGCCGGTGACGTCGGTGGTGCGGAAGTAGAACTGCGGACGGTAGTTGGAGAAGAACGGCGAATGACGGCCGCCCTCATCCTTGGTCAGGACGTAGACTTCGCCCTCGAACTTGTGGTGCGGGGTCACGGAGCCGGGCTTGGCCACAACCTGGCCACGCTCGACGTCGTCACGGTTGATGCCGCGGAGCAGCAGACCGGTGTTGTCGCCAGCCTCGGCCTCATCCATCTGCTTGTGGAAGGTCTCGATGGAGGTGACGGTGGTGGTCTGGGTCGGACGGATGCCGACGATCTCAGCCGGGGCGTTGACCGGGATGCGGCCACGCTCGACACGGCCGGTCACCACGGTGCCACGGCCGGAGATGGTGAAGACGTCCTCGATAGGCATCAGGAACGGCTTGTCCAGGTCGTGGACAGGGGTCGGGATGTAGTCGTCGACGGCATCCATGAGGTCCTTGACGGACTGGACCCACTTGTCGTGATCCGGAGCGTCGTCGTGCAGGGCGCCGTAGGCGGAGGTGCGGATGACCGGGCAGTCACGATCGAAGCCGTTCTCCTCGAGGAGGTCACGGACCTCTTCCTCGACGAGCTCGATGAGCTCCTCATCGTCGACCATATCGCACTTGTTGAGCGCGACGAGGATCTTCGGCACGCCGACCTGGCGGGCGAGCAGAACGTGCTCGCGGGTCTGGGCCATGGGGCCGTCGGTGGCGGCGACCACGAGGATCGCGCCATCCATCTGGGCGGCGCCGGTGATCATGTTCTTCACGAAGTCGGCGTGGCCGGGGCAATCCACGTGAGCATAGTGACGCTTCTCGGTCTGATACTCGATGTGGGCGATGTTGATGGTGATGCCGCGCTGCTTCTCTTCCGGAGCGGCGTCGATCTGCTCGAAGTCGTACTCCGGGTTGATGTCCGGGTACTCCTCGTGCAGCACCTTGGAGATGGCCGCGGTCAGGGTCGTCTTGCCGTGATCAACGTGGCCAATGGTACCGATGTTAACGTGCGGCTTGGTCCGCTCGTACTTTTCCTTTTCTGCCATTACTTGTCCTCCTGGACGTTTCGTAGTTAGCCCGTGCCCAACAGCTCCGGGCACTCGCTACAGTTTACTGGGTTTCTGGGTTACCTGCCACATAAGTGCCCTAACCCAGTCAGCGCTAGAAAATAGTAACGCTGACTGGAGACAGAACACGCCTTGTGGCGAAGCGATTACTCGCCGCGCTGAGCCTTGATGATCTCCTCGGAGACCGCCTTCGGCACCTCCGCATAGGAGTCCATCTGCATGGTGAACATCGCGCGGCCCTGGGTCTTGGAGCGCAGGTCGCCGATGTAGCCGAACATCTCGCTCAACGGGACCTTGGCCTCGATCACCTTGACGCCGGTGGCGTCCTTCATCTCCTGGATGTTGCCACGACGGGAGTTGATGTCGCCCATGACGTCGCCCATGTACTCCTCGGGAGTACGGACCTCGACGGCCATGATCGGCTCGAGGATAACGGGCTTGGCCTTCGGAGCGGCAGTCTTGAACGCCATGGAACCGGCGATCTTGAACGCGAGCTCGGAGGAATCGACATCGTGGATCTGGCCGTCGGTGACGGTCGCCTTGACGCCCACCACCGGGAAGCCGGCGAGCACGCCGGACTCCATGGCCTCCTGCACGCCAGCATCGATCGAAGGAATGAATTCCTTGGTGATGTGGCCGCCGGTGACCTCGTTGACGAACTCGTAGTCCTTGCCCTCCTCCGGAGGAATCGGCTCGAAGTTCATCAGGACCTTCGCGAACTGGCCGGAACCACCCGTCTGCTTCTTGTGGGTGTATTCCTGGTTCATGACGGCCTTGCGGATGGTCTCGCGGTAGGCGACCTGCGGGTTGCCCACGTTGCACTCGACCTTGAACTCGCGGCGCATACGGTCGACGATGATGTCGAGCTGGAGCTCACCCATGCCGGAGATCAGCGTCTGGCCGCTCTCCTCGTCGGTCTTGACCTGGAAGGTCGGATCCTCGTCGGCGAGCTTCGCCAGCGCGATCGACATCTTCTCCTGGTCGGCCTTGGTCTTGGGCTCCACGGCGACCTCGATCACAGGATCGGGGAAGGTCATGGACTCGAGCGAGATCGGAGACTTCTCGGCGCACAGCGTGTCGCCGGTGGAGACGTTCTTCAGGCCCACGAGCGTGTAGATGTTGCCAGCCTCCGCGGCGTCGACCGGGTTCTCCTTGTCGGCGTGCATCTGGAAGATCTTGCCGACGCGTTCCTTCTTGTCCTTGGTGGAGTCGAGCACGGTGTCGCCGGGCTTGATGGCGCCGGAGTAGACACGCACGAACACGAGCTTGCCATAGAAGGGGTGGGTCGAGATCTTGAAGACCAGGGCGGCGAACGGATCATCCATGGTCGGCTTGCGGTCGATCTCCTTGGACTCGTCACCGGGCTCGAAGCCGACGATGGCGGGGACGTCCTCAGGGCTCGGCAGGTAGTCAACCACCGCGTCGAGCAGCGGCTGGATGCCCTTGTCCTTGAAGGCGGAGCCGCAGAGGACCGGGTAGGCCTTGCGCTCGATGGTGAGCTTGCGGATGCCAGCGCGGATCTCCTCGTCGCTCATCTCGCCGGACTCGAGGTACTTCTCCATCAGGTCATCGTCGGACTCGGCGACCTGGTCGAGCAGGGTCTCGCGGTATTCCGCGGCCTTGTCCTTCAAGTCATCGGGGATGTCGACGGTGTCGTAGTGGGCGCCCAGATCGCTGGTGACGTCCTTCCAGACGTACGCCTTCATGCGGATCAGGTCGACCATGCCGACGAAGTCGTTCTCGGCGCCGATCGGCAGCTGGACGACCAGCGGGGTGGCTCCGAGCTTCTTCTTGATGGTGTCGACGGAGTAGTAGAAGTCGGCACCGAGCTTGTCCATCTTGTTGATGAAGCAGATGCGCGGCACGCCGTACTTGTCGGCCTGGCGCCACACGGTCTCGCTCTGGGGCTCCACGCCCTCCTTGCCATCGAAGACGGCGACGGCGCCATCGAGCACACGGAGCGAACGCTCCACCTCGGCAGTGAAGTCCACGTGGCCGGGGGTGTCGATGATGTTGATCTGGAACTTCTTGTCGGGATCATGGGTCTGACGGTTCCAGAAGCAGGTGGTCGCAGCGGACTGAATGGTGATGCCGCGTTCCTTTTCCTGGGCCATGAAGTCCATGGTCGAAGCGCCTTCGTGCGTCTCGCCGATCTTGTAGTTCTTACCGGTGTAGTAGAGGATTCGCTCCGTACACGTGGTCTTACCGGCATCAATGTGAGCCATGATGCCGATGTTACGGACCTCATTGAGGTCACTGAGCACATCGAGTGCCATAAATATTCCTTACGCTTTCGAAATCTCTTAATTACCAGCGATAGTGCGCGAAGGCCTTGTTGGCCTCGGCCATCTTGTGGGTGTCCTCGCGGCGCTTCACCGAAGCACCGAGGCCGTTGGACGCGTCGAGGATCTCGTTGGCGAGACGCTCGGCCATCGTCTTCTCACGGCGCTTGCGGGAGAAATCGGTGAGCCAGCGAAGGCTCAGCGCGTTGGCGCGGTTGGGCTTGACCTCGACCGGGACCTGGTAGGTGGCGCCACCGACACGGCGGGAGCGGACCTCGAGGGACGGACGGATGTTGTCGAGCGCGCGCTTCAGGACGGAGACGGGCTCCTGGTCGGTCTTGGCCTTGACCATGTCGAGCGCCGAATAGACGATGTCCTCGGCGATGGCCTTCTTGCCGTCGAGCAGGATCTTGTTGATGAGCTGCGCCACCACGGTCGAGCCGTAGATCGGATCAGGGAGCAGCTGGTGCTTCTTGGAGGGTCCTTTACGTGACATATCTCTTACTTCGCCTTCTTTGCGCCGTACAGGGAACGAGCCTGCTTACGGTCCTTAACACCCTGGGTATCGAGCGCGCCGCGCACGATGTGGTAACGCACACCAGGAAGATCCTTCACACGGCCACCGCGCACGAGCACGATGGAGTGCTCCTGCAGGTTGTGGCCCTCGCCCGGAATGTAGGCGGTGACTTCGATGCCGGAGCTCAGGCGCACACGGGCAACCTTACGCAACGCGGAATTCGGCTTCTTCGGGGTGGTGGTGTACACACGCGTGCACACGCCACGACGCAGCGGGCTTCCCTTGAGGGCCAAAGTCTTGGACTTCTTCGGCTTGGCCTTACGTCCTTTACGGACGAGTTGTTCTATAGTAGGCAACTTCGATTCTCCGATTCGTTAACCATTGTTTCCTCTGTGGAGCCGCCACACCGCGGCATCCCCCGACGAATCGGTAAGAAAGCCACTGTCCACCGGCCCGATGGCCCGTCACTCTCCTGCCGCCGTATCGCTACGCGCAATCTCACGAGTTCCGGGATATCCCAATCGCCCACGCCTATCACATAAGGCATGCCATTGGCACACACAAGTTGACATTATAACACCCGCCGCGCGACAACGCGGTTTGGGACGAACAAACCGGCCGGGATCCCGCGATGTTTTCGATCTCTCGTGGAATCCCGGCCGGTTTAGTCAATACATCAGGAGCGCTCGAGACGCGCCCGGCGCAATCAATCAGTTGTTGGCGATGTAGTCGTCGATCTGGGCCTGGTAGAGGGCCTTCTTCTCGTCGCTGATCCAGGAGACATCGAAGGAGTTGCGGGCGATCTGGATGACCTGGTCGCGGGTGAGGCTGAACTGGTCGGCCAGGGCGGCGTAGTTGTCGTTGACGTAGCCGCCGAAGTAGGCCGGGTCGTCGGAGTTGACGCAGACCTTGACGCCCTTGCCCAAAAGCTCCTTGATCTCGTCGCCCTTCATCTCGGGGCTGACGAAGGAGTTGGAGAGCGGGCAGGTGGTCATGCCGATGCCGTGGTTGGCCACGAACGCGACGAGATCCGGGTCCTCGACGATGTTGGTGCCGTGGTCGATGCGCTCCACGCCCATGATCTCGAGAGCCTGGCGGATGTGGTCGATCGAGCCGACCTGGTCGATGTCGCAGTGGGCCGTCAGGTGCAGTCCGGCGGCCGCGGCGTCCTCGTACTGGCGGGCGAACTTGAGCGGCGGGTTGTTGTGCTCGTCGGAGTCCAGGCCGACGCCGAGGATCC
Organism: Bifidobacterium sp. ESL0790; assembly: GCF_029395435.1. NCBI lineage: Bacteria > Bacillati > Actinomycetota > Actinomycetes > Bifidobacteriales > Bifidobacteriaceae > Bifidobacterium > Bifidobacterium sp. ESL0790. Next base: position 1,453,169 of record NZ_CP113915.1, read on the forward strand.
AATCCTTGAACGGCATGGCCTCAAGCAGCGTCTTGCGGGCCGATTCCTTGGAGAAGTCACGCAGGAAGCACATCACCAGATCGGCGTCGACGTTCATCGCGCGGGCATCGACGATGGCGCGGTGCAGCCCGTTGATGACGGTGGCGAAGGGGATGCCGCGGCTCGTGTGGGCCTGGGGGTCGAAGAAGATCTCGACGTGGCGGATGTTGTTGGCTGCGGCGCGGCGCAGGTAGTCGAAGGCCAGGTCGTAGAAGTCCTGCTCATGCTGCAGGACGTCCATGGCCGGATAATAGACGGCGAGGAACGAGGCCAGGTCATCGTATTGGTAGGTCTTGCGGACCTCCTCGATGGTGGTCTGCCCGATGTCGACGTGGTTGCGCTTGGCGAGCTTGAGCTTGAGCTCGGGCTCCAGCGTGCCCTCGATATGGAGATGGAGCTCGGCCTTGGGCAGTCCGTCGATGAATTCACGTGTCACTTTGGTCATGGTTGAACGATGCCTCCAATGTGGAATCGGCGATTGAATCACTTGTACATCACTTGTCAACTACGTCGCCCGAGAAACCGCTCTCAACACGACAATGTCCATTATGGGTGACGGGCCGTATCTTCTGGTCGCGCCGGCGAGGCAATGAGATGATGCGTATCAAATAATGGACAAAATTGGCATGTCGCAAAATTCTGTACGCCGCTTGCGCAACAATGGTGCCCGTATCCGTCAATCTCCTTTATCTACCCAAAAGATAGGATCGTCATTTGATGCGCAAGACGAATATGGAAACCAACAACCAACCCCAAAACCATACCTACCTACAACGATTCAATGGTATTTTGGATCGGACCTTCCATCTAGAGGAACTCCATACCAACGTCAGGCGCGAAATGCTCGCAGGCCTGACGATTTTTGTTTCTATGGCCTATATCCTCTTCGTCAACCCCAGCATTCTCGGCGACGCCGGCATGGACAAGGGGGCCGTCTTCACCGCGACGGCGCTCTCGGCCGTGCTTGGCTGCGTGCTGATGGCCTTCCTGGCCAACTACCCCATCGCCATCGCGCCTGGCCTGGGCGACAACGCCTTCTTCGCCTACTCGGTGGTGCTCGGCATGGGCATCGCCTGGCAGAAGGCGATGGCGGGCGTCTTCGTGGCGGCCATCATCTTCACGCTGCTCTCGATCTTCAAGATCCGCGAGAAGATCGTCGACGCGATCCCCAAGGACCTGAAGCTCGCGATGGCGGCCGGCATCGGCATCTACATCGCCTTCGTCGGCCTGCAGGAGGGCGGCCTGGTGGTGGGCAACAAGTCCTCGCTGGTCTCCATCGGCTCCTTCACCGTGCCGACCACATGGCTGACCATCTTCGGCATCTTCGTCATCGGCATCCTGATGGCCCGCAAGGTGCCCGGCTCCATCTTCATCGGCCTGGTCGCCACCACCATACTCGGGCTCTGCACCGGGCTCATCAAGCCGCCGAGCGCCATCGTCTCGCTGGCCCCGAGCCTCAAGCCCACCTTCGGCGCCGGCGTGATGAACCTGCCGTCCCTGACTGACCCGCAGATGTGGGCGGTGACGCTGATATTCCTGCTCGTCGCCTTCTTCGACACCACCGGCACACTCATCGGCCTGGCCCAGCAGGCCGGCATCATGAAGGACAACAAGATGCCGCGCATCGGCCGGGCGCTCATGGCCGACTCCATCTCCATGCTCACCGGCTCGGTGATGGGCACCACGGCCACCTCGGCTTACGTCGAATCGTCCGCGGGCATCGCCATCGGCGGCCGCACGGGCCTGACGGCGCTGACCACCGGCGTGCTCTTCATACTGAGCATGTTCTTCTCGCCGCTGCTCACCGTGGTGACCAGCCAGGTGACGGCCCCCGCGCTCATCATCGTCGGCGTGCTGATGGCCTCGGCGCTCAAGCAGATCGAGTGGGACACCTTCGAGACGGCCATGCCGGCCTTCCTGGTCATCGTCGGCATGCCGCTGACCTACAACATCTCCTACGGCATCGCCTTCGGCTTCCTCACCTACCCGATCCTCATGACCGCGGCGGGCAGGCGCAAGGAGGTCAACCCGATGATGTGGGTGATGATGGTGGTCTTCATCCTGCTGCTCTATATCCTCACCATCGTGCCGGGCGGCAATATCGCCTGACCGGCCCAACGCCTTTCGCGCCGGCGCCGATATCCTGAAGGTTCCTGTATGGTGACGGATATGAGGGACTTTCCCGACGGACGCGCCGACGCGACCGAACACACCAATAAACACACGACTGAACACACGACCAAAAATCGTGCAAGCGAACGAAGAAGGACGCTATGACAACCGTTGAGCAATTGGGAGAATACATCGACGCCGGGGCCGCGAAGACACCCGCGGACCTCGTGATCGAGCATGGCACGCTGGTCAATGTGGACACCGGCGAATACTATCCGGCGGACGTGGCCGTCTGGCACGAGCGCATCGTGGCCGTCGATCCGGACGTCTCGGCCTACGTCGGGCCCGACACCACGCATATCGACGCGACCGGCAAATACCTGGCCCCCGGCCTGATCGACGGACACATCCACGTCGAATGCAGCAAGCTGAGCATGACGCGCTTCGCCCAGGCCGTCGTCCCGCACGGCACGACGAGCATCGTCTCCGGGCTTGACGAATACATCTCGGCCATCGGGCTCGACGGCCTGGAGGAGATCTTCAAGGAGATCGACGGCATCCCGCTCAAGGTGTTCTGGGGACTGCCCTACAAGACCCCGTACACGATTCCCGAATCGACCATCTCCTACAACGTCGGGGCCGCCGACCACGAGCGCTGGCAGCCCAAGCACCGCTGCTTCGGGGTGTGGGAGACCGTGCGCGAATCCGTGGCGCTGAAGGATCCGGACACCTTGAAGGCCATCAGCGTGGCGCAGGGCCTGCACAAGCCGGTCTTCGGCTGCTCGCCCATGGCGCGAGGCATCGGGCTCAACCAGTTTCTCATGAGCGGCGTGCACGTCGACCACGAGAGCTACAGCCACGAGGAGTTCCTGGAGAAGGCGCGCAAGGGCGTGCACGTCGTCATCCGCGAGTCGTCCGTCACCAAGTTCCTGGCCGAGAACATCCGCGCCATCACCGAGGGCGCGCCCGGCATGGCGCGGCACACGAGCTTCTGCACCGACGACGTCAACGCGCGCGACGTCTTGGAGCACGGCCACCTCGACCACATGGTGCGCCTGGCCATCAACGCCGGGGTCTCCCCCATGACCGCCATCCAGATGGGATCGATCAACGGGGCCGAGGCCTACCATATCGACGACCGCGTCGGCTCGATCGCACCGGGCAAGGACGCCGATATTCTGCTGGTCGACCAGCCGGGCACCTTCAACGTGGAGACCGTGATCAGCAAGGGCGAGATCGTGACGCTCGAAGGCAAGACGGTGGCCGATTTCGTGCCGCCGCAGCGCAGCGCGAGCCTGCAGGGGGCGCTGCACCACGCTCCGTTGGCCGCCGGCGATTTCGAGTATCGCGTTGATACTGCCGGATCAGGCGAGGGCGAGGCCACCGTGGCGACCATCCACAGCGTTGGCCCGTTCGTGCGCAAGCGCAAGGACGTCGTGCTGGATGTGCGCGGCGGCTCGGTGCGGCCCAGCGTCGATAAGGACACGGCGCTGGTCTCGGTGATCGAACGCTACGGCGTCAACGGTAACCACGCCCGCGGCTTCATCTCCGGATGGGGCATCAAGCACGGGGCGATCGCCACGTCGGTGGCGCCGGACGACAACAATCTGGTGGTTGCCGGCATGAGCACCGACGACATGGCGCTGGCCGCCAACACGCTCATCGAATGCGGCGGCGGACAGGTGGTCGTCGCGGACGGCGAGGTGAAGGCGCTGCTCAAGCTCCCCATCGGCAGCATCACCACCGACGACACGCCCGAGGAGCTGGCGGCCAAGGAAATCGAGCTCAAGAAGGCGGCCGAGGCGCTGGGCAGCCAGTTGCCCGACCCGCTCTTCTACCTCTCGTTCCTGCCGATCACCTCGATCCCCGACCTGGCGATCACCGACGGCGGCAACGTGGACTACACCAAGCTGCGCTATTTCGACCCGATCGTGAAGATCGATGAGAAAGCCTGAGCGAGGCTCGGCAGGACTCGCAAAGCTGAATAACAGCGAATAGGTATTGGGACGCGGATTCATGCGTATTGAATCCGCGTCCTTTGCTATTCCATCAACCCCCCCCGGCTTCTGTCAGCATGAGGACATGGCCGGGGGCGACAATGAATATACGAGTACCGATATGGATAGGCGAGGCAGCGACATGCGAAGCGGCGAATCACAACAGGCAAACAGCGCCATGACCATGGATATTGAAGAAACCGTCGCCAATCTGCACCGTGCGTTCGCGTCGGGCCTCACCCGCCCCTTGGCGTGGCGCGAGCAGCAGCTGGACGCGATGCGACGCATGCTCGCCGACAACGCGCAGGCCCTCGAAGCAGCGGTGCTGCATGACCTTGGCAAACCCGCCGCGGAAACAGGGCTCATGGAGATCAAGCTGGTGCTCGACGAAATCAAATTCGCCAAGCCACGCCTGCGCCTTTGGACGCGACGGCGGCACAAAGTCATGCCGCTGCTCATGCAGCCCGCCACGAGCTGGACGGTCGCCGAACCCAAAGGCGTGGCTCTGGTCATCTCGCCGTGGAACTACCCGGTGCTGCTGAGCCTGCAGCCGATGGTCGACGCCATCGCGGCCGGCGACTGCGTGTGTCTCAAACCCTCGGAACTCGCGCCCGAAACCAGCGCGTTGCTGGCTCGCGTCATCCCGGAATATATGGACCACCGTGCCATCGCCGTCGTGCAAGGGGCCGTGCCCGAGACCACGGCGCTGCTGAAGCGGCCCTTCGACCATATCTTCTACACGGGTAACGGCCGCGTCGGCTCGATCGTAATGCAGGCGGCGGCCAGGCAGCTCACTCCCGTCACGCTGGAGCTTGGCGGCAAATCGCCGGTGTTCGTGGACGCCAGCGCCGATCTGCCCCGCACCGCCAACCGCATCGCCTGGGGTCGCTTCATCAACGCCGGGCAGACCTGCGTGGCCCCGGACTACGTGCTCGCCACCCCCGATGTGGCCAGCGAACTCGCCGATTTGGTGGCGTCGGCCATCCGTCGTTTCTTCGGCGACGATCCGGCCTCCTCGACGAGTTACGGACGAATCGTGAACGTCAAGCAGTTCGACAGGCTCAGCGCCCTGCTGCCCGATGCCAGCCATTCCGAGCGCGGGCATGTGCTTTGCGGAGGCCAAACGGACCGAGACGACCTGTATATCGCGCCCACCGTGCTCACCGACGTGCTCCCGGACGCGCCGGTGATGCAGGAGGAGATCTTCGGCCCGATCCTGCCGATCCTCACCGTCCGCGACGCACGCGAGGCCGTGGCGTTCATCAACAAACGCCCGAAACCGCTGGCGCTGTATGTCTTCACGCGCTCCAAGGCCACGCGCCGGCTTTTCGAGCGCCACACCACCTCGGGCGCGCTCGGATTCAACCTGCCGCTCGGCCACCTGCTCTCCAACCGCCTCCCCTTCGGCGGCGTCGGAGCTTCCGGCATGGGCGCCTACCACGGCCATCGCGGCTTCCTTGAATTCAGCCACGTCAAAACCGTGACGTCGAAGCCGCTCCGCCCCGACACGCTGCGCCTCGCCTATCCCCCGTATTCCGGCACGGTACGAATTCTTGGGCGTGTCCCGCTCAGATACTCGAGATAATCGCTCGTCCAGCCTTGGGCGATTTAGACAATTTGGATGATTGGCAGCGGGTTCGGATAGTTTCGACGCGCCGTATGCACAAGGTCTGAGGAATCATGTATAGTACTTATCTGTTGCGTGAAAGCCGATGACCCCTTGAGGAATTGGTTGAGCGCACTCCATGGTGGATATAGCTCAGCAGGTAGAGCATCTGATTGTGGTTCAGAAGGTCGCGCGTTCGAACCGCGTTATCCACCCCACCAAATCCTCGGAATGTCAACGTTCCGAGGATTTTTCGCATCCGGTCCGCCTCCGCCTCCTCGGCCTCATGATTGTTGCCGCCCACGAATCGATCAGCCAGCAAAACTCGCGCGTGTGAGCGAACGACGCTGTCTTTGCGACATGCTGATTCCGCTGCGAAATATATTTTGCCATCCACTGGAATATTCGTCGCAATCGTTCGTCACGTTGATTGTCTCCGTTACCCCGGGTTTGAGGTCAAAAAGTGACCCCAAAGTCCCGATTAGCGAGTCGCTACCCGCAGACCGATTTAAGCAACACTTCCCTCAGATTCGTCATACTTTTCGGAAATTTTGGTGAGTTTAGTCATACTTAATGTTACAATTTGACCTGTTATTGCTATTTAATAGTACAAGAGTTATCGGAAAGGAAACGGTATTTTCATGGCTGGACGCAATCGCATCATCTGCGCTTTCACGGCCATCTCCGCCGTCCTCGCTTTGGCCATAACATCACCTTTGGCGGGCGCCAACGAAAATAGCAACGAAATCACCCCCCCCCGCAAAATCTAAGTCTAGAAAGCGTTCCCTCGCCCAAGTCCGAACTTTCTCCGTCGTCGCCTTCGTCTGACGCAGGAGAATCGCTCTCACAGAACTCCACTGGCACTTCCCGACAAAACCCAAGTCTCCCCTCAGATCAGTCACCCGTGGAATCATCTTCATCCACGTTGACCAGATCCCAGCCCACCGTGGGGCCGCAATCTGTCATTTGCCAGAACTCCGGTGAACATATGTGGGGAAACCTGAGTTGGAACGAGCACGTCGACGGCGATGACTGCGTGTTGGAGCTGGAAAGCGGAGATATACCCGCAACCGGTGCCAACGCTGCGGCGATTCCATGGTATGGAGACGTTACATACACCAAAATTGTTGTCTCGGGACACGTAACCACAACCAACAATCCGTCGTTGTTTGCTGGAAATTCCAGCAGTGCGTTGAAGAGCGCCGACGTTGCCAACCTAGACACCAGCGGGGCCACCACCCTTGAGACACTGTTCAAAGAGCAATCCAATCTCACCAGCATCACCGGCCTCGAACAATGGGACACCAGCAAAGTCACCAACATGATCGGTACGTTCCAAGGCGACATCAACCTCACCGAAATCCCCGGTATCGAGAATTGGGACACCAGCAACGTCACAACCATGTACCAGATGTTCGGCTGGTGTTACAAACTCAAACGGCTCAATCTCAGCAAGCACGATAAGAAATGGGATACCGGCAAAGTCACCAACATGTACTTTATGTTCTTCGGTGACGCTGAACTCACGACTATCGGTGGCCCGGGTCTTGAAATCCCTCCGAGCGCAATCCAAACAAAGATGTTTGACAGATGCACCAAACTTGTCCTTTGCAAACAACGAGGCGAACACAAGTGGACGGCAAGCGGGAAAACCCTCAATTGGAACGAACACGCAGTCGATAACACCGATGGCACCACCGACTGCGTGCTTGAATTGGAAAGCGGCGATATCCCACCAACCACAAATTACAATGATATTCCATGGCGTTTCGACACTTCTTACACAAAACTCATCGTTTCCGGCCACACGACCACAACCAACAGTCCCGGGTTGTTCACCACAGATCCGAGTCTTATCGGCAACCTGAAAAACGCCGATGTCGGCAATCTCGATATAAGCGGCACCACCACTCTCAAGGATTTCTTCGCTAGCCAGCCCAACCTCACTACCATTACTGGCCTAGAAAGTTGGGACACCAGTCACGTTGCCGACATGCGTAACATGTTCTCTCAATGTCCCAAACTTTCCAAGCTCGACCTGACCAAAAACGGCAACAAATGGGACACCAGCCACGTCAACGCTATGGACTACATGTTCTACGGAGATGTTGAGCTTGTCACCATCGGTATACCGGGTCTCGACGTTCCTCCCACTGTCGACAGCAAGACGAACCACATGTTCGACTATTGTACAAAACTCATCCGCTGCAATCTGCCGGGTGAACATACATGGGGTACGACCGACCCCCTGCATTGGAAGGAAACCCTCACCGGTACCATCGAGCATTCAGCGTGCGTCCTCGAGCTGGAAAGCGGCACCGTGCCCAACTACGGCACCGACGACACCACCAACGTGCCTTGGAACCAGGATCCCCGAATCACCAAAGTCAAAATCGATGACGGAGTCAAGGCACCCACCACCCTCTGGGGGCTGTTCGAGAAACTCACCGGGCTCACGACCGCCGACGTCAGCGGGCTCGACCCCACCGGCGCCACCCTCATGGGCTACATCTTCAACGGCGATACCAACCTCACCACCGTCACCGGCATCGACAACTGGGCCACCGGCAGCGCCACCGACATGAGCTACATGTTCAACGGCTGCGACAAACTGAGCAAAGTCGATCTCAGCCATCACGGCGGCAAATGGGACACCAGCGGCGTGACCAACATGGACTACATGTTCACCAACGACGCCGAACTCACCACCATCGGCGTGCCCGGCCTCGAGATACCCAACGGCATCAACAGCGCCACCAACCACATGTTCGACGGTTGCGTGAAACTCATCCGCTGCGGCCAGCCCGGCGAGCACACCTGGCCCGGCGGCACCGACCCCCTGCACTGGAGGGAAACACCCACCGACAACCACGACGGCACCACCGACTGCGTGCTCGAACTGGAGAAGGGCACCATCCCCGACTACGGGCAGCGCGAGGACGGCGACGCGCCCATCCCTTGGAAAGAACCCGGCGTCAGCAAACTCGTCGTCAACACGCCCGCCCCCGGCCAGCCCAAGGTCAAGATGCTTGACGGCTACGGCCTTTTCGACGGCTACAACCTGCCCAACCTGCGCATCGCCGACGTCACCCAGCTCGACACCAGCCAAGCCACCAACTTCGGACGCATGTTCCAGAACGCACCGCTGCTGGAGACCATCACCGGCCTCGGCGAGCTGGACACCCACAGCGCCACCAACATGAAATATATGCTCTATAAGGATGCCAAGCTCACCAGCCTCGATCTCACTCACGACGGCGACAAATGGGACACCAGCCACGTCACCGACATGAGCTACATGTTCAACGGAACTATTGGCTTGACCTCCTTGAATCTTTCCAGCTGGAACGTCAATCAGGTCAATGATATGAGTTACATGTTCCAGAACGACACCAAACTAACCACAATTGGCGATGTGCACGACTGGCGCACAGGGTTGGTAACGAACATGAACAGCATGTTCCAAAACGACACGGCACTGGTAGGCGAGCAAGCCCCTCTGCCGGACGCTCGTATCACGCCCAACGGCAAGACTCTGGACTTGTCAAGCTGGGACACCCATAATGTCACTGACATGCGCTTCATGTTCCAGAACTGCGCCAACCTTGAGTCCTTGGACATCAGCAACTGGGATATGCGCGCTCTTGGTAAGCACAGTGATTTAGGATTAACACCGAGCATTCTCAACCAGTCTCAAATGTTCGAGAACTGTCCGAAACTCTACCGAATCAAGGTCGGACCCACCATTGATTTCACTACATCACACGAAACAACTAATAGATTGGAATGTCGAATTAATTGTCAATTTGTGACCTATTGGAATTACAACTCGCCAATGAGACAATCTGGAGATGTTAATGATACATCACCAATCTACGAGAACTTTGCCCAGACTGCATGGATACACGGTATAAGCGACACGAACAACATGACACCGGGCCGGTTCCCCAGCCCCGAATGGATTTACCTGGTCAGCACACATTATTCGGGTGCCTGCGACGATGGCGAAGCCATGCCATTCACCACAATGTGCACTCCAACTAACAATCCTGGCCACAGATTCATAGGATGGAGGAACGCAGACAATGGAGGGTACGCACCCGGGTCAATTGTCCCTTATTCAGTCCCCGGTGGCATACTCACCGCGCTCTGGCAGACTCCCACAGCGCCTCCCATCAGCAAAGCCACACCGCATACTGACGGAACCGTGACCGTGGGAGGAATCGTGCCCGGTGGCACGCTGACCGGCGACAAGTTCACCCTCTACCCATACTCCACCGAGACCGGCGGCACGCACGGTCCCGCCAAAGAGACCGCCGCTGCGACCGCTATCACAGCCACCGCTCCCAACGACGCCCCATGGGGCATCACCTACACGACCGCCACAAACCCATATCCCGACGACAAGGTCGGCTCGGGCGTGTCCTACTGGTTCACCAGCACGCTCACCCAGGCGGACAACTCGGTCTCGGCCGAATCCGCTCCGCGCACCAAGCTCACCATCGACACCGTCGCGCCCGCACTGGTCAACACGCGCATCTCGAAGCGCGCCCCGTCCAGCGCCCCGGGCGTCCAAGCCACCATCACAGGCACCGCATGGACCAGTAGCAACGCGACCGCCCAGCCCAACCGCACCGTTGAGGCCGGCGACCGGGTCACCATCACCTGGCCCGACCACACCACCTCCGGCGCCAAGGCCGACGGCACGCCGCTCGAGGCCGGCACGTCCGGCTCGATCGTCACCCAGGCCGACGGCACATTCAGTGTGGACGTGCCCGCCAGCCAGCCCCTCGACGGCAGCGAGGTCACCGTGACCTTGTGGGACAACGCCGACGGCAGCGGCATCAACCCGGCGAAACCGGCCGGCTACGAGAACAAGGCCAACAAGACCAGCGTCGGCATCCGTCTCCGCCACGACACCGTCAACAAGCTGCCGCTCACCGGCCACCACTGGCAGGCCAACGGGCTCATCGGCTTCGCCGTGGTCGCCGTGCTGGCCGTCACCACCGGAGCCTACGCCCAACGCAAGCGCCAACGCCACTGACTCCGACACCGGCCCGCCAACCACCACGCCGCTCACCACCAACCACAACTGAATGACCACCAACACCGCACATCCGACGGCGCCCGCGCCCACCACCGCGAGCGCCGTCTCCTGCAAGTTGGCCATCAAATCCTTCATCTACCGACTGATTGTCGTAATATGGCTTGCACGATAAACACATTTTGAGACTTGTCAATAGTTTTATGTCTCAAAAAATAATGAAAGTATACGCTCTTCCTTAATGTAATTTTGTATGGTTCGTCACATTTAATATGTGTTCTACCTAACAAAACGGCGTATTCCTTACCAACGGGAAAAGCCAAAGGCCCATAATGAGGTTCTGGGACTTTATCTTGATTTAGCGCAAGCAAACAGGACACCACAGAACACAACGGGCCAATCGTCCAATATCAACGCGCCCGTTTCCGAACACAAGAGAGAAGACAGACAAAGCATGAGCGAACAATCCCAACCAATCGTCAACCCGGAGATCGCCGCCGCCAAAAGGGCCGAGGAGACCAAGCCGCTCTTCCCCGGCAGGGCGTTCATCTCCACCGTGCTCGAGGTGCTCGACAACAAGAAGACCATGACCGGCAAGATGATCGGCCGCTACATCCAGCGCGCCGCCATGGCCGGCATCCTCGTGGGCGTCTTCTTCACGGCGTTCTGGGTGATGATGGGGGCCGCCTCCAAGGGCGGGCCGGGGCTGCTGCTGGCGGGCAAGGTGCTGGCCGGCACCACGTTCGGCTGGGCGCTCGTGCTCATCTACTACACGAACTCCGAGCTCCTGACCTCCAACATGATGGTGGTGAGCATCGGGGCCTACCACAAGCGCATCGGCTGGGGCAAGTCGCTGAAGCTGCTGGGACTGTGCCTGCTCGGCAACCTGCTGGGCGCGCTCATCGTGGCCGTCATCCTGCGCTTCTCCACCATCGTCTCCGGCGCCGGCTACGACGCGATGCTCGCCGCCGCCAACACCAAGCTCGCCTACCTCAACTCCGCGGGCGGCGTCGGCGACCTCTTCGTGCGCGCAATCTTCTGCAACTTCTGCATCAACATCGCCATGCTGATGGTCTATAACGGCAAACTTTCCAACGATTTCACCAAGTGCATCATCATGGTGGTCGCGGTGCTCGTCTTCACCTTCTGCGGCTTCGAGCACTCAGTGGCGGATTCCGCGATGTTCCTCATCCTCGGCATGCACGGGGCCATCAACGCGTGGAAGGCGATTCTCGTCATCTGCGTGGCCATTCTCGGCAACCTCGTGGGCGGCGGCATCCTCATCGGTCTCAACTTCGCGACGATGAACGACGAGCGCGGCATCACCGAAGACAAGAAGACGATGAGCGAATAAAAGCGGCAAAGCTTAGGAGTCCAGTAATAGTCATATGGCACACGGCTCTGTGTGACTATCCCATATAACTCCCACCCACCTCTCGCTCGGCCCGGCATCCATGCGACACGCAAACGATGCCGGGCCACGGTGTTTCTATGATGAAAGCAACAAGCAACCCACCAACCCGATAGAGAGAAGCCGAGGAACAATGCTGAATTTTGTCAATGACTACAGCGAGGGCGCGCATCCGCAGATCCTCAAGCGCATGGCCGAGACCAACATGGAGCAGCTGCCGGGCTACGGCTCCGACAAATACACCGCCTCGGCCAAGCAGAAGATCCGCGAGGCCTGCGGTTGCCCCGATGCCGACGTGTGGCTGCTGGTGGGAGGCACGCAGACCAACCAGACCGTCATCGACACCATCACCCCCGCCTACGCCGGCGTGGTGGCCGCCACCAACGGGCACGTCAACGTCCACGAGGCGGGCGCCATCGAGGCCACCGGCCACAAGGTGCTCACCGTGCCGGGCCACGACGGCAAGATCGACGCCGCCGACCTCGAGCGGCTCTGCGCCGACTTCTACGCCGACGGCAACCACACCCACATGGTCTTCCCTGGCTGCGTCTACCTCTCGCACCCCACCGAATATGGCACGCTCTACTCCAAGGCCGAGCTCACGGCGATCGCCGACGTGGCGCATAAATACGACATGCCGCTCTTCCTCGACGGGGCGCGGCTCGGCTACGGGCTGACCGCCGAGGGCACTGACCTGACGCTCGAGGACATCGCGCGCATCACCGACGTCTTCTACATCGGCGGCACCAAGGTGGGCGCGCTGTTCGGCGAGGCCGTGGTCTTCACCAAGCACAACACGCCATCGCACTTCCTCACCCAGATCAAGCAGCATGGGGCGCTGCTGGCCAAGGGCTGGCTGCTCGGGCTCCAGTTCGACACGCTCTTCACCGACGGGCTTTACACCAGGATCGCGCAGAACGCCAACGACATGGCCGCGCAGATTCGCGCCGCGCTGACGGCCAAGGGCTACCTGCTCCCCCACGACGCGCCGACCAACCAGATTCCCGTGGTGATGGACCAGCCGACCATCGAGCGGCTGAGCCGGGACGTCCGCATGGACTTCATGGAGAAGTACGACGACACGCACACGGTGATGCGCATCTGCACCAGCTGGGCCACCACCCAGGAGCACACCGACCAGCTCATCGCGCTGCTGTAGGCAGGCCCGGGCTTTTGGTGTCCCACCCCACCCACCTGTGGGAAAAGCACCATTCCAGCCCCATTTTGATGCTTTTCCCACTGGTTCGCCCACAACTCTGTGAGAAAAGCACCTTTTCGGGGCCGTTTTGGTGCTTTTTCCACAGGTTACAGCCACAATCAGGAAGAAAAGCAACGCTTTAGAGCCTTTTCGTTGCTTTTCTTCCTGATTCATCCGCAATCGCCAACAAAAAGCAATATTTTCGGCCCATTTCGTTGCTTTTCTTCCTGATTGGTTCGCAACCTGCGACAAAAAGCAACAACAGTGCGTCATTCGCTCGCATTCACATCATGTCTGCAGCCATCTCCGCGTCAGTAAGCAGACTTACCAGTGAGTTTTTCTGCTTATCGACGCGGTTTTGCTTATCCTCGCGTCGGTAAGCAGACTTACCCTCGCATTCTTCTGCTTACCGACGCAATGTCACTTCACTGCGTCCCATTCCGGGCTCGTTTTAGTGCTTTTCTCACTGATTACCGTTCCAACCTGTGGAAAAAGCGCCTTTTCGAGGCCGTTTTGATGCTTTTCCCACTGATTTCAGCCCTACCCTGTGGAATAAGCAGCATTTCGGGGCCAGTTTGGTGCTTTTCCCACTGGGACGCAGGGTTAGGAGTCGGTGATGGCGGCGCGTTCCATCGCCACGAATTCGCGGACGCAGTGCGGCAGGGAGTACTTGTCGCGGGCCTCGCGGGCGTAGCGTGGGGACCATTCGGCGCGCTGACGGGGATGCTCAATCCACCAGTCGATGCGGGCGGCGAGCGCCTTGGCGTCGCGGGCCGGGAAGAGTGATTCGTCGGTGAGGGCGAACTGACTCGCGGCCGAGAGCGGCGAGCGCGCGATGACCGGCACGAGGCCGCACGCGATGCCCTCCAGCACGCTCAGCGACTCGATATCGACAATCGAGGGATGAACCAGCAGGTCGGCCTTGCGCAGAAGGTTCGGCATATCGGCGTTGGCGTGGAAGCCGATGTGGGCCGGGCGAGGGAGCTCTCGCCGGGCCAGACGCCTCAGGCGTGCTTGCAGTGGTCCAGTACCACAGATGACCAGGTCAATGTCACGCGCGTGACGGCTCAACGCGACCGCACGAATAAGGGTCTCGTGATCCTTCTCGCGGGCCAGCCGCCCGGACGCCACGATTCTGAACGGACGCGCGAGCGGTTGAGCTACATCCAAGGCAACAGCGGCCGAATCGTTTACGGCGTTGTCAGCGGAAATACTATCTGAGCCATCGGCGTAAACGCCCGCGGAACTCTCGGCAAAACAATCAGATGAGCCATTCACTGAACCATTGACGGAGTTATCGCCACAACCGTTTACGGAACCATCAACCGAAGTCTCAGCGGAGCTTTCAGCCGAATCATCGGCGGAACCATCGAACGATCCGTCCGCCAAGGCGCCCGAAAGATCCGCCTCTGCTGCGCCCGATAGCCCCGCGCCCGGAGAAAAACGAGGCGCGTAGCCGTTGGAGATGACGTGAAGCTGCTCGCGATAGCCATGCGCGCGCAGCTGGTCGGCGATCATCTCGCTCGGGGCCTGAATGTGCGCGACGTGGCGGTAAAGCCAGTAATGGAAGAGATGATACAAAGCTGCGGGCAGGCCGGGCACGAAGCGCAACGGACCGGCGGAATAGGTGACGTTTTCGGGCTGCAAGTGGAAGCCTGCGGTGACGGGTATGCCCATCGAGCGCGCGACGGCGAGCGCCTTGCGGCCGAACGCGAACGGCATGTAGATGTGCACAACGTCGACACCGGCGAAAGCCCTGCGGAACAGCTCCTCGTCGGGGGCCGCGAACTGCATCTGTTGCTTGGCCGCGAGCCACGAGACGAACGGCAGGTGATGAATCCGCGCGGGGTATCGTGTCGAGCCGACGCCCACCAGCCTGACGTGATGCCCCTGCCGCTCAAGCTCGGCGGCGTATTGCAGCGCCGAGTTGGCCGTGCCGTTGCCCCTGTTGCCCAGCGAGTCCACCACCAAGGCGATGGTGAGCGGCGTGACGGCCGCGCCGGACGCGGTATCTTGCGGAAAAACGGGCATGCTTGCCACGATAGCCATGCGCTTGGTCAACAATCAGCGCCCCGCGATATTGCATGCGCCGATATAAGTATTGCGACTACGCAGTACAGCATTTTCTTACATGACATGAACATTTCCAGTAAGCTACTCGAAATCTTATACTTTAAAAGCGATAAATCTATATCTGGAGCCGAAACCAATGACACCATCGATAAGAGATTTATATGTTGAATAAAATTTCATCTATTCTCATAGATTTGCCGTCTGCTTTCAACTTAACCTTTCCAAATTTTCCTCAAAAATCCCACATTTGGGAAATTCTTAATACGTAAATACAATAAAGCTCAAACGTAGCACAACAAGCGGGGTTATTTTATGACAGGAAAAACAAATACAGTTTTTGTCGTCCATGGTCGAAATGAAAAGTTGCGAAAGGCTATGTTCGATTTCTTACGTTCAATAGGCTTAAAGCCCCTTGAATGGGAACAAGCCGTATCTCTGACCAACAATGCATCAGCCTACATTGGAGAAGTCCTTGAAACCGCTTTCAATTCCGCACAAGCTATCGTAGTATTACTTACTCCCGATGAAATCGCATATCTCCGGCCAGATCTAACCGACAACAACGACCCTCAAACTCTACCTTCAACACAATCGCGCCCAAACGTCTTATTTGAAGCGGGCATGGCAATAGGAAAAAACGAAAACCATACTGTTTTAGTTGAAATAGGAAACATAAGACCTTTCAGCGACATAGCTGGTCGTCATGTAATACATTTGACCAATGATTCAAAAAATCGGCAAGCTTTTATTCAACGTCTACAAACCGCCGGATGTGAAGTTGATCAATCGGGCACAGACTGGCTTAATAGTGGAGATTTCACGCCCCCAGCTGAGCCAAAAAATAATCTCCCTTTAGGAAGAAGGGTACCTTCAACACAGAAGATACCTCCTGCCGTTGAATTTGACTTGCATTATTACAATCTCGGTGGGACCAGAGTTGATAAGCTACAAGTCATCAACCGAGGCACCGAGACAGTATATGACGTAAACCTTTCCGTACCCGACGATGCAGGATTGAAGATTAAAGGATATTCCGATTTACCAATCCGGAAGATACCTGGATTTAGTAAATCCGTCACAATTGATGTGCTAAACACAGGAAAGCTTGGCTCGGGAAGTTCCACTTCAAAATCTTTCGACGTGGAACTTACAGGAACCCGAGAATCCGGAGAAACAGTTAAACAGTCAGTATTCATTGACCTAAACCAATAAAAACAACAGTACAGGAATAAATATGACTAAGTTAGAAATTCCAATCCAGTTTCCACTTGACGATGACGGATTTCTACATCGAGAGTGTCCGAACTGTGAGCAGGAATTCAAATGGTTTCCTACAGACGATGATTCTTACGGTGTAGAACAGTATTTTTGCCCTCGTTGCGGCAAAGCTGCTGGACTTAACGAGTGGCGGACCCCAGCACAAATCGAGTATGTGAAAGGAGTCATCGGCCCTTCTTTGGATAAATTAGTAAATAATTCACTTGTCGATATGTTCAAATCAGCTAGTAACCATAATATCAAATTCGAGAAAACCGGTGATTTTACTTTTGGAATTCCAACTCCTTCCCCACTTAACGAACCGAACGATATGGTGATTGTTGAATCGCCTTGTCATCCCGACGAGCCAATAAAAATACCAGCAGATGCTACCAAGCACATATTTTGCTTAATTTGTGGTAAAGAATTTACTGCTTAGCTATCAAATTAATTAACTTAAATTTTAGTTTCACTTGTTGAGACTGGAATTTGGGAAAACCATAAATCTTGATATCTTGGTATTTGCAAGGCCGTCCTGATGCCGCGCAAGCGGCTCAGGGGCGGTCATCATTTTTCTTTTCCGGGAGCCGATGATGTCAACAGGGAACCATCCGCATTACGAGAAACCCTGGCTGAGTTTGGATGAACAATGCAATAAACTCATAAAACACGGCATGCAAAATGTTGAACAGTATCGTGCCGAGCTTTCTCAA
This sequence comes from Bifidobacterium sp. ESL0790, assembly GCF_029395435.1. Lineage (NCBI taxonomy): Bacteria > Bacillati > Actinomycetota > Actinomycetes > Bifidobacteriales > Bifidobacteriaceae > Bifidobacterium > Bifidobacterium sp. ESL0790. The sequence continues at coordinate 1,470,619 of NZ_CP113915.1, forward strand.
ATCGGATATTACCGCCTTAGTGGTTTTTGGTATATGTTTCGGCAAATTGATAAAGCCACACACTCTCGATCCAGCAATTTCATACCAGGTTCTGATTTCGGGGATGTGCTGAGGATATATAGATTTGACCAACAATTACGCAGTCTGCTGTTTTCATCCATAGCAAGTCTTGAGGTTTCCCTGCGTTCTCGCCTTGCGTACAACATAGGAGAACAGGACCCTTTCCTCTACCTAAAGCCTAAGACTTTGGATCCGGCTTTGAATGCCATCGACTATGGAAGATTCATCATTAAGTTCAGTGATCGTCAAAACCATTCGAGAGAGGATTTCGTCAAGCATTTCAAGCGTGATTATGATGGCGAACTACCTATCTGGGCGGCAACCGAAATAATGGAATTCGCCATGCTTCGGAATCTGTATGGTTTTCTCCCATACCAGATGCGCATCAAAATAGCCGCTTCTTACGGCACAGATCAGGCAGTTCTCAAGTCCTGGCTCAACTGTCTCAATTTCATCCGAAACCTTTGCGCCCACCATGGTCGCCTCTACAACCGCCCTCTTACTGTCACACCAAGCATTACTTCAACGATGCCGCTATTGAAACATGCACTTCATTCTTCAACAAAAATGTACGGCGGAATCGCAATCCTCGTTTTTCTGCTTTCAAGTATCAGTCCTGAGACAGACTCTCAAAAACTTTCACAGCTTTTGTCAAACATTCCCGCCGACATCCCACAGGTTGATGTCGCTCGTTCGATGGGCATCCCAAAAAATTGGCAGAAGGAAAAGCTGTGGCAAACCCCACAAGAGGGCAATCAAGATTAGAACCAAACGTTACTCCACCTCTTGTTCAGACCGTCAGATCCGATGACTGACCAGCTAAATCAGTGAATGGCAGATTCATTTTCTTTCGGTTGGCATCTGTTGCCCACCATCTACGCCAGCCAGCGCTCGACGATGTTGTTAAGCTCGGCCGAGATGTCGCGGAAATCGCGTCCGAGATTGAGCGTGCGAACCGAAAAGTCGTGCCCAAGCTCGTTCCACGACTCGTCGTGTTCCGCGTCCTCGTCCGTGAGCGCGTAAAGCAGCATGCCGCTGACCTTGTCATCGCTATCGAACGCCTCATGCAGCACGTAACTCTGGATCTGGTTGATGTGCTTGGGCCGGTAGATTTTCTTCTTGTAATTGGTCTGGAGAATCTGCCCGTAACATTTCGTGTCGATGATAAGCGTTCTGTCGCCAAGATGGAGCGTGACGTCGGTGAGCAGCTCGGGCAGAAACGCGGAATCCCCGGATTCGATCTTGCGGTCGATTTTCTTGGCCTTCACCGTCATCCGATGCGTGTGGGCGCTATACTCCCGATAATATTCGAGCACGAACTTCTCATACAGGTCGCTCAACGCGCGTTGCGAAGTGTATTCGACCAGCTTTCGGTTCCCGCCGGTTTCGGTGAGCAGCTGGCGATCGAGCACCATACGGCACACGTTCATAAGCAGTTGATAGCTGGCGTTGTTGCGCTCGAAGCGCAGCCTCGCCCAATCCAAACGACGCACGTCGACGAATCGCATGTCCTGCATGCTGATGAGGCACCGCTTCAGGTCGCGTCTTCTCGGCTTGCGCACGCCGGGCCTGTCGATGAGCAATCTCGCCGTGGTCTTGAGTATCCGGTTCTTGTAGGTGTCGGCCGACAGCTCGTCGTAGACGCACGAGACCTCGTTGCTCCCGGCCATCCTCAGCCGCGCGGTGTCGGCCATGTCGATTCGCCCGCGGATGCCATGCATTCGCTCGTGTTCGGGCCGGTACATCCGTTCGAAACCACGTTTGCGCTGCGTCGATATTCCGATGGTGAGAATCGCAGCCAGCAGATCGTCGATGGTCTCGAAATCCTCGGTTTCCAGCCTGGCATATTGCTTGAACCGCAAGGCCTTGAACGCATAGGTCATCATGTAGTAGATGTTCTTGATGACGACGTGCTCCTCCGCGCGCATGGTTATTTCACGCATTCAAGGAGTCTGTTGCATTCCGTGTCGACCTTGTCTTTGTTGTCAAACCAATATTCCTGGATCAACGGGATAAGCTCGTATTGCGCGACCGAACGGGCGAAACTCTCCGTGTCGCCCTCATCGTTCTCGCAGAAATAACTGTGCCCGATGCAGAATCCCTCGCCCAAGGCATCGTCTTTGGCGATGTCCCGGTTCAGGCTTCTCACCGCTTCCACCAGCGCCGACAATCGCGGATCGTCACGTTTCGCCAGCTGTTCCTTGAACTTCTTATTGTCCAGCGCGGGCTTCATCGTGAAGAACGCGAACCGCCGGCGCAACGCATAGTCGATGAGCGCCAGGCCACGATCGGCCGTGTTCATCATGCCGATGATGTAAAGATTCTTCGGCACGTAGAATTGCTCCTGCGACACGGTGAGCGTCACAGCGTTATCAGGGCCACGATGGTCTTCTTCAATGGTCATTAGCAGCTCGCCGAATACCTTCGAGATGTTGGCCCGGTTAATCTCGTCGATGATAAAGAAATACGATTCATCGGAATCGGCGATCGCCTTGCGCACGAACTGCACGAACACGCCCGGCGCCATCTGGAATCCGTCGCCGTCGTCGGCCGGACGATACCCGCACACGAATTCGTCATAGCTCGTGTTCTGGTGGAATTGCACGAACTTGATATGGTCGTCGTCTTTGCGCCCCAGCATGTCCCAGGCAAGCCGTTTGGCGGCGAAGGTCTTGCCCGTACCCGGAGCGCCCTGCAGAATCACGTTTTTCTTGCGCCGCAGCAGCGCCTTCAGCTCGCCCAGTTCCCCGGAAGTCAAGAACACATCATCCAAAAAATCTTTGTCGGTATACGGTTCCACTTCGGCCTCATTCATAGGCGAAGATTCGGACTCCGTTGAGGTTTCTGGTTTATCGGCATACAGCGGATAGTTTGAAAGATCCATGTTGTTGAGTGCCTCCATCACTTCCGGTCGTAATGTCCATTCATAGACGCCATGTCGATATTTTGCCACATCTCGACCTAGACATGTCACCGTCCAATATGGATACGAATTTCTTGGCTGGTGAACAGACACCAGACCGACTTTCTTTGCGACTTTCTCCCCTAAAGTCGGAATATTGCTCAAATAGAAGTGCATATCTCGGCCATATCGGTCGCTCAGCTCAGCGCATGTCATTCCCTGCGGGTTTTCCGCCAAACATTTCAGAGCAATAAGATTGTTGGCGGTGGTTATCGTCGAATCGCGAAGAATCTGCTCCCATTGTTCCGCGTTGATACCGTTATCACGCTTCTTTCGTGAAGGATACCAATAGTCAGACTGCTGGGCCTCATACGAAAGACAATAAGGCGTTTTGGAAGTCAAATCGCTCAGTTCAGCCAAAAACTCAAGATAGATCTCGCCGTCTACGGATCGAGGCAGCTCAATCTGCAATTTAACCGCTAAATACTTTTCAAGGTCGCCATAAATTGGAAGGTATGCTTCGGGCCTCATCCAGAACAGACCCTTGGTCAGCTTCGTGAGGCTGACATCATCTTGCTTATTCATGCGATTAAACGCAGCAATGAAATCCCGAACAAGTACAGCGTCTTGATCATCACCTACGTCAGCACCAGCATCTTCATCCGCACAACGTATGGCCGCTTCGAACATTTCCCAGTTATGGTCCACGATGTCGGTTTCGCCGTCCCAATATTGCCAACGTTGCGGATTCGTCACCGGGATGCCGTCGAAATCCTCGGGCAATGGCGTGCTCAAACCAAAATGGGTGAGAATGGTCTTGATCGCATCATTGCGTTTGTCTTCCCGCTGTAACTTGCCGTTGAACATCGAGAAGAACGTAAACGGATCCATGTCTTGGAACCGCTCGCCCAAAATCTCCTCGACTATGTCCGCCAGCGGACCACGGTCATGCCGATAATCCAAGAGTTTCGTGGCGATGGCCTCGTAAACCGGCACCCATGTGAATCGTCCCTGCTGCCCCGCATCGTCCGTCGTCCGCGCCACCATCGCCCCTTCGCTGGAATATTTTTACTCAGTATATAAACCGAGCGTGCCAAAAACGCAGACGCCCGAAAGCGCCAACCTACTCCGGCCGCAACCTGAGTCAAAAAGCAATATTTCGGGCCCATTTCATTGCTTTCCGACGCAGACCGCGCCCAACCCGCGTCAAAAAGCAGCATTTCGGCCCCTTTTCTCTGCTTTTCGACGCAAATTGCACCCGCCCCTGCGCAGCGCCACGGCGGAACCTCGCTAGGCCCCCGCTACTTCACCTGCATGAAGTCGGAGTCCTGGAGATAGCCCTTGCCGGCGGTGATGTCGTACTGGATGAGCTGGTAGTCGTGCATGAGCTGCCTGGTCTTCTTGTCGAAGTCTTTGGCGGCCATCGGGTGTCCCTTGGCGTCCAGGTAGATCGGCTGGCCCTCGGGGATGCGGTCCCAACCCTGGATCTGGTTGACGACGGGCGGCTCGATGGCGGAGACCTTGCCGTGCAGGTCGGTGAGGAAAGCGAGGTAGGGGCTCACCTTGGCGTCGTTCTGCTCGGCGGCCTGGGCCATGAAGAAGTTCGGCGAGGAATACGCGGCGTCGACGCTCTTGACGCCCTGCCGCCCGCTGGCCTTGTTGGACCAGATGAAATAGTCCGTCTCGTGCAGCGCTAGGGAGTTCTTCGTGTCCTCGCTGGCGGTGGAGTAGATGCCGGGCAGGTGGTCGCCGTAGAAGACGACGGTGACGGGCTTATTGACCGCGTCAAGCTGCGAGAGGAACTTCGTGGTGGCCTTGTCGGTGAGGTTCACGCCTTTGGCGTAGGTGTTAATCGACTCGTTCTCGTCGCTTTTCAGTGGCTTCGACGGGTCGGACGAGGTGGCCTTGAACGTGTTGCCGCTATACCAATTGTGGTAGGGCATGTGGTTCTGCATCGTGGCCAGCTGCACGAACTGGTTCGACTTGGTCTTCGACACCTCGTCGACCACGCTCTGATAGGCGGACTGGTCGGAGACGTAGGGCGACTTGTCGATTTTGGCCTGGTGGGCGATGACGTCCGGCGGCTCGAGCGTGTAGAAGTGCGAGATGCCGAACTTCTTGTAGTTCTGGGCGCGCGAATACATCGAGGGCTCATAGGGGTGGAAGGCCACGGAGTTCTTCTCGGCGCCCCAGAGCTGGTTGACCGTCGGCGTCCATTTCTCGCCCGGCACGAGCTGCTGGTACGGGCTGGTCAGCGACGGGTCGAAGTTGGCCATCGACAGGCCGGTGAGGCTCATGTATTCAAGGTTCGCGGTGCCACCGCCGTAGCCCGAGGAGAGCATGAGGCCGCTGGTCGTCTGGTCCTTGATCGAGCGGATGCCCGGCATCGGGTCGTGGTTGACCTCCACGCCCGGCACGCGCGTCGGGTCGGAATAGGATTCGGAGAGCACAAAGATGACGGTGCCGTCGTCAAGGTTGGACGAGCGGGTCTTGTTGATCCGCGCGGCCTCGGCCGTATAGCGCTTGGCGACCTGCTTCATCGTCGCCTCGCTGTAGTCATCCGGCTGGTCCATCACATGCGGGTTGACCTGGCCCAGGAACGAGACAAGCGGGCCGTTGCGCTGGGCGTCGTAGACGGAATCCCACATCGAGGGGATGTCGCCCATGGCCTTGGCGAAGGTATTGGTGAAACTATTGACCGAGCTGACCTGCGCGCCATAGCCTGCGACCAGCAGCAGCGGCACGATGAGCAGCATGATGCGGCTGACCGCGCCGATGGATTTGCCTTGGCGACTGCTGCCGGCGAAGACCTTGCCATGACGCTCGTCGAAATGGCTCAGCAGCACGAAGATGACCACGAAGGCCACCATGGCGGCCACGGCGCCGGCGATCAGCGGCCCGGAACCGCTGGGAATGAAGCTCACGATCGACCCGGCGTCGCCGTTGGAGACGAAGCTCAGGTCGGAGGGCAGGATGGTCTCGTAGCGCGCGCTGACCTTGAAATGCTCCACCACGGCGATCAGCACGACCATCACGAGCAGCACCGGCGTGGCCACCCAGAAGCGGTTGAAGAGCATGATAAGCGCCAGATAAATGAGCCCCAAAAGCAGCATGTTGAGCACGATGACGAAATTGCCCTTGGTCCACATCTTGGAGACCAAATCCCACACGCCGTCCAATGGGCTCGCCAACTGCACGCGCGTGCTGGCCTGGGTGACGCCCCATTGCAGGATGAGCACGGCGGCGATGTCGAAGACGACAAAGAGGAGCACATAGCCCCACACCGGAATCCGGAAACGCCTCGGTTTCGACGGGTTCTGTTCCTGTTTTTGTTCTTTGTCGGCATAATCGGAGGCCACGCCATCCGAAAGTTCGACGTTTATATCACTTGGGGCTTCATCCGTCGTCTTTTTCGTATCCGTCACGTCCGTCGTGTCCATCACGCCGTCCGTTGTGTCCTTCGTATCCGTCACGCTCTTCACATCCCGCATAGCACCATCCACGGAACCGGTCTGCTCCGATTCCTTGTCGTTGTCGTCATTATCGCGATCATCCTGTCGCTGCGTCTGTTTCATACGTCTTGTACCATTCAACGAAAACAAAGCCGATACCGGCCATGGCCAACAATACTGTTCTCCCGGCGGCCATTCATCCGCCCTGTGCTCAACTCTTGTGTCATTGTCATCTCTCACCGCGACAAACGCCGGACGCCGGGCCCTCGGCGAGCACCCGCACACCGGCCTGCGACATCGTCCCTGAGAACGATTGTGCAAGTTCGAAGACGACGCATAGAATCAGTGATGGTAATCACGCTTGGACGGCACAGAAGGAAACAATGAACTGGTTCTTCAAGATTCAAATCATCAACGGATGGCTTCCCAAGACGATGCTCGTCCTGAGCGTGATCGGACTCGCCGTCGTCATCATCCTCAAGTCCAAAAAGGGCTGGCTCAAGCCGTTGTTGAAGCAGCTCGGCTTCGGCGTGATCGGCCTGGCGCTGGGCGGCTTGGTGGTCTGGCTGCTTTCCGACGTCTTCAAGGTCTTCGGCGTAAGCCTGGGCTGGGTGGTGATGACCACGATCGCGGTGGGCATCGGCGTCATCTCGGCGCTGGTGGCGGCAATCGTGCAGTCCAAGGGTTTGCGACGCGGGGTGGCGGCGGTCACCATCGTCTTCGCGCTCATCTATTGCGGCATCAGCGTCGACAAGATCTACGGCGAATACACCACCGTCGGCTCGCTTTTCGGCGTCCCGCAATTCTCGCGCCTCGACGAGGATTCCGTGCACGACGCCACGATGAGCGTCAAGGAATGGCGCAAGCTCGCCGCGCACGACGACCTGCCCTCCATGCCCAAGCACGGCGAGGTCCATTCAATCAAGATCCCCGCCACGAAATCCGGATTCGGCGCGCGCACCGCCGACGTCTACCTGCCGCCGGCCGCCCTGAGCAACACTCCCCCGGCGCTTCCGGTCATGGTCGTCCTCGCCGGCCAGCCAGGCAGCCCCGACCGCTATTTCAGCGCCGGACAGCTGGGCAAGATGCTCAACACCTACGCGGCCAAGCATGACGGCCTGGCCCCCATCGCCGTCTCGCCCGACCAGAACGGCGCGCTGGTGCACAACACGCTGTGCACCGACACGAAGGTCTATGGCAACGCCGAGACCTACCTCGTCAAAGACGTCACCTCGTGGGTGAAAAGCTCGCTGCCGGTGGCCAAGTCATCGCAGCAATGGCTCATCGGCGGGTTCTCCCAGGGCGGCACCTGCGCCACGCAGCTGGGCCCGGCCTATCCCAACATCTACGGCCACATCTTCTCGGCGGGCGGCGAAATCGAGCCGACCGACGGCAGCCACAAGAAGACGGTGCAACGCTACTTCGACGGCAAGGAATCGGAGTTCGACAAGCATGTGCCCATCAACATCATCAAAGCCAACGCGCCCTCGAAGCAGACCTGGTTTTCAGCCGCTGGCGAATGGGACGGAAAATCCCAGAAGAACCAGGTGGCCATCTCCAAGGCGGCCATGAACGCCGGCATGAGCGCCACCACGGTGATTGTGAAGTCCACCGGGCACGATTGGCACACGGTGCAGGCCGGCATGGAGGCGCAAATCGACATGTTTGGCACAGAAACCGGGCTGGGAGAAACCCATAAGACGATAAACGATTATCCTAAGCTACAGGTAGTGGCAGCGAACACAAACAAAGAGACCGACTGATCCAAGCTCTGGCGAGGAAATAGATTGACAACAGACGAAAGCCGAACAATGCACGACAACGAAAACACCGAAGCCACGGCGAACGTTCCACAGCAGCCGCAACAGCAGGGCGCGCAGCACGGCAACCACGAGGCGGAGCAAGCCATGAAACGTCAGTCGCAGGACGGCCGGAACGGGCAAAACGAGCAAAACGGCCAGACGGACCGGACGGCCCAGCAGGATTCCGGGCAGCCGGCGCAGCCAGCGTTGCCGGAACGGCCGAAACCGCAGCAGCAGCCAAAGCAAAAGAAACAGCAGCCTCCGCAGAACAACAAGGGCAGCCAGCAAAAGTCGCAAGCCCAGCAGAACCCGCAGCCCCAGCCCAAAAAGCAGCACAACAACTCCAGGCCCTCCAAGCCGCGCAAGCCCTCCAGCTGGCGCATCCTCGGCATGGATGTCACCCAGTGGATGCGCGGCCACCTCTTCTCCATCGCCGTGGCGCTGGTCTTCTTCATCGGCAACATCGTCTATTGGGGCATCAAGGCATCGCGCCATCTGCGTCTGCCCGCCGGCCGCACGATGAGCCTCACCGAGATCCTGCTGCGCAACCCGCATCCGCACTCCCCGGGCACCTACAACCCCATCCACCAGGCCGACGTGCTGCCGTGGATCGGCCATATCCTGCGCTCGGCGGTTCTCGTGCGCAACCCCATCCTCATGATCATCTACACGCTGATCATCCTCGTGCTGCTCGCGGTGGCGCAAAGCAAGATGGGCGTGTGGAAGACGATTTTCTCATCCCTCTTCAGCTTCGCGGTCGGTGGCACGTTCGGACTTCTGGTCTGCGTGGCCGTGGATATGGGCATGCATGACTGGCAGCGCCTGGAGCAGCTGCCCGTACTGCTTTCGCCCCTGACCCTCATCATCGGCTCGTTGATGGCTGCCAGTGCCTACACGTCCGTGCTGTGGCGGCGCCGCATCCTGCTGCTCGCCTACACGTTCATCGGCACCCTGCTGCTCTTCAGCGGCAACCCCGGCGACTACTGCACGCTCGGCGCGGCGCTGGTCGGCCACGCCACCGGCCTGCTCATGCACGGCCCCGTCAAGGACCGCATCCACTGGAAGCGCGGCACCGACTACGAGATCCGCCACCTCTTCGCCCTGGCCCAACTGGTGCTGGCCATCGGCCCGCTGCTGGCGCTGACCTCCACCTCGCGCCTCGGCCCGCTCACCACGCTGGGCCTCTTCGCCTCCTCGATCTGGAGCGATTCGAGCCTGCTGACCTCATGCGGAGCCAACCCCGCGGCGCAAAGCTGCATCCTGCTCGCCCGCCAGCACCACATCGCCGTCGCGGGCCTCTGGCTGCACATGCTCCTGCCCATGGCCGCCCTCGCCATCGTGGCCTGGGGCCTTTCACGTGGCCGCCGGCTCGCCGCCTGGGTGAGCATGGTGCTCAACGGCTCGGCCATCGTCTTCGCCACGCTTTATTACATCGTCTTCCCGCTGACCATCACCCCGATGAGCCAGGACCTCGCCCGGCGCTACAACGTCATGCCCGCGTTCATCACCACGGTCCTGCCGCCGCTGCTGCTCATCATCTTCATGTCGCGCGAGCTCGCGCATTTCAGCATCAGGACCAGCAAACGCCAAGTAATCACCGGCATCAGCGCGATCGTCGGCATGCTTCTGGTCACCTGCGCCGGCTATATGACCTACGCGCTGGTCTCCCCCAACTCGTTCCGTCCGCGCCCGGGCGTCAAGCTGCTGCTGCTCGACATGATGCGTCGTCTGCTGCCCACCGGTTTCGGCGGCAGGAAGGCCACGCTCATCGCCCCGCAGACCATCCCGGCCACGCTGGTCAGCGAGGGCCTCACGGTCGTCTTCTGGCTCACCGTGCTCATCGTCTTCATCCTCTGGTTCCGCGACCATGTCACCGAGGACGAGCGCGGCCGCGTGCAGGCCGGCGAGCTGATCCGCCACGGTGGCGAGTCCATGAGCTTCATGACCACCTGGGAGGGCAACCACTACTGGTTCTCCTCCACCGGCCGCACGGGCATCGCCTACCGCGTGCTGCACGGCATCGCGCTGACGGTCACCGGGCCGTTCGGCGACCCGGCCGAATACCAGCAGGCCATGCGCGAGTTCATGGCGTTCTGCGAGACCAAGGGCTGGTCGCCCTCCTTCTACGCGGTGCATGACGACCAGCGCGAGGAGCTGGAGTCGCTGGGGTGGTCGTCCATCCAGGTGGGCACCGAGATGGTCATCGACCCCAACAAGTGGGAGACGCGCGGCAAGAAATGGCAGGATATCCGCACCGCCATCAACAAGGCCAAGCGCGACGGCATCACCGACGTGCTCACCACCTACAACCAGGCCGGTTTCGAGATCGACCAGCAGATCGTGGAGATCTCGGAGCAGTGGGCCCAGCTCAAGGCGCTGCCCGAGATGAAGTTCACGCTCGGCGGCATCGAGGAGCTGCGCGACGAGCGTGTGGCGCTGCTCTACGCCTTGGATGCCGATGGCAAGGTGCTGGGCGTCACCAGCTGGCTGCCCACCTACCGCGAGGGCCGCATCGTCGGCTGGACGCTCGATTTCATGCGTCATCGCACCGACAGCCCCAACGGCACCATGGAGTTCCTCATCGCCCGCATGGCCGAGCGCCTGCGTGACCAAGGCCGCGAGAACCCGGAGAACGCCGTCGAGTTCATGAGCCTTTCGGCCGCGCCTCTGGCCGGCATGGGCGTCGGTCGCGAGAAGCCCAAGGCCGCCGCGACCGCCGAGGCCAAGGCCGAGGGTAAGTCTGAAGGGAAGAACGGGAAGGTCGAGAAGGCTGCCACAAAGGCCGATGTCAAAACCGAGAAGGCTAAAGGGAAGCCTGGCACCGAATCTGCGGCCAAGCCTGAAGCCACGAATAACGGCAAGAACGCGCAAGCCGCCGCCCAACCGGACGCGGCAAAGGCCGACTCTGCCAAAGCCGGTTTCTCTAAGTCCGGTTCCTCAAAGACCGATGACGCATCGGACAAGACCACGGCCAAGCCAGCCAAAGAGCCAATCGCCTCGCCCTCGGGCACGGAGATCATCGAGCACGCCCTGCAGATCGTCGCGGACATTCTGGAACCGGCCTACGCCTTCAAGTCGCTCTTCTTCTTCAAGCGCAAGTTCCAGCCGATGCCGGCCCCAATCTACATCTGTTACCCCGATTCGGCCAAGCTCGCGCAGATCGGCATCGCCGTGGTCAACGCCTACGTGCCTGAGCTCAAGCCCGCGCAGGTGGTCGAGATCCTCAAGACCATGACCGCCAACAGCAAATCCGGGCACTGAAAGGTTCTGTTGCCAGCAGCTGTGTAATAACCTCTGAGATATTAAAAGTGGTGGGCCGGATCGTGTATATACGCACGATCCGGCCCACTTTTGTATTCAGCTAACCGATTTACCCGATTGCCCGTCTACTGCGCCTCGACCTCCTGCTGGCAGTCCGGGCACAGGCCGAAGACCTCGAGCGTGTGCGAGATGACCGTGAACCCGTGCTTCTCGGCCACGGTGCGCACCCACTGCTCCGGCGGCTCGATCTCGACGGTCTTGCCGCAGTTGGCGCACACCAGGTGATGGTGGTGCTCGCCGTCCTGGCACATGCGGAACATCTGCTGGTCGTTCAGGTGAATCGTGTCGGCCTGGCCGTCGTCGGCGAGCGCGTTGAGCTGCCGGTAGACCGTGGAGAGGCCGATACCTTGGCCGTCGTCGCTCAGCTTGCGGTAGAGATCCTGCGCGGAGACGAAATCATCACAGCTCGAAAGCGCCTCCATCACGGCGTCCTTCTGCCAGGTATGCTGGCGGCCACGGCGGCCTGATCGCAGCATCCCCGCGCCCTTCCGTTCCGGCTTCGCTTCCACTTGCATGACCTCCCAGCACCACGCACCGTGCCACATCCGGCGCATGAATAAGAATATGACAAACGCCAATTATACTTCTTTGAGCCCTGCAACGAAACCCCTCGCCATGCCGGTTTGGGCGTTTGAAAATGGACCTTGGCAATCAGCAGGATTTGGTACTCACATGGCTGATCGCAGCACTAAAATAGCTAATCGCACGATAATTCAGAATCCACCTGCCAATATCCGGAACACAAAAACGATTCCGGCCTGCTGTGGACGCGGAAGTTATCGCCTATCCCCTATTTCGGTTCCTAGCCTGTGACGCAATCCGTTCCCGCGAATCAGGAAGTTAGGGCTACAGGCAAAAAGTTGATTGCCACCGGAATTTGGCCTGCATGCCTACATCCTGAATCGACGACAGCTCATCGAAAAACGCCACCGGCTACTACCCATGACGTTGAAACCAGTGCTTGACGGAACCTAGATCAGGAAACGACCTGGCGAAGCACGAATAACTAGCGGATAAAGCTGCTAACGGACCAACTCGATCTTCTTGACGCCCTCTTTCTTGGTAGGGCGGTAGAGCACAAAGCGGTGGCCGATGACCTGCACCAGCTGCGCGCCGATCTGCCCGGCCAGCGTCTCGCCGACCTCGCGCTCGTCGACGGGACAGCCATCCTGCACCACGCCCTTGAGCAGCTCGTGCGATTCGAGCGTCTCCGAGGCCTGCTTCACCGCGGCGTCGGTGACCCCGTTCTTGCCGATCCACAGCATCGGCGAGGTCTTGCTCGCCAACGCCTTCAGCTGCTTGATCTGCCGTTTGTTAAGTTTCGTCGCCATCTCTTACATCCTTAAATTTCTATCTATTCGTTACATCACAATGAGCAATTCGTCTACACATGCAATCTTGTCTGTACGATTCTTACCGCACCAACTATAGCAATGTACCCTCATACATCACCCTGGATTCCTGACTAACTCGTATTCCGCTAAAGATTCAGCTATTCACATAGTAAACCCAGTGTAGTCATAGTCTCTTTCGTTGGAGCGCCGAACTCATCGCTATCGATCTCAGCGCCGCAATCCTCTTCAAAACCTGAATATTTCTCTTTTATCGGTATAATAAACAAATACTGTCATTCGCAAAAAAGGAGGCTTCATGGCTCAGATTACTGTTCAACCAGCAACACTGCGCTGGGCCGTTTCCCAAAGCGGACATGACGTAGAAGCGATTGCTTCTCGACCGGGGCTCACACAGCTTCCGCAGTGGCTGCAGGCGAAACGCCCCATCAGCCTTTCCTTCACCAAAATCTCTGATTTGAGCAAGGCTTTGCAGATTCCTTTCGGACGTCTGGTACGCACTTCCGTGCCACCGACGCACGAAGATGAACTCGTCAAATTCAGAACGCTCAACAACAACGCCGCGCCATTGAGCAAAAGCCTTGAAGACATCATCGCCAAAATGCGAATCCGTCAGACTTGGGCACATGACGAAATGATGAGTCTTGGTTTGGGAACAAACACATTCGTGGGTTCTCTCCACAATACGAGAAGCGCCAAGGAAATCGCCCAATCCATTATTCAGGCTCTCCAATTGCCGGAGCGGTGGACATTCGGCAAAAGCGACCGCAAACGCTTTAATTTTTTGAGAGAGATGCTATCCAATGTCGGCATCATGACCATGGTCGATTCCGAAGTCGCGAAGAATGAAAAACTCGACATCCAAGAATTTCGGGCCTTCACTCTTTTGGACGATATCGCTCCCCTCATTTTCATCAACCGCAATGACTCGGACAAGGCCATGCTGTTTTCCCTTCTGCACGAGCTCACCCATATCTTTTTGGGAGCCGAAGAACTATTCAACGCGACTGAAGCCGAATTCGACATCTCCGACCAGGAACGTCTCATCAATCAGACTGTTATGGAAATCATTTTGGGCGATTCCGATTTCAGAAAGGAATGGCTTAAAGAATCGAAAACAAAATCCTCCAGAATTGAAGTCGCTGAAACGTTCTCCAGTCACTATGGCTTAAGCGCGTTGTCCTTCCTCATCAAAGCCAAGCAAGAGGGACTCGCGAGCGAACGAGATATTGAAGCGGAATACACTCAACTTGCCCAAGTGCCTCCAAAACGAACAACAAAGAATGATGGTGGAAACCAGAACATCACCAATTCCTTCCACTTGGATAGCAGGTTTGTAAGTTTGGTGGAGCAAGGAATCAATTCCAATTCCATTTCCTATACCGACGGATTTTCCCTTCTTGGACTTAAATCCGAAAGAGCTTATGACGGTTTGCTCGCAGCGAAAGGAATGAATGATGGCACCACAATTCCTGCTTGACTCGAATATCTTCATCGAGTCCCATCGTCTCCATCACCCTTTCGGTTACGCCGAATTCCATCCTTTCTGGAAGTGGCTGGAACGTCTGAACAAGGCGAAGCGAATAATCATGCTCGATTCCGTCTATGCTGAATTGACGAAACGGGACAGCAGGAAGCACCTTGACGAACTAGGCGAATGGGTCGAGGCAACTTTTACTCCGCCTTTATCTCACCACTCCGATGAAATCGGTGCACTGTACGTGCAAATACAGGATTATCTGCAAGATTGCCAACTCTATACTCCTGAATCCTACGCACAATGGGAGCCTCTGGATAAAGCCGACCCTTGGTTGATCGCTGCGGCGATGGCCGAAAATGCCATTATCGTTACCAATGAACGAGCGGTTCATCCGACCCTAAACCAGAAACTCAGGCGAGAGCCCAAGATTCCGGATGTAGCCGAACATTTTCATGTCAAGACCATGACGCTCCGTGAATTCTTCGACGCCAACGGTTTCCTCAACGCGAAACCCTATCCGCTGCAGCCTTCGTTCTGAGAGCATAGGCGAATCCTGGCTACGAGAATGTTAAATGGAAAGACACGTTTTAGGACACAGCAAGGAGGTCGAAATGCCAGTGAATATGAACACAACCAAAAAAGTGATGCACCAGCTGGCCGATCCGAACGGTGTCGCACAGCTAAAACAACTCGGCTACAAGTTTGGAACTCCCGTGGTGGCCGCCGATTCGGAAGAATCGATGATTACCGTCTTCGATCGAATAGCGGAACTCACCAATGGAGACATTCTTCTGGTGGTCGATTTCGCCAGTCGCGGCCAGCTTTGCCTGATTCCAGTGTCGAGGGACGTCAACCGTATGGAACACTACGAGACTTTTGAGACGACGACCGATTCCGAATCAACCATCAGCATGTTGATCGACGATCTCCGCAACCGCAAAAGCAATCTCAAAGTGGTCATCAAATCTGGAAAACCTATGCTGGCCGATGTCAGGGAATCACACATCACCAACGCAGACAATGCGCTTGTCTAAAGAAGCCATCCCGAAACGTCGTTGTTCTTCACAGGCAACGACGTTTTTTCTTAAGAACTACAGAAGATATTACAGAACGATAATTATATTGGCTTTTATTTTTTAGAATGCTCAAAAAGAAGCATATCAACGGCTGATTTTTGTCACACATCCGCGTGTGGCAAGTGACCTCGGCAAGATCCGAACTCGCTAATAAACAGGTCAGATGGGATATTGGATTCTCATCGCCGGCACTGAGGATCCTGGAGGCTTGCGGTGAATGATGGAAAAATGCTGCTGTCGATACTCTTTTTGGCTGTGTATGTTTGGACGTTTTTGAATCTATAGCGTGGTTTAAAGCGTAGTCCCATTACTATCTGCCTGAAACCGTTGAGATCTCGGGCTTTTGGTGACCCCGGCGAGATTCGAACTCGCGACCTACAGATTAGAAGTCAGTTGCTCTATCCAGCTGAGCTACGGGGCCAAACAACAATCCGCCATTATATCAAGCACGTCTGACTCGACATCCCGCGCGCGGCCACGGAGTAGCGCTCCCGGCCTGTAGACTGGAACGTGGGCAAGGAGGTCACGGTGGACGGCGATCAAGGCAACGGCGGGACGGAAACTCAGCCTCACACGCCAATGGGGAAACGAGACCAGGCGAGACCTCACCAGACGTTTCATGACTTCTGGAGCGAGGCGTCGAGGACCTTCCCCAAGTACTCGGCGCTGATCTTCGCGCTGGCGTTCGTCTTCCAGATTCCCGACTCGGCGTATGTGGGCAATTTCGTGCTGTTCTTCCTGCAACCGGCGCTCATCATCGTGCTGTATGCCACCATGCTCAAGGCGCCGAGGCTTGTCTGGCAGCGCATAATCGCCCTCGCGCTGATCGCCGTGTGCATCTGGTCCGCGCCGTACACGCGCCATGGCGGGCAGCTGTTGGCCTATATCGTTATCGCCGAGGCGTCGCTGCTCTTCACTCCCCTGTTCGGCTACCTCGCCATTACGCTTTCGGCGCTGGTCATCTGGGTGATATCACCCGTGCTCAATGACCTGCGCACCTACCACACCTTGGAGTTCCAATCCTCCTCGATCTATATCCTCTTCGCCGGCATCCTCTTCATGCTCTACACGGTGCAATCGGGGAAACTGCAACACGCCAACACCAAGCTGCGGCATAACGTCCGCCAGATCGAATCGCTGACCCTTTCGCGCGAACGGGCCCGCATGGCCAGCGAGATGCACGATTCCATCGGCCAGCAGCTCACCGCCATACACTATGCTCACGAATCCGCGTTCAACACCGTCTCCAAGGCGGACGACATTCCGGAGACCACGCGAGCGGCAATTCTCAAGCCCCTCACCCGAGCCGAAGGCATCACCAAGGAGACGCTGACCGAGGTGCGGCAGATGGCCCGGGCGCTCGACCCCTCGGCGTTCGGGCAGAAGCTCACCAACGAATCGGTCGACGCGATGGCTCGGTCCTTCGGCGAGACTGGTCTCGACATGCGCACCGAGATCGTCGGCGACGTGAACCTGCTCGGAGCCGACGCGCAGACCCTGCTCTTCCGCGCGTTGCAGGAGACATTGACCAACGCCATCCGCCACGCGCACGCCACGAAGGTCGACCTCTCGGTGGTCGTCGGCAGCCGTGAGACAACGCTGCGGGTGGAGGACGACGGTCCGGGAATCGACGCCGATGACATCGACCACGGTTTCGGTCTTTCCGCGCTACGGGAACGGGCTTGCCAGATTGGCGGGAGCCTGAGTTTGGGTGAATCGCAGGAGCTGGGAGGCGCCAGCGTCACGTTGACGATTCCGATGCGCGTGGACGGCACCGCATCGGTCACCTCGACTACATCGACTACATCGGCTTTATCAACGACTTCGGAGGATGAATCATGACTGATACCACGCAACTCAAGCCATCAAAATCATCCACCCCAACTTCCACAAGACCCATTCGCCTGTTGATCGTCGACGACCAGGAACTTATCCTGACTGGCCTCGCCGAACTCGTCTCGTATATGCCGGGTGTCGTGATCGCCGCGCGGGCGATAAGCGGCGAGGAAACACTCGTCCTGGGTGACGATGTGTTGCGCAATATCGATGTGGCACTCATCGACGCGCGTATGCCACAGATGGGCGGACCTGAGCTGATCGCGCGGCTGGGCTACCGATATCCCAACATCAAGTGCATCCTGCTCACCGCGTTCGACGCGGACGACAACCTCGTCAACTCCCTGCAGGCGGGCGCGGTCGGTTATCTGCTCAAGGACGTCTCCACGGCCGACCTCGACGACGCCATCCATCGCGCCGCTGCTGGTGGGCGCGTCATCGGCGCCAGCGCCACCGCCCACGCCATGCGCATCATCGCGGAATCGGGCAAGGACCGTCATAAGAACACCGGTCTTCAGCGCACAAGCGACGACGCGATGAATCCGTCCAATGGTATCCATCCCAGCGGAAACGACAAGTATGAGTCTGGCGAAACGCCCCTTACAGACACAGAGCCTACAAGTGGTTCCGGCCTCGCAACCAGAGCAGCAGACGGTTCGCTGGATGACAGGGACTCCAGCCAATCCCCGACCGACGCTGAAACCCAGGCGCTGCTCGCCGAATTGACGCCGCGCAACCGGCAAATCGCCATGCTCATCGCCCAAGGCCGCACCAATTCGGAGATCGCGGACCAACTCTTCCTCTCGCCCGGCACGGTGAAGAACCACGCCAGCCGCATCTTCGCCCATCTCAACGTGCGCAACCGCACGGAGCTGACCGCCCTGCTCAACGGCACGTTGGACTGAAACCGACACTCATCGGCCGCGATTGCGTGCGACGCCGCGCCACACCGAGCGATAGAGCAATCCCCCACACCCGACGACAACAAGCAACGCGAGCACCATCATGCATAGTTGCGGCCATGGCACGTATATCCGGGCCGCATGCCAATAGCTGGCAAGCCGCGACTGCTGGGTGAGGTTGTTGGAGATGACGACGGCCACCATGGTAAGCAACCCGGCCACACCAACCTCGACACCTGTACGGACGCAACCAATCAAAGCCCACTGTCGTTCACCCATGCCGACCATCCAAGCGGCTCTGGCCTCGCGCCGGCGCGATTCCGTGTCATTGGCGACCACGGAAACCAGCCCCACCACGGAGATCAGCAGGATCGGGTAGACGGTGAAATAGATGCTGGTACGGTTGCCTGTCTCAGCCCCACGCCGAGCGACTCCGCCAAGCGGCAGTTGATTGATGACATCTCGTGTCTCGGAGACGTTCAGATCTTTCCCTCCCGCACCGGACACCACCGAACGGGCCTGCCCCACATGATCTTGGTGAATCATCGCCATGCGCCTGCCATGTTGGTTTTCCAACGGTTTGAGCGAGCGCGGCACATAGAAATTACCGGCCATGCCACCACCCATCCGCACAATCGAAGTGACCTTGCTGCGATGCCAATGCCCATCGGCGCCGGCTATGCACACCGGCTGGCCAATCCGGCCGTATTCTCCGCCGTAATCAGTCGAGACCACACCATCTCGTGCGTCCACATCGCCTTGTACCGCATCAGCTGGCACAAAATTCGACAACGACCCGTGTTCAATCACCGAGGAAAGGCCTTTGCCCGACGGGGAACTTTCAGAAACCTCCTCTTTCATCTGTTTCTCGCAGCTAGTGAAGCCATGGTAGAGATAGGTGACGTCGGTGGTCGGCGCCAGTACGAGTGTGCTGGAATCGGCTTTGACCGCCATATCCCGCAGGCTTTCAGTGCCAGCTTTACCTGCATTCCGGGTCTGCATCACCACCGTGCCGTCGAACATCGCGTGCAACGAGCTACGGGCGGTGTTGTCCAGGAAGGTCTGCAAGCCATAGAAGAAGACGAACACGGCCACCGCCACGACGGTGATGCTGAAGATCGACATGGATTTGAGCGCGGCCACATCACGCAGGGCGATATCCGTCCACGAACGCCCACGCAGACGCCTGCTGATACTGCCTCCGATGGTCTGCAACAGCGGTTTGGCCAGCCTGGCGATGCTCCAACAGACCAACAGGGGCATCACGATGATGCCCGCCTGCGCCGCCTCGCTGCCTGACAGGGATGAGACGATGCCCCAACCGATGCCGACGAAGAACATTGCCAAGGTGGTGAGATTGCGGATCACAACGGAAACCCGGGTGTATACCGTGCGCCGCGTCTTGGGCTCGGGAACCGCGGAAAGCGTCAGCCTTGACTTTACGACTTTCCTTCCGGAGAAGTACGCGGACACCACGGCGCAGGCGAGTGAGATGAGCACCGTCTGCCAGACCGCGTTGACGAAGCCTGAACCCGTTCGCCGCACCGCCTCCGGACCCATCATTCTGAAAAGGAACGAGAAGATCGCGTTGCCAGGCACCCCGAGCACGCACGCGCCGAGCGCCGAAACGAAGGCGACGGGCAGCTGCACACCAATCATGGCGCCAATCAGCCAGCGTGGGGTGGCACCCATCATCCGCAAACGCATGAGGTCGCTCCACTTGGCAATGAAAGCGTGGTCCGTGGTGGTCTTGTCGATCAGTACGGCGCCGATGCCCATAAAGACAAGAAACATTCCCAGCTCCGCTGCCAGCTTCGGCACGGAATTGGTGGCCCACGCGAGCACGAACACCAGCGTCATCGCCGCCATGTTCGCCGCACCGTTGAGCACCTGCAGCCGTCGGTTGCCACGCCACAGCGACGAGACGATGAACTTGCCGTCCGTCTTGACGCTATGCCCTGGCGCACCGACTACACCGCTCGAGTTTCCTATACCGTTTGCGATCCTTCCCCTAGGCCTATTCATTGCGGACTCCCAGCAGCAAATCCTCAATCTGAGGGGCGGAAAGCCCATCGTCATATTCCTGTACGACACGGCCGTCAGCCATCAGCACCACACGGTCGGCCGATGAGGCCACTACCGGGTCGTGAGTGACGATCAAGGCGGCCTTGAGCCCTGCCCTCATGGAGGCGTGGATGGTCTCGACCACCTCGTCGCGCGCCTTCGGGTCCAGGTTGCCGGTCGGCTCGTCCGCGAAGAGCACATCGGCACCGATCGCGAGCGCCCTGGCGATGGCGACCCGTTGCTGCTGGCCGCCGGAAAGGCTGGTGACCGGCGTGTCCAACGGCTTGTCGGCAAGGCCCACGCACGCCAAGGCCCGCAACATCTCGTCATCGCCCATCCGCTCGCCGCGAATCGAGGCCGGCAACGCCACATTCTCGCCAATGGTCAGGTTCTCGAGCAGCATGTAATCCTGGAAGATGAACGCGAAGCGCGAGGCACGCAGCTGCGCCAGCTTCTTCTCACCGAGTTTGCCCAACACCTTGCCGTCAAACGTGACTGTGCCATGGGTGGGTTTGTCCATCCCCGCCATCGCCCGCAATAACGACGACTTGCCACACCCGGAGGGCCCGATGACCGCCACCGTCTCACCTTCTCGAACACTCAAGTCAATCGGCCCCAGCCTGAACCCAAAGTCCCGGAACAACCCGCTGGCCCGCAGAATCTCGTTGGTTCCCGTCCCATATTGCTGTTGCTCACGGAACGCCTGTATCGTATGTTTCGTCACGTCTGTGTTACCCATATCCTCATCGTCACACGCTCCCCGTTTCGACACCCGGTGCCAAAAGTCACTCCTCTTCCCTGATTTCAAAATCAGGGGAGAACCCGAGAGAATCAGGGAATCGAGCATCAGCGATACAAAAGCTTCAATGCAAAGGAGATGAAAAGCAAGTGATACCAACGAAATCGAAGTATTTTCAGACCCTGAAAATCAGCGATGAAATGCGATGAAAATTCATCGGAACTGTCGCAACGCGACGTTACGCTTAAGCCATGGAAATGGATGAGGGACAATCGCAGA
This sequence comes from Bifidobacterium sp. ESL0790, assembly GCF_029395435.1. Taxonomy (NCBI): domain Bacteria; kingdom Bacillati; phylum Actinomycetota; class Actinomycetes; order Bifidobacteriales; family Bifidobacteriaceae; genus Bifidobacterium; species Bifidobacterium sp. ESL0790. The sequence goes on from NZ_CP113915.1 coordinate 1,491,884, forward strand.
CACGGGCAAACGTGGATGATAGCGGGCTCACCGGTGATGACTACGCCGCACCACCGGCCCCGCTTTTCGACCATGCGCTCTGCGAGGTCGATCCGCTGACCTTCGATTACGCGCGTGAGGCCTTCGCCTCGGCCGGCCTCGCGTGGGATGACGAAACCCTCGCCGCCCTCCATATCCGCACCGAAGCGGGGCTCACCACCAACACCACGCTGCTCATCAGCGACCAATGCCCCTACGAGATCAAATGCGCCGTGTTCGCCGACGACACCAAGGCGAAACTGACGGAACGCCACCACCTCACCGGTTCCCTGCTGCGCCAGATCAACGAGGCCATGCTGCTGCTCAACCACCACAATCCCGATGAGACCTGGCCCACGGCGGCCTTGCGGGAGGCGCTGGTCAACGCCGCCCTGCACCGTGACTACGGCAAGCCCGGGCCCACTCTCGTCAGCATCTTCGCCACTCGCGTCGAGATCGTCTCGCTCGGCGGGCTCTACGACCATCTCGAGGTCAACGACCTGCTCAACGGGGTCAGCGAGACGCGCAACCCCTGGCTGGCCGATGTCTTCGAGCGGCTCGACCTGTGCGAGAACTACGGCACCGGCATCCAGCGCATCCTCGAATCGTATTCGGAGAGCATCGCCAGCCCGCAGTTGCGCGTCGGTCCCTCGTCCTTCGCCATCGTGCTGCCCAAGCCGGTTCTCGACACCGCCTGGCCAGGCCATGGCCAGACCGACGAGGCGCTGGACGACGATGACATGGACGATGCGCTGGCAGGCGATAACAGCACAGACAACGGTGACGCTGACGGCGCAGGCGACGGCCGAACCGCAAGACGCTACGTGTTCCCCACAGCGCACCCTCTCTCGACCTCGCACGCCTATATCACCGATGACGCCTCCGAGGCGGTGGACGGTTCGCGTGTCATCGCCGCCGTCCCGCTCACCGTGGTGCTCGCCGGCGAGAAGGCTTGGAAGGCGCGGAAGGCCCGTAACCAGTCGTCAGCCTCAAGACTCGCAGCCAACCAATCACCACGTTCATTAGTGACCAGCAACCCATCGCATGAATCCGTGAAATCCACCCATGGTTCGCAAAGCCTGCCGAAAGAGGCGCTGCCACAGTATTCGGTGCAATCCTTGGAAGCCATCACCCTGCACCTCTTCTCGGAGCGAGGGTTGAAACTGACTCGCGCGCAGATTGAGCAGCAGCTGGGCATCAGCAAGAACCAGACCGCCTACGTCTTGAAGTCCCTGACCAGCAAGGGCGAGTTGGAGCGCAACGGCCGCTCTCGCGCGACCACGTATTCGTTGCCGTAAGTTCATCCAGATACATCGCGCCATTCATCTCGCCATAACCTTAAACGGCTGCAAACTGGCAAAATTATCGTCACATCTTGTTCGGTTCATACCATCACAATAAAACGGCAGAAATCGAACGAATTCATGCGACGCGCGGCCCGATTCATGCTTCCACAACCCGCCAACGGCAAAAAAATAACGGCAGCAAACGGACGAACACTCACATAATTACGTACGATTCATACCGCTGAAGCAGCCAATCCACCCACCGGAAACCACCCGATGCCGTCACTCGATGATGAACGACAACCCGATGAGCACCGCCAAAAACAGCACGTTGACCGCGCTGTAGACGAGCAGGTAGCGGCCCTTGTGCTGCGGGTATTTGCGCGCGACCTGCTGATAGGAGATCAGCGAGGCCATCGAGGCGATAAGCGTGCCCAGGCCGCCCAGATTGGTGCCGATGATCAGTTCCTTCCACTGGCTGCAGAAGCCGGAGAGCAGGATGGAGGTGGGCACGTTGCTGATCAGCTGGCTTGAGCCAATCGCCACGCCCATCGGATGCTGGTTGACGATCGAGGCAACGAACGACGAGAACTCGGGGACGCGGCGCATGTTGCCAATGAAGATGAAGAACATGACGAAGGTGAGCGGCAGGCTCCAGTCGACCTTGAGGAACGCCTTGCGGTCGCAGACCAGGAACGCCGCGAACACCACCACGCACATCGCCCAGAGCGGTATCAGGCCGCCGACGGTCAGGATGCAGACCAGGAAGAGCACCGCGTAGACCCCGGCCCTCCAGCCACCATGCCCGGCGCCGTAGCTCAGCACGCGTATCTCGTCGGGTTGCATACCGTTGTCCTGCGGGGCGAAGATGGACTGCTCGATGTCCTTGCTGTCGAGCCCCACGAAATCGGCCTGGGTGTCGCGTCTGCGGAACAAGACGAGCACGACGATGAGCAGTAGCACTGCCGCGACCAGGGAGTAGGGGCCCATGGTCTCCAAAAATTCGAAGGTGGACATCTTCGAGACGGACTTGAGGTAGAGGTTGTGGGCGTTGCCGATTGGCGTGAGCATGCTGCCGGTGTTGGCGCCCACGGTCATGAGCGTGACCACGAGAACGGCTTTGTCCTCCATCTTGGCCATCGTGAGCACGGATATGGCGAAGGGGATGAAGGTGACGAGAGCGACGTCGTTGGTGATGAAGATCGCGGAGAAGAAGGTCAGGGAGACCAGCGTGATGACCAACGTGCTTTCGCTGGCGACGTGGTGCAGCAGCTTGGTGCCGATGATGTGGAAGACGCCGATGCGTTGCAGGCCGCAGACCACGAGCATCAGGCAGACCAGCTGCGAGATGGTGTTCATATGGATGTAGCCAAGGTATTGACGGTCCGGAGGAACGATGAAACAGGAGACGATGGCGAGGATGGTCGCCACCACCAGAATGGTGTCGTTCTTCAATTCCCTGACAATCCAGTTGCGCATCAATCCACCAACCAGACCGTCACTTGAAAGACCACGGGGCCGTCACCACTATTCACCGCAGCTGCCCGTCCGTTTGACGACAAGACACAACGATATCCCCTGCAACCATCATTCGTCATCCCCCAACCAACGGGCTACCGGAAACCGGTTCGCCATTACTCGCTCATGGACTCGGCTCGGCATGGCCGCCGAATCGTCATTCGTTCTATACCTCTTATTGTATGGGTTTTCCGGCCATTCATAGGACGAAAAAGGGCGCGAAAAGCGACCAAATTCCCATATGGGGCCGCGTCGCCATATCAAGAATCCTAGAAATTATTGGCTTGTCTGTATAGCTGATTTAGCGACCAAATTTATGAAAAAAAATTGGAAATCCCGGTGTCGTGTCGCTATTTTGGCGCTTTGTTGCACGGGTTGGAAGGCATCTGCAGGATTACTTCGCTGCACGAAGAATGGGGCTTGGAGGATTCGACGGTGGCTTAGGCGTGACTTGTCTTTCGCAAAAGCCGGGTTCCCATGACGGTACAGCACTACCCCACTGCCGATTGCCCGCGAACGACGCGGAAGTGGACAATGAAGCGATGCCGCCAACATATTTAACCGACCCAAGCACCGGCACCGGCATTTGGTGTGGACACGGGCGCGGAAACGGACGCAGAGGAAAACAACCGATGGCTTCCTCAGCAATCCATGATTACAGCGACGGTTAATCGCGGCTCAGCTCCCCGCCGACCTAATGTCATAAAGGCAGCTAATCGATCAGCAAATTCCTCTTTTCCTGCCGGCTCAGACGCCGGCGTTCTCGTAGACCTGCGCCTGCAGATCCTTGCGCACGGCCTCCATGTCGGTGATCTTGCCGAGGAGCTTGATCTTCTCCTCGCCATCGGGCAACTGGGCCATCTTGCGCTTGGCCGCGCCGATGCGCCGCATGTAGCCGATGTCGAGCAGGCGCGCGGTCAGCTCGGAGGCGTAGCGCTTCTCCTCGTCGCTCGCCGCCCGCAGCTGCACCGCCGTCGGACTCGGCCCGTTCGCGCCCATACCCTGCGCGTTGGCGTCGGTTGAGTTGATGCCGGCGCTGACATTGCCGTTCATATTGTTGCCGTTGGCGTTGTTGGCGTTGCCCACCTCGGCGTCGCCGTTGGAGAGCGGCAGGGGCATGACGGCCAGCTCGTTGATGACCTGCTCGAGCATGGGCCCGGCGGCCTTGGTGAGGTTGTGCATCCACAGGCCCTGCGGGGTGTCGTCGCTTGGCAGCCCACCGGCGGCGGCGATGGCCTGGAACATGGAGCGGAAGACGGGCGTCATGAAGTCGCCCAGCGTCAGCTGACCGAACGCGCGGGGATTGATGGCCCGCGGCACCTGGATGAGCACGGCCATGAACTGCTGCTCGCAGATGAACACCGCGTCGTCGACATGGTAGTAGGTCTGGTCGTTGGCGTCCTTGCGTTCAAGGGCCCGCTTGGCCGCGGGATTCGAGAACTCGCCGCCCTGCGACGAGCGGCGGTTCTCCGACCATCCGCTCCAATGCCGCTTAGGAGCATAAGCATCATCGTCGCGCACATGCAACTGACGACGGGCGCGGTTGACCTCACGGCGCATGATGTCGAGGTCGACGCCGATGCGGCGCGTGGCCTTGCGGGTGTAGAGGTCGAGCAGCGAGCGGTCGCGGATCTGCGCGATCAGCGGCGCGGCGGCCTTCACAGCCCCCATCTGCCCGGTGGTGTAGGAGGTGTCGAACCGGTCGATGGCCGTGTCGATCACAAAGTCGTAGAGCGGGCGCGCATGGTCAATCAGAGAACGCACCGCCTGATTGCCCTGCTGGATGCGCAGGTCGCAGGGGTCGAGGTTGTTGTCGGCCACGGCCACGAAGGTCTGCGAGAGGAAGGCGGAATCAAGCCCGAAGGCGTGGATGGCGGCCTTCTGCCCCGCCGCGTCGCCGTCAAAGGTGAAGACGATGCGCGAGCTCAGCGACTGGCCTTCGACCTTCAGCGGCCCCACCAGCTGGATGGCGCCAAGCGAATCGTCGGAGATCAGACGACGGATGATCTTGGCATGCTCCTCGCCGAATGCCGTGCCGCAGGTGGCCACGGCGGTGTCGATGCCGGCCAAGTGGCAGGCCATGACGTCCGTGTATCCCTCGACGATGACGGCCTGACGCTTCTTGACGATGCTGGACTTGGCCAGGTCGATGCCGTAGAGCGCCTGCGTCTTGCGGTAGAGCTGGGTGTCGGGGGTGTTGATGTATTTGGCGTTGATGTTGTCGTCGTCGTAGAGCTTGCGCGCGCCGAAGCCGAGCGTGCGGCCCGTGGAGTCGCGGATCGGCCAGGTGGCGCGGCCGCGGAAGTAATCGTAGACACCGCGCTGCCCCTGGCGGGCGAGGCCGGCGTCGAGCATCTCCTGCTGGGTGAACCCCTTGGAGGCCAGGTGGCGCACGAGGTTGTCCCAGCCCCGGGGCGCGTAGCCGCAGCCGAACCGCTCGCAATCGGCCTGGCTGAAGTTGCGGCCGCCGAGCAGTTTGCGGGCCGCGAGCGCCTCACGCGTGAGGATCTGGGAGACAAAATAGCGCTGCGCCTCCTCGTTGGCCTCGAGCAGCCGGGCGCGCTTGGAGCCATGCTGCTCCAGCCCGACGCCTTTGCCCGACTCATAGTGCAGCTCGATATGGTATTTGTCGGCCAGAAGCTCCACGGCCTCGCGGAAGTCGATGTTCTCCTTGTGCTCCACATAGCCGAACACGTCGCCGCCGAGCCCGCAGCCGAAGCAATGCCACACGCCAAGCGACGGGCGCACGCTGAAGCTCGGTGTCTTCTCGTCGTGGAAGGGGCACAGGCCCATGAAGGTGCCGGTGCCCGACGCCTTGAGCGTCACCGTCGAGGAGACGATGTCGTAGAGGTCCGCCGTGGCACGCACCTTCTCGATGTCTTGCTTCACAATGATTCCGGCCATAACGTTTCACCTTACTCATAGCCATGGTTTTTGCCCAATGAATCATGTCCGCCAGAGTGAACAGGACCATGCACGAACACAGGCACCAGTGCCAGCGCATGGCGAACACGCTCAGAGGTGAGGTAACTTCTCGGACTCTCAGCACAGGATCGAGTGCAGCGTCAGGGCCGACCCGTCGGTGAGGTTGGCGACCTGGTCGATGGCCACGCGCAGCCGCTCGTCGTCGTTGGTCGACTCGTTCCAATCCTCGAGGAACACGGTCTCCAGCGCGTCGGAGGGGCGCGGCGAATCGGCCATCAACACGTCCACCAGGTCCTCGACGACCTGAAGTTCCTTCTCATGCAAGGGTTCGCGCTCACGCGGCGCCATGACGAAATAGACCGCGATACCTTTGAGCGCGACGATCTCGTAGTTCGTTTCCTCGGGAATCACGACGTTGGCGCTGTAACGCGTAAGCCGTCCTTGACCGTATTTTTCGCGCGTCGCCCGTTCGACGGACCCCGCGAACCGCCCGATAAGCGAGCTGGTGATGTTCTTCAGCTGGGCGAGCGCCTGCCGCGAACCGTTGAAATGCGAGGGGAACATGTGCAATTTCTTGAGCCGCTGGAAAGCGGCGAGCAACAAGTCGGCGTCCCACTGCTGGCCGTACCACTCACGCGTCACGTCGATGATGCCGTCGATGACCCTGGAATCAGCGAGGGCGAGCGGATTGAAGGCTCCGGTGGCGATGGCGTCCTCGACGTCGTGGACGCTGTAGGCGATGTCGTCGGAGAGGTCCATCACCTGGCATTCCATGGGTTTGGCGTCCTTGGGCGCGCCGGTCTTGAGCCAGTTGAACACATCGACGTCGTCCGGGTAGACGCAGAATTTGGTGCTCCGCTCCCCTTTCGGGTGTTGCGCGGCCTCGGCCAGCGTCCATGGATATTTCACGGCCGCGTCGAGCGAGGCTCGGGTGAGGTTGACGCCGGCGGAGCGGCCGTCGGCGTGGAAAATCTTCGGTTCGAGCCGCGTGAGCAGGCGCAGGGTCTGGGCGTTGCCCTCGAATCCGCCGATGTCCTTGGCGATGTCCGCCAGCACGCGCTCGCCGTTGTGGCCAAAGGGCGGGTGCCCCAGGTCGTGGGCGAGGCAGGCGCAGTCGACCACGTCGGGGTCGCAGCCGAGCATCGAACCGATTTGACGGCCGATCTGGGCGACCTCGAGAGTGTGGGTCAGGCGTGTGCGGGCGAAATCGTCGGTGCCGGCCACCAATATCTGGCTTTTGGCGCCGAGCCTGCGCAGCGCGGAGGAATGGATGAGGCGTGCACGGTCGCGTTGGAACGCGGTTCGTGATTGCGATTTCGGCGGTTCTTCGGTCCAGCGCTCCTCGTCGAAGGCCGTATAGCCCTCATCCTCAAGCACTTCTTCGCCGTTCGCCGTTATCGTCATGCCCGCAATGTTCCCGTCTCGTCAAACCGTGTCTGAACAGTATCTAAGCCGACCATATCGCCATCGACAATCGCCGTCAATGGCATAATCACGGCCAAACCGTCCGCTTGCCAATATGCTATTCGATTATCCAAATACTTTTAATTATCCAGCCAGCCGACCAGCTAACTAGCCAGTCGGCCGACTACCCAGATACCCGCGACTTCACTCAGAGCAGCGTCTTGGCGTTGAGCTTGCTCATGTCCTGCGGTGCAAGCACCTCCGCGGCGTGGAGATAAAGCCGTGGGATGCGCGTGCGCAGGCAGGTGAAGATCTCGTAGCTGATGGTGTCGGCGGCGCGCGCCCAATCGTCGGCGGTCGGCTCGGCGAACTCCTCGCCGCGACCGGGCCCGAAGAGCTCGACGGTGTCGCCCTCATGCACGCCCATCTCCTCGGCGCTGCCGTGCAGGTCGAGGATGAACTGATCCATGCACACACGCCCCGAGACGCGCATAAGCTTGGGTCCATCGTTGGTCATCACACGCACTGGCCCACCGGGCTTGTCAGTGTGCTTGGCGCCGGCCTCGTCGAATCCGGAGGCGGAGCGATGAATACCATCGGCGTAACCCAACGGCACGATGGCCGTACTTGTCGCCTCGTCGGTCTTGTAGGTGCGGCCGTAGGAGATGCTGTGCCCGGCCTCGACGTCCTTGACGGTGGAGAGCTGCGCCTGCAAGGTCATCGCCGGCTTCAGGCCATACTTCAACGGCGTGCCCATGGCGGGGTCGGCCTCGTAACCGTACAGCCCGATGCCCGGGCGGGTCAGCTCGAAGTGGGTCTCCGGGCGGCTCAGCGTCGCGGCGGTGTTGGCGATATGGCGGATGCGCGGCGGAATCCCGGCCTCCTCCATACGCTTGGTGAAGCGCTTGAACGTCTCCAGCTGATCGTCGGTCGCCTCCACGAACTCGGGCACGTCGGGTGCGTCGGCCACGGAGAAGTGGCTCCACTGCCCCACGATGTCGAGCACGCCCTCCTTGACAAGCGGGACGAGCTTGTCGAGCGCGGCTTGGAAGCCGGCCTCGGTGAAGCCGTTGCGGCCGAAACCGGTGTCGACCTTGATGTGCACGCGCGCGGGCTTGCCGAGCTTGCGGGCGGCGTCGGCCACGGCGTCGATGCCGGCCAGCGACCCCAGGGAGATGTCGATGTCGCTGGCGATGAGCTCGGGCAGCGGGGCGTTGCGTCCGTTGAACATCCACGTGAGGATGTGGCAACGCTCTGGATCGATGCCCGCCATGCGCAGCAGCAAGGCCTCGCGTGGCTGAGCGGTGCCGAGCCACGTCGCGCCGCCGGCGAGCGCCGCCAACGCGGAGGGGATCAGGCCGTGGCCATAGCCGTCGGCCTTCACCACGCCCATCACCGCGGTGCCGGATTTCGGCCCACCGACCACATCCACGAGATGGCGCATGTTGTCGCGCAACGCCTTGAGGTCGACGATGGCCTGCCCGGGGTAGCGCCGCAGCGCCGACTCGTAGTTCGACTTGCCAAGCGTGGAGGAGAATTGCCAGGGTTCAAGTGCGTTCAAAGTCATGGTCTTATTGTGGCTCGCGCAGGTGACGAACGCAATTCCCCGCCACGAAACGCTCACACGTTGGGACGAGAATTTCCAAAACGCGATATCAGGAATATTGATTAGGCGCGCAAACCGCAGATATCAGCTGATATCCGTGACAGCGGCAAAGTCGTTCGTGAGCTTTTAGGTAATGGAATTTTCACGTTATTGGTATTGATGTCAGATTCAATATCAGGCGGACAATCAAACCGATTCCGGAATCACGAATCTCAAATCATCGAAGCCGAACATACTAATCCGTCCGAGACTCAGCAATCGTGACGCTGATAGGCGATACGAGGCGAAGGCGTCGTAGTCACGTTCATAACATGGATGATACCGCAGCGGGCGAAACCGTCGGACTCGAAGACGTGGCGCATGGCCTTGTTGTCGGGATGCGTGTCGCAGCGTAGGTTGCCATAGCGCACGAGAACCCAATCGAGGCAGGCTTTCGCGCTGTGGTCTCGAAGACCAGAAGAAGCGAGCCGATGCACGGTGACGTAAGCATCGTCATCCAACCAACGCCCGTCGATTTCTGCGTAAGTCGGCTCTTCGCCCTCGCACACGGCGAAGTAGGCCAGAATCCGTTCGGCACCGTCGTCGCCATCATTGTCGACCAGAACCATAGCGCGACGTTTGTCGATATCCTCTTCAATCAGCTCAATCGGAGGCCAGGTCGTACCCCATTGCGTCAGGTTCCCGTTCGCCGCCATCAGCTTCCGTGCCCGCGCGAAGATGCTCTGAATCGTAGCAAGATCTTCTTTGTTCGCCTTGCGGACGCGTTGCGCTGATTGCTCGTTGACCATATTGACACCACCTTGCCGCGAATCGCTCAATACCATATATCGTATTGGCGTACGGCTACACAACATAAAAGGGCGCGCCGACACCGAAATGCCAACGCGCCCTCGCAAATCCGAAGTTTTACAGCTCATGGACTTATCAAATCAATCCAAGCTGAGCCGCAAATCAACGTCCGACAGCTCTCGGCCAATCCAAATCAGCTCAAGCCAAACCGAACCACGAACGAACGTTCGTCAACCCTTAGCCCAATCAGAAACGAAGCCGCAAACCAACCACCGAATCAGACCACCTTGCGCACGAACGGATCGGAGCTGATGCCCTCGTCCAGGATCTTCTTGCACCATTCCTGGGCCGTGAAGAGGCTGTGGTCGCGGTAGTTGCCGCAGCTCTTGATGTCCGTGGCCGGGATGTCGTCCCAGGTCGCCTTGTAGGCGATGAACTCGAGCGACTCCTTGAGCGCCTTCGCCACGTCCTCGGTGCTGTGCTCGCCCCAAGTCAGCAGGTGGAAACCAGTGCGGCAGCCGAACGGCGAGCAGTCGATGTAGCCCGGGATGCGTTCGCGCAGCAGCACCGCGAGGGTGTGCTCGATGGTGTGCAGACCACCGGTCGGGATGGCGTTCTCGTTGGGCTGCACCAGGCGCAGGTCGTAGTTGGAGATCACGTCGCCCTTCTCGCCCGACTCGGTGCTGATGAAGCGCACATACGGCGCCTTCACCTTGGTGTGGTCGAGCTTGAAGCTCTCCGGTTCCGGCTTGTTTCCGCTATTTTCTTCAGCCATGTTGCTTCCTTTCGGTTGAGTATCGACGATGTCTCCAGTCTAATTCCCAGCCGCTATATTTCGTAGAATAGCATTGCGATGAAATGTAGCGTCCTAGCTTAAACTCAGGGTATATGGACAACCTTCCTTTTCCAATCGTTGCATAAGAGAGACAATCACCATACTTTGCTTATCACTCGGAAGCTTTTTAGGCATTGCCGCCGCGTATTCTACGCAGCCCCTTTCTTTTGCCGTCCCTTCATTCTCATCAACAAGCCATTGGCTCACACCTTTCCAAAAAGCCGGCCCCGCTTTCACGACAGCTTTTGTTGCTTCTATACCATTAATCTCTTTTTGATCTTTAGTACTTTCATGCTGACGCGTTTTTTCTTCATCCGGTGAAATCAGCTCTGACAACCAATCGACGTCCCATTCAACGTCAATAGATTTAACAGCCTCCCAACAACGTTGCTGTTTAGCCCATTCACTGATATTGCGGTATCCACTTCCCGGATTCATCAGCACCGGATGCACCTCATCAGCAGCTTTACGTATAGTTTCTCTAAAAGGCTCATCTAACTCTTGAGCATTCCAGATACGTTCAAAATCAACACTTTTACCAAGTTTTCTTGCAGCTTCTGCAATCAATCCTATCGTCAAGACAACATGTTGTGAACGATACCCTCCAGCTTCATACCAATCCATTTGAGGAATGATTTTTTCAGTCTCGTTGAATATTATTTTTTTGGCGATTACTTGCTTGTAGAAATATTCATTAAAATGCCTATCGTTCTTTTCCCATTCAGACGCGACATCCTTTGCAAATTCAGCAAAGTTCTTTTGCGCACCTCGGTTCACGAAGTACACCTTATCTGTCCAAGCTAGCAAATACTTTGCCAAATCAGTTTTGGCAAATTTTTGAGTTTTAGGATATTCAGCCAAGAATTTTTTCTTCTCGCTACGAGACATAAAAGCTTGCGAATCATTGTACTGTCCACGAGCTCTTTCATAGAACCACTTAGTCTGGTGGAAAGTACCTTCTTTGGCAGGAGCCAGAATACGACGTGAGAATTCTTCCATCCTCCTATGGAACGGGTGATTAGCGAAAAAGTCCGCCTGAGAAACTTTATTCTGACTATTCGCATATTCGGAAATTTTAGGCACAAGTTCCCCGGACTTATTGGGGTCGACAATGCATAATTTCATCTGAACAAATACATTGTTTAAATCTTTGCCTGCCCGATACGCAGAATAAATTGATGCAGTCGTCTGTCCACCATTGACAATCTGTAGATTATCCAACGTATCAATGAGAAGGCCATTAGGAGCAATCTTCGTTCCAACCTCCTCTGCAGTAGCGGTTATACCGTTGTTAAAAGCAAAAAATAGTTCAGGCTCATTCTCCAAAGTGTGTTTGATACCCTTATTAACATTGCTCCGAGCTTGCAGAAATACCCTGACATTTTGTTCAAGAAGTCTTTCACTCCAACGGTCATAGATTTTTGCAAGATCAAGGCCTGGAACAGTAACTAGGTACACTTGAGGATCAGCTTCTTTCGAACTGGCCAGCAATGCTCGAAGCGGCCTTAATCCATCAGTTTCAAAATCAATATGCAAAGGCTCACGATCTGAGGCAGATTTATCTACAGCATGAAGCCGTTTTAAATCCCAAACGCTGTAGACAACGGAGCGTCCATTAAAAGTTCCGGCTTTTTTACCATCCACACGCCCACTCAGAACTTTATTCGTCAGCAAATAAAGTTTAATTTTGGTAATACGAGACCATCTAGTCGCAATTAAATCAGCCAACTGAGCACCAGGGTCTGAAAATTCTAATGAGCTTCGCCATTCTGGTTTCAACGCGCTATTAAGATACCTCAACAATCGCCGAAAACTAGTCTCCATATCTCTGTTGCTTAGCGTTTGCAAATCTGTGCCTTGATGAACATTAAGAATAATTAAACCTAATGTAAGTGGCCCATCAACACTTCCATCCAAGCTATTTTCAATCGGATCACCGCAATAACCATCAACCCTAATCTGACCATTCGCGGGTTGATAACTCGAACGCTCAGCTGTATCGAATTCCCCTGCATCGACTAAATAATCACTGAATTTGTCGAAGAACGAATCTTCTACCCAGTTCCCCTCTTCAGCGTCATTGAGAACATCAGAGAAAAACTCCTGTCCAAATTCCTCAAGTTCCTCGGTAGAATCAGACATTTAATTCTCCTATCGACTGGTAAAAGCTTTCTTTCTCGACTTCAAATTTAGAGCAATAATCTAGATTAACTGTATAAGTTATATTTTGAATCGCTGGGTTCAAATACTCTTCATCAATTTTAGGAAAATCCGCCGAAATACTAAAAATCCTAGGCTCTCCGCAACTCCATTTTGTTGGGGAATAATCGTCAGAATCAAAGTATCCTACAGCGGCAAGTTTTCGGTCAAATTCAAAATTGTCGAGAGGCGATGTAATCAATTTTCTGACTTCCTCAACATAGCCTGTAAGACTAAGGGCCTTGTCGGAAGCCCCAGGAATTACAGGTTCAACATAAAGAAATAGTGTTTCTGAATCATCAACTGAAAGCTGACTAGCAGAACTTATCATTACATTAGGCGTGCTCGCACCCTGATTTGACTTAACCTCTATGGCCGTTTCTCCAAAAACAAAGTCATGCACCCCCTTTTCAGGTCCCTTCCAGCTTTGGAGAGCCAATCTTGAATTGAATCTAGGAATCACAATCTCTTTAAGACATACAAGTTCTGCAATCAGTCCTTTCTGAGCCTTGAAGCCAAGACCATGCCGTTCTTCCTTGAAGAAATATTCCCACTTCTCAAGTCGTAGGATGCATGCAAATCTCCGTTCAGAAGCCCCTGACAACTGCATTGTCTCGATGATATCCAAGCATACTTTCAAAAAAGCGTCACTCATACTATCGTCTAGAAGCTCAAGTACAAGAATATGTTGTTGTTTATTCTCGCCGATACGCAGTCCTTTTAAATTGGGCAAAGCGGTATTGGAATCTTCAGATTCGTCATATTGAACCAATAAGGTTTTTCGGCCCTGCGACGAAACAGCCCATTGAATAGGAAGTTCCATGAAGTTAATATCTTTTGAAACCTTACGACTAGTAAAATAATCCGGCGAAGGTGAAACAGCTAACTCTTCCCAAGGATTTTCAAACTGATTCGTCATCTTCATCATTCTCGATCTCTTGTTCAGAAAGTATTTGCCGACTTTGTTTTATTAACACATCGTTATAAACATAACTTTTTTCATCCTCAATGCCGCGGACTGGGAAACTAACACTCCATCCATCTACAATTTCTACGTAGTCCTTAGAAGGCCAGCTAGTAGCTGAATATTCGAACCCAGTTGTAGTTTTACCGACTCGAATCGCAACAGGATGGAGTATTAAAAGTGGTTTTCTCGGGTTTTGTCTGCGATAATAAACATCGGGAACGTTCTTTTTGTCTGGATTGTCCTTTAAGAACTCTGCTCTTGCCGCCTCCTGTTGTTCAGGAGTCAGCACAACCTTATCGATACCTCTACTAGATAAACGTTGCTTATTGCCAACAAAAACCGTCTTTAAATCAGTAGCACGTCCAGGAGTTCGCTGTTCTCTATGTTGAGTTCTACCCAAAATCGAATACTCGCTCGAATCAGAACCATCTGGAATATATAAATCCCACAATTTATCGCCTAGATTTTCCAGTTTATCTATATGTCTAAGAATGTAGCCAGGTTCTGATTTTGCAGAATGCTGCGAATTGTGATACGAACTTATAAATTCCTTCACATCATCACAAGGTATATCACGAAGCAAGATGCCTGAACCTTTATATGAAGAATCCGGCATATAACCTTCCTGCGTAATTTTCGTTATTAAATCTTTAGTTAAAGCGCGATTCTCACGAATCGTCTTTTCATCACGATCAAAAGCTGCTGTCTCAACAAATTTTCCATCCAATTGCACTGGAACTGTCTCAACTTGTTCGCCGGCGCCCATTTTATTTCTAGCGGTTATCATTAACGAATCTGGACTACTTTGAATTTTAAATCCATACTGTCGTGGAGTGGAACTCGCCGAGCACATCGCTCGCAAATCATCAATGAGATTCTTTGTAGCTTCTGCTATAAACGCATACCAATCCGCAGACTGTCTTGTCATCCAAATACGGCATAGATGCTCATAGTTTTGCCGATATCCAAACCATCTTGCCATTTGCATCAACGCATCATATGCCCGTGCGTTTCGTGAATAATACGAAACCAGCAAGCCTTCAAGTGTAAGACCTCTAGATAAACGATATCCACCAATAGCTATTACACGTTGAGGAGATGAACTATAATCTAACGCATCTGTAGATTGGGAATTAATCTCCACTACCGTCATTGGTAACGATACAGCTTCCGATAATTTTTCTTGAACACGCTCCCAAGAATAGCCATACACTGAGTATTCTTTTTCAAATGTCTCTTTCAAAGCTTTCAAAACACATGATGTTTCCAAAGCCACTGCGGAGGGAAGCTGAGAATACGAATGAATGGCATTCACTAAAACATCCAAATAATCGCCAACAAGGTACCGTACAGAACGTTGCACGCTCCTATACGGAGAGACATTAATCATCATTGTCATATGCTCGTTACCATCACCAGATAGAATACGAATCGAACAAGCAATCACAAATGAGCGAATCGCCTCTTCTAGCGTCTCAGGCAGCTCAGTTATCGAGTCTCCACTTTTGTAACGCAGCAATGATTTTGCTTCATCGTCGTTTATAAAACGAAGATATTTTTGCTCTGGTTCATCAATATCTCCAAAGACTTTCTCTGCCCCAAAGTAATCAGAAGATTCTTCCAAGGTGTATACGAAGTCGCTTGGAAAAATATCAGAGCCATATCCTTCATCATCGCCATCTGATTGAATTAACACGTTGGCAAAAGGTGTTGCAGTGTACCCCACATAAGCGCTTCTGCCATGGAAATGATTAAGAATCTTACGAATTTGACCATTAATTCGTGAAACTTTATCTTTATCGTATTTAATGTTAATTGACGCATTATCAGCCTCATCGTCAATAAGCAAGAGCGGCGTATCTTTTTTACAGTTCCGTTGAAGCCAAATTAGAATTTCACTCAACGAATTTGCGTTCTTCTTAATAACAAATACGGAAGGCTCAGATAAATGACCGGAAGTCAGACCACGCATTACATCTTCTGTGTTCCGATTAAAATCCCTTTGTCTTGATGTTCCTAAAAATGGTCGGCGGGCAGGATAATCGCCATCCAATTGGCCAACCCCAACGTAATGATCGCTGACCAAATCATAACCGACGAAACCTTCTTCAATCCTAACCTGCGTCTGATTTCGCAACACGTTATAAATTCCAGCCATAACAATAATTATTTTGTACCCGGCGTCGGCAGCTTTCGATATTAGGCCAATATAGTTTGCGGTTTTACCAGATTGAACCGAAGCGACAACAAGACCCTTTTTATCAAAGGCCTTTTCATCCTTAGGATTCCCGAGATGATCCAAAATGTGATCAGTATCCTTGTCCATGGATTCAACAATATTTTTAGACCATTGCTTCGTCTCTCTTAAATAACGCTTATATCGCTCCCAATAAAACCAATCGTTATTGCTGTCTTGTTTAGCAGCTGCAACCCATGGTGTATAACCACCATCTTGGTAAACAAACCCAACCCGCTTAAGATAAGATTCTTTTTCTTTGTACGTTTCTATAAGTCGGGAGATAAATCGTTCATCATCATGAACAACGATGTTCTTTGTCTCAGAAAAAACTCTTGAGATATAAAACCATTCATGAAACGATTTTTCAATCTGCTCCTCGGTCGCAGAATGATTTGTATCGTTTAGTTCATCCTTAACTAGTTGCCTACGCACATTCCCATTAATCCACTCTTGCAATTCTTCTACTGTTTTCATTTCTCCTCGATTCCCAAAGCTGACAATGCCTCTTCCCAATGTGATTTATATGGTTCTATAGATTTCATGACATTTATTGCTGTATCGTCATCCTTAAATTGTTTTAGAACAGCAAAGAACGAACAGACATTATCTTTAAACTGCTCACTCTGCATGATTTCAGTATGTACAGATTCAGCATTATTTGATAAATCGTAAAATAATGCCTCAGTTGGCAGCATCGCTCCAATAAAGGCAACCAAGGAATCAAATTGTCCTTGAAAACTTGGATCTAAACTATTTCGAAACGCAACTACTAACGGATGCGCAGTGTTGATTCCATAGGTTATACCAGTATCATTTTGAATGCGATTCCAGACTGGATACGCATTCGGACTGGTTAAACGAGCGCCGCGTTGACGATATACTTTTCGCGAAGGAGCACCTATCGTTCGGATAAGTGTTCTCACTCTTTTCCGAACGATTTCAGGCATCTGCGCTGATACTTTTTTAACGTCTATCTTCCAAATCTCATCTTGATCGGCGTCTATATCAATTTTCACTCTTGTTAATTGAGTAAGCGCCGTCTTCTTCGCTAACCCAAACCAAGTACCAAAAATAATCAAACGCTTTGCTCTGTATAGATATACTCCTTGATTTTTAAGATATCCGCCAGGCAATCCATAACGTTCATACTCGTACTTATCTTCATAGGTAGATATGTGCGGCAATGTAAATGAACGCAGCTTTACCCCAGGACAGACAACTTCTTCAGGAGATGTCTGTGTGGCCTTATTCTTAGTATTGAACGGATCTAAAGCTTTCAGATGAAGACCATTCATACAAATGTCTACTTTATCTACTCCTGGTTCACCAGCAATAAAACGATGAAACACCAACGATAAGTAATCCTGAGACTCACTAATCACTCGTTCATAGTCAACTTTACCTGACCCATTACTCCCTGTAAGACGATCAACGTTCTCCCATAGAACTAACGTTCCAGAAGACCCGAGAAAATCTAACCCATAAATATTTTGCACATCAGTGCGTTCTATAATTGACCAAGAATTTTTATCTTCAACGGCATCCAAATCCCAAGTGAAGGCAGCTATCCGCCCCTCCTGTTTCGAAGCCACTGTTAGTTTCCTGCATTGGGAAAATGAAGCAGTCTTCAATCCAAGACCAAATCTTCCCAAATCACTTTCCTCACGTTTCCAACGAGGATTTGAACTCCCTAGCCTCATCGCACGCAGCAAATCATCGTGACTTAAACCAAAACCATCATCAACAATGGACACTCGGAAAGATTCTCTAATCGGAAGGGCAACAATTGAAATATTCTTAGCCTGTGCAGTAATCGAATTATCGATAATGTCAGCAAGCGCACTATTAAACGAATAGCCGATGTCACGAAGACTCTCGATGAGAATCCCAGGCTCGGGATCAAGACGGATAGTTTTCTGCGCCATTACACAACTCCAGTCTCACAACTACACAATTAAGTATAACAAATTAGAATAGTTTGTCCTGCGCCAAGTTCTTTTCTTTTTCTGCTTTTGTGTCGAAATAATCATTTGCAGAAACATCAAAACAATCAGCAACAATCTTAGCTATTTGATTTGCCAACAATGGAGGAACCGCATTACCCACTTGTTGGAACTGGGAAGTTCGATTCCCCTCAAAGAAGTAATCATCTGGAAAAGTTTGCAGCCTTGCAGCTTCTCTCACGGTTAGACTACGACATTGCTTGTAATCGGGATGAATAAAATAATGCCCATCTTTGGAAATATGAGACGTTACGGTTGTTGACGGCGAATCATAGAGTTGAACTCTAAACCTGTCAGAAAATTCAACATCCTTTAGATGGTTTTTTGAATCCATCACATTTTTATGCTCAGGTAAAAGATATGTCGGAAAATCGTCTAACTTGGCTGTTCTCCCTTTGACACTTGCAAAGACCGAGCAGAATAGATATCTATCAAGATCTTTAGCCATGTGTGTGCGGGAATTATGATTGGTAAGAAGATTTGAATCAACTGCATCGAGCCTTCCTCTGTACCAATCTGTTAATTCATTTGAAGTGTCTGCTTCTATACAGTTACGACTCATGCTCTTTGGCAATTCTGAACTACTAATTTGTTTAAGCACCTCTCTAAGGTCTTCATCTCGGCAATAGTGAGCTACTTTTTTAGCCGCTTTAACTACATACTCACTCCAAGTTTCGTTATCAAGATTCTTGACGCGATGCGAAAAACCACTTCTTAACGAGGGAATACTCAATAAAGCTTCGCGAAGCGTTTTTGGCTTAGATTGTTCTGAAAGCAGTAAAGGTTCGACATCAAGATCATTACGGATACCCAACAAAATAACGCGATGGCGTTTTTGAGGTACACCAAATTTCTCAGCCCTAACGACATAATCCGAGGATGTTTCAGGATCGGCAGTCACTAAAGAATGAATCGTATATCCAGCTTCTTCGATATCAGCACGAATCATGCCCAGAACGCCTTCATCGTGAAGTTTCGCCGACAAAATACCTTTTACATTCTCCATTACAAAGATTTCGGGTTTAATACCGTGAATAAAGCTCAAGTAGCACTTATAGAGCGTTTGCTTCACATCTTTTTCCAAATCAGGATCATGTGCTCTTCGAGACCGACCAACCAAGGAATATGCTTGGCACGGAGGTCCACCAATGATGACTTTAGGACCTGAATAATTTTCCACCCCAGAAAAAGTATTTAGTCTTTTAATAGCTTCTTGAACGAATGTATCATCGCCTTCAACCAGTGTCCCTAAAACTGCTTCCTTATCTGCAGCCAGCCATTCATTAGAAAACTTTTCCTTGAGGGCTTTCAAACTTTCAGCGCTCGGATTCGATATATAGTCCAAATAAACTTGAGGAATTACGCCGTTAACATCGAAGATTTTTCTGAAAAACGACCGCAATCTCAATGTTTTGCGTGCCGATTGTTCCATTTCAATGGACATGACAATCTGGAAAATACGTTGCCCTTCATCATCACGTAAAGAGGAAAATCCTTCACCTAGTCCGCCTGGACCTGCGAACAAATCAATAATAGGTATTGGAGTATTCACGTATTTCTGCCTTTCGTCTATACCTAAAGTACCAGGCTATTCCGGAAAACACACAGGATTAATTGCAAAACTTTTCACATCATTCCAATTTTTTATTTTCGATTAATACAAAAATAAAAATAAAAAATCCTTACTAATACTAGGAAATAACTCTTATATAAACCTCTAGCGCTAAACGCACGTCATTTAGCGATAGGGGGGGGGAGCTTAAACGATTCCAATTTTCGGCTTCTCACACCACACTCGCCAGCAGGTAGAGGGCGGCGATGTGGGCGGGATAGAAGATGTAGAAGAAGTACTTGTCGCCGCGGCCCTTTTGGCCGTTGTAGAGGAGGATCGGGATGATGGCGAAGATCATCATCCACTGGGTCTGGCCGATGAGCGCGTAGCCGGCGGCGACCACGGCGATCGCGACGCTCTGCCACACCAGGCTGTGGCGCACGTTGCGCAGCGCGTACATCACCGGGATGAGCAGCACCATGACGGTGTTCTCGGCCAGCAGGATCGCGGGATCGAGGGCGGTCAGCGCGCGCAGAATCCAGAGCATCGCGCCGCTTTCCGTACCGTTCGCATGGGTCATGAACGGCAGCAGCGCGAGCGAGAGGATGAACGGCAAAGCCAGAAGCAGCAAGCCCTCCAAGGTCTTCTTAACACGGAAACCTCTGGTAACGCCGCCGGCATGCTTGCTTGCGTGCACCATATCCTGATTGACGGCAGAGGGGTTCGCCACTGGTCCAGATCCGGCCCCAGCCATAGCGTTGCGACCTGCGACGACACCATGCGCGGAACCAATGCGCTCGTCGCCGCCACGCGCACCAGCTCCAGCTCCAACGCCACCACCAAAGCCAGCGAGAGTCCTATTCCCCCGCCGCTTCCACGCGATCTCGAAGCAATCGACGGCGGCCATGAAAATCGTCCCGATGAACAGGTCGCGGAAGATGTTGTTGACCAGCTGCGCGCCGTCGTAGTTGACGGTTTGCTGCAGCACGTAATCCATGACGGCCATAAGCGCCATGCACACGTAAAGCCGCACCATGTAGGCCTTCTTGCTGTGCGTGTGCGAGAAACCGACCACACTGACGAAGAAGAACAGCGTCGCCACGGGCCTGCCGAACCAGTCCAGCCAGTTCGGGGCACCCTGGGAGGCGAACATCTGGTGGACGTGGTCGACCACCATCAGCACCACGCCGATCATCTTGATGTCGAAGGTTGTCAGGCCGAAGCGTCGTGAGCGCGTCGCCACGGTGCTGTTCGCGGCCGCCGCGCGATTCGCGCTTTCCGTAGCCAGCACCTTGTTCGTGTCTACCGTCTGGTTCGTTTCTCCCAAAACTCCCATATTTTCCATATCGCTCAAGCTTTTCGTACCTCTCAAATTTTCCTTGTTTTCCAGCGTCCGCTTACCATTGTTGCCATTCGTTTCCATGTCTGTTTCGCCTCCACTCCGTTTTCCGCCGTGATTATCGTTTATTTTGGGGTTATTATTTCGCATTCGTTCTTTCAGACACCGCCGTCAACTTCCCTACCGTCACTCGCCTTTCACGAGCAATCGCACTTCGGCTCGGCAATAATCCCAGGAAACCAATAGCACCAAGGAATCACACCAACCATCAAACCAAGCGCCACCAGCGACGTTCTCTCCGAAACCCCAAGTCTAAATGCACGACGCGAACGAGACAATCATCCCCAAGAATGAAAAAATCACACCGCCACTCGCCCACCTATCGCCCACCCTTCGCATCCGAATTCTCGCGTCTCATTCCATTCCACCGCAATCTCACCATCCGTCCATCGAATTCGTGCCATAAATACACTGCAAACATTGACATCAACCGCTGAAACATGAAGATTCCGAACATTTGTTTTGTTAACTTTCCTCTTTTTGGAGTACGCTAAAAGTAAGACAGTAGTCACAAACCGATGACCGGCGAAGTGTAGCGGCGACATCACGGCTAGGGGAAGGCGATATGGGCACCACGAAGGATTCCAGACAGACGAACGACACGTACGATTCCGCCGATATGACCGACGCCGCAACCAATACCGTGCCTAACGCTCCGACCGACTCGGCAGCCAACGCGCAGACCGAAACCGTAACGGCATCAAAACCGACCTCCGGCAACCGTATCAAGGTGATTTTCGGCGCCGTCGCCGCGGTCCTGGTCGTCGTCATCGTCATCGCCGCGGGATTCGCCTATTGGAACAAGCAGCATGGCCTTGAGCGCTCCTACTCCCAGCTGCAATCGGTCACCGAGAAACCCGCGCATTCCACCAAGCAGGGCGGGGTGCCGACATTCCCCGCCAGCGCCTACAACCCCAAGGCCCCTGACGTAGATCTCTACGTCGACTTCCTGTGCCCGAACTGCGCCGACCTCGACAAGCAGATCTCCCCGACGCTCAGGAAGCTGCAGGCGGCCAAGCAGATCAACCTCTACATCCATCCGGTCACGTTCCTTGACGCCAAATCGAAACATCACTATTCCATCCGCTCGGCCAGCGCCTTCGCTTATGTCGCAGCGCACGAGCCCGGCAAGGCGCTCGACTTCGTCACACAGCTCTACGACAAAGGTTTCCAGCCGAACAATGACAACAAGAAGGACATCACTGACCAGCAAATCGTCGATCAGGCCATCAAAGCGGGCGTGCGGCGGGATGTGGCCGAACACTCGACCGACGGCACCTACAAGGATTTCGTGGAGAAAGCCAGCAAATACACAGTGCTGCGCAAGGAGCTTTTCGTCGACATCCGCGGCGATCACCGTTTCTCGACGCCCACCATCTGCATCAACGGCACGATGTGGCAGTACCGGCGGCTCCATTCGCTCCAGGACGTCACGCCCACGCTCATCCAGTCGCTGGGGCTCGAGGAGGACCAGGTCGGCGACAAGACCGTGATGCCCTCGATCGGCCACCACAGCAAGGCACTGCCGATCCAGAAAAAGTTCCTCTGAGCGGGATACGAGGTGGGCTCACTGCCCTCCTCCAAGCCTGATTCACACCGTCACCGTCACTGCGGAAAAAGTACCTTTTTAGGGCTCATTTGGTGCTTTTCCCACTGATTTACGGTACCAGTGTGGAGAAAAGCACCTTTTCGGGGCCGTTTTGGTGCTTTTCGGGTTATAGGCCAAAATATTTGGTTTATAACCGGGGTTTGGCCTTGTGGGAGTAGGTGTTTCGTCCTGTTCTTTTTTGCCGTCCCGATAAGAAGGGCGTGGCCGTGTCGATTCTTGGGGTATGAGGACGAGGTCGAGGCAGGCGAGACGGTGCCCGTTGTGCGGCGGGCGGATGAAGAAGGACGGCAGGACACCGGAGGGCCGGCAGCGGTGGCGCTGCCCGGAATGCTCGGTCAACCGAGTGCCGCGCAACGCGAGGGGCCGCGCCGCGATGCTGCGCGAGCTGGACTCGTTCCTCGCCCGCCTGCTGGGCGGCCATACGCTGGCCGAGGAGGGGCGCTCGTTCAGGCGGGACCGCGCCTGGTGCTGGCGGGTCGCCCCGGTGATCCCCATGCCCGAAATGAAGAGCCATGTCCTGGAGACGGACGGCACCTACGTCAACGGCCGGTGCCTGCTGGTGCTGATGGACGGGACGACGGGGCTGGTGGCGCGGGTCCGCTGGTGCGCCCACGAGTCCATCGCGGAGTACCGGGGCCTGTTCCATGGCGTGCCCGCACCGGACGTGCTCGTGAGCGACGGGATGCGGGGCATGGAGCGGGCGGCCGCGGCCGAGTGGCCGGGGACCCGCCTGCAGCGCTGCCTGGCGCACGTGCACCGCGACACGAACCGCGACCTCACCCACAAGCCCAAATCGCAGGCCGCGAAAGAACTGAAGAAGCTGTCCTACCGGCTGTTCAGGGTGCACACTGCCGAGGAGGCGGCCCGTTGGGGCGAGGCGCTCAACGCGTGGCATGAGCGGTGGAGGGGCACCGTCAACGAAAGGACCACCGCGAAAGGCGACCCCTCGAACCCGAAGGCCCGGGCGGGCCGGAAGTGGTGGTGGACGCACGAGCGGCTCCGCCGCTGCTACAAGAGGCTCGAGCGCCTGTTCCGCGACGGCAGCCTGTTCGCCTACACCGACCCCGCGCTCCTGGCCGGCGGGCCCGTGCCCCGCGACACGAACGGGCTCGAGGGCGGGATCAACTCGCCCATCAAGCGCATGCTCGACGACCACCGCGGCATGCCCCGCGCCCACATGATGCGCGCCTGCGAATGGAAATGCTACACGAGGAGCCCGCACCCCGACACCGGGACCCTGCTCGACTCATACCTCGAGAACAGAAGGCGGGAGGCCGAGAAGACAAGGAAAGAGACGGCCGCGGGACAGGCGGTGACCGGCGACGAGCCCGGCATCGGCACTGGCGTCGACTGGAACGAGTTCCACACCGCCACCAGATACCCCAACGCCACCGACTAGAGAACGTTTCCTGGCCAACAACCCTAAAAACAGATTCTAAAACCAAATATTTTGGCCTATAACCCTGCTTTTCCCACTGGCTCACGGCACCAGTGCGTGAAAACACCAGTTGAGCATGCGCAGTCGCAGTGCCGAATCAGGCGGTCGGAAATACGTTTGGCATACGTTGCGGCGGCGGAACGCTGCCCAAGAATTGAAAAATCCGTGGAACCTTTGAGATTCCACGGATTAATTGGTGCGCCCGGCAGGATTCGAACCTGTAACCTGCTGATCCGTAGTCAGCTGCTCTAATCCATTGGGCTACGGGCGCAACGTCATTGAAGTATTGGCTTCAACCACTTAAATAGTATAACCGACGCTTTGACGTTTGCCCGCCACGGCGAGTCCCCCGGAAATTAGGCAATCAGCAACCTGCAATCCCGTAATCCGCCTTCCCAGCTTGTCCTTTTAGCCTGCTCGCCCAAAATTAGAATGTCGCCAAACAAGCGCCGAAAATACGCAGCAAATGTTCATAAAACGACAAAATTTCTTTCTTTGTATAGTATTACCTTTATTGTAATAACTTGTTATATCGTTTGATTGCGTCGATAGGAGACGCAACAAGAAAAAGGAATGACATTGAGCAGTGACGACACCGACGAATCCAGCGAGAGCGAGCCAGAAACCATCGAAATGCGGGCTTCGGCACCATCATCCCCCAGTGGCACCACCGCCACAGGCACCATTCAGCCCCGAAAATCCCACCAGCGTCTGATCATCGGCGCCATCACCACGGTGATTGTGGTGGCCCTGATCGCGGTTATCGGCGTCACCGCCTGGCGCAACCACCAGAAGGCGCAGGACGCCAATTCCCCGCAGGCGTTATCGGAGGCCTACACCGCGTTGCAGAATGTCTCGCAGAAACCGGCTGGGGCCACCAAGCAAGGCGGTCTGCCGGCGTATAACAAGGCGAAACGGAACCCGCAGGCCCCCACCGTCGAGATCTACGAGGACTTCCTGTGCCCCTATTGCGCGAAGCTGGCCCGCCAGCTCGAGCCCACGCTCATCCGGTTGCAGGACGCCGGGCAGATCAATCTCGAATTCCATGTCGTCAACTTCCTCGACACGCCTTCCACCAACCGCTATTCCACACGCACCGCGAGCGCCGTGGCCTACGTCTCGGCCCACGACCCCGAGCATGTGGCGCCGTTCGTCTCGGCGCTCTTCGAAAAAGGTTTCCAGCCCGACGAGAACAAATACAAGGATGTCAGCGACGAACAGATTGCCAAGCAGGCCGTGAAGGCGGGAGTGGACCCGCAGGTCGCCGAAGCCGCCGTCAAAGGCACCTACGCGGACTACATCACCAAGGTGACCGAATACACGGCCAAGCGCACCGAGCTCTACACCACGATCCAAGGCACCCATAGCTTCTTCACGCCGACGATTCGGGTCAATGGGCACATCTGGCCGGTCAACGTCTTCGGCAACCTAGACAAGACACCCGAGCAGTTCTGCGGGAGCATCGGCATCGAGCGCGCGGATGTCGGCAACCCGAACGTGATGCCCAAGGTCGGGGCCACGGGCGAACCCGGAGCTATCAAGAAATAATGTGAACGGGAGATTATTCAAATACAGACAGCTCGAACACAGATAGCTCAAGCAAAAACTCAAACAACAAAACGGGTGGCTGGCAAATCGACGATACTCATCGGTTTGCCAGCCACCCGTTTGCTTATGGCGCTATCGGGAAACCAGCGGCACACGGAAAGGCATAAGACTCGTCATCCGCGCGCCGCGGATCTTCTCACGCCTTGGCCACGGTGGCCTTCAGCTCGTCGGCGGTCGGGTCGGCGTTGATGGTGAGCGTGGTGGCGAGCGTCTCGTGCGCGATCAGATCGCGGAACTGCTCGGCCTTGGGCGCATCGGCGGCCGGCACGTCAAGCGTCAGCGTGATGCGGTCGGCGATGTCGAGATCGGCGGCCTTGCGGGCGTCCTGCACGGCGCGGATGGCGTCGCGGGCATAGCCTTCGGCGATCAGGTCGTCGTTGAGCTCGGTGTCGAGGATGACGAAACCACCGCTGGGCAGCGCCGCGGAGACGTCGTTGGCGCGGTCCTTGGCGCCGACCTCCTCCACCTGGTTGACGAGCGTGTACTCGCCCTCGACCAGTTTCAGGTCCCCATCGGGGGTCTCGACCACGGGCGCGCCGGACTCATCGACGTGCCAGTCGCCGGACTTGGACGCCTTGATGGCGAACTGCACCTGCTTGCCCAGCCTTGGGCCGGCCGCACGTGCGTTGACCTTGAGGTCGTGCACGATCTTGAGGCCCTGCTTGGGCGCGTCGGCGAGTGTGGAGAACTCCACGTCCTTCACGTTGAGCTCGGTCTTGAGGATGTCGTCGTAGGCGGCGACGGCCTCGGGATCGTCGACCAACACGGTGAGTTTGGCCAGGGGCTGGCGCACGCGAATCTGGCTGGCCTTGCGTAGGGAGAGCGTGCCGGAAACGACCTCGCGCACCTGCTCCATGGCGGCGACCAGCGCCGGATCATCGACCAGCACGCGACCCAGCTCGGTCTCCTTGCCGTGGTCGAGTTCGGATTCAGATTCTGCGGTCGCGCCGACATCGTGGGATTCCTCGTCCTGCACGGTGACGAACGGCCATTCGGCCAGATGCACGGATTCCCCGCCCGTCAGGCCACGCCAGATCGACTCGGATTCCATCGGAGCCAGCGGTGCCATGACGCGCATCAGCACCTCGAGCACAGTGTAGAGGGTGTTGAAGGCATTCTCATCCTCATCCCAGAAACGTTCGCGGTTGTTGCGGATGTACCAGTTGGTGAGCATGTCGATGAAGTCCTGCACCGCTGCGCACGCCTCGGAGATGGCGAACGTATCGAGCGCATGCTCAACCGACACCACGAGCCTGCGGGTGCGGGCCAGCAGGTAGCGGTCCATCTGCGGCAGGCCGGCGACTTCCTCAGGCTTCAACGCACGTGCGTCATAGCCCTTACCGCCATTAGCTGCGTTGGCATAGAGCGTGAAGAAGTAGTACGAGCTCCACACAGGCAGGAGTACCTGGCGCACCGTGTCGCGAATGCCGTCGGCAGTGACGATGAGGTTGCCGCCGCGCAGAATCGGTGAGGACATAAGGAACCAGCGCATCGCGTCGGAGCCGTAGTCGTTGAACACGCCGTTGACGTCCGGATAGTTCCGCAGGTGCTTGCTCATCTTCTGGCCGTCGTCGCCGAGCACGATGCCGTGGCAGATGACGTTCTTAAAGGCGGGCTTGTCGAACAACGCGGTGGCCATGACGTGCAGCACGTAGAACCAGCCACGGGTCTGGCCGATATATTCGACCACGTAGTCGGCCGGGAAGTGCTGCTCGAAATACTCCTTGTTCTCAAAGGGGTAATGGAACTGCGCGAACGGCATGGAGCCGGACTCGAACCAGCAGTCGAGCACGTCGGAGATGCGGTGCATGTGCGATTTGCCGGTCGGATCGTCGGGGTTGACGCGCGTCAGATTGTCGATATAGGGCCGGTGCATATTGACGTTGCCCTCGCCGTCGCGCGGGTAGTCGCCGAAGTCGGCCTTGAGCTGGTCAAGCGAGCCGTAGACGTCGACGCGCGGGTATTTCGGGTCGTCGGAAACCCACACGGGAATCGGTGAGCCCCAGAAGCGGTTGCGGGAAATCGACCAGTCGCGGGCGTTCTGCAGCCACTTGCCGAACTGGCCGTCCTTGACGTTCTCGGGAATCCAGTTGATCAACTGGTTGTTCTTGAGCAGACGGTCCTTGATCTTGGTCACGGAGACGAACCAGGAGGAGACCGGCTTGTAGATCAGCGGGGTGCCGCAGCGCCAGCAGTGCGGGTAGGAGTGCACGTAGCTCTTCTCCTGGAAGAGCAGGGCGCGGTGGTCCTCGGGGATGCGGGCCAGCGGGCCGTCGCCGTTGCGCAGGTTGCGCAGAATCGGCAGGTTGGCATCGAAGACGTACATGCCTTCGTAATCCGGGCAATCGGCGGTGAAGGTGCAGCTGGCGTCGAGCACGTCGATGCAATTGACCCCGGCCGCGTTCAGCGTGTTCATATCGTCTTCGCCATAGACAGCCTGATGGACCATGCCGGTACCTTCGACGGTGTCGACGTAGTCGGCGGCGAGAATCTGGTAGGCGTTCGGTCCGGGGATATGTCCTTCGGACTCAGCCTCATCCCCCGCGAAGTACGGGAAGACCGGCCAGTAGCGACGGCCGACCAGCTCCTTGCCCTTGAGCTCGCGGACGATCTCATAGTTCTCGCCGAGTTCCTTGGCATACGAACCGAGCAACGGCTTGCCCAAGTAGAACTTCTTGCCGGCGAACTTGCCCTCGGTGGGCTTGACCTCGACATAATCGATATCCTCACCAACGACAATAAGGAAGTTGGTCGGCACGGTCCAAGGCGTAGTTGTCCAAAAGACGGCGTAGGCGTCGTCCTCGTCACGCATCTTAACGGCGACGGAGAGGGTGATGTCCTGACGGTCCTGATAGACATCGGCATCCATGCGCAGCTCGTGTGCGGAAAGCGGAGTGCGGTCCTTCGGGCAGTACGGCAGCACACGGTAGCCCTTGTAGGCCAGGCCCTTGTCGTAAAGGGTCTTGAACGCCCACATCACCGATTCCATGTAGGTGGTGTTGAGGGTCTTGTAGCCATGCTCGAAATCGACCCAGCGGGCCTGACGGTGGACGTAGTCCTTCCACTCGTTGGTATATTTCAGGACGGACTTGCGGCAGGCGTCGTTGAACTTCTCGATGCCCATTTCCTCGATCTGGTCAACCGATTCGATGCCGAGTTCCTTCTGCGCCTCAAGTTCGGCGGGCAGGCCGTGGGTGTCCCAGCCGAAGACGCGGTTGACTTTGCGGCCCTTCATGGTCTGGTAGCGCGGAATGACGTCCTTGGCGTAACCGGTCAGCAGATGGCCGTAATGCGGCAGGCCGTTGGCGAACGGCGGGCCGTCGAAGAAGACGAATTCGTTGTCGCTGTGGTCGCCGCTGGGGTTGCGGTCGATGGATTTCTCGAAGGTGTCGTCCTTGTCCCAATAGTCGAGCACCGACTCCTCCATCTTGGGGAAGCTCGGGTTCGGCGCGACGTGCGCGCCTTGCTCGCCTACGGACGCCTTGGGATACACATGGGAATTGGTGGATTCGCTCACCGTTGTCTCCTCGCTTGGCAGATGGTCATTGCTACCACGAGGACGATGTTCGGAGCGCGCTGTTCGCACGCGCCGGCACCGCGGTACCACCTCGCTTGTCGCGACCCAGGCACTTGGAGAAGTGTCTGCGAGCGCGACCGCTTGAGTCAGGCTGTGTCGGGCCCATCCCGTCGGTTCTAATAAGTCCGCGGCCCATGGTGTAGGCCACAACCGTTCTTCCGAAAGCTCCCCGCCGATAACGGATCAGCGCTTGTGGTTGTCACTCTAGCACGCCATTCGGATGGCCAAGTTCACTCTGTCCACAACCTGACTGCCCTTTCTTTTCTTATCTCTTTGATGAGCTCCATGAGGTCATCCTCATCACGCAATCCCGCCTCTTGGGCGTCGCCTTCGAAATCGGCTTGGGCACGGCGAACGGCCTCGAGGTTCGAATTGCTTTGAGATTCGCCGTTAAATTCCATGTGCGTTCCTTTAACATCTCTGCTCACCGGCACAAACAACTAGTTCGACCGAACGACCTCCATGAAACGGGGGCCGTAGAGGTGGAGCTTGTTTTCGCCGACGCCGTTGACGGCCAGGAATTGGGCGTCGGTGACGGGCTTGATGCGGGCCATGTCACGCAGGGTCTTGTCGGAGAAGACGATGTAGGGTGGCTTGCCGATTTCGCTGGCGATGGTACGGCGCAGCTCACGGAACTTCTGGAACAGGGCCTCGTCCTCCTCGCTTGGCGTGTAGTCGCCGAACGATGAACCAGCAGGCGTATGTGAGGAATCGGCGTCGTAGGAGCCGAACGCGGCACCCGAAGATGTCGTGGCCGATGAACGGCCATGGCGTTCGATGCGCTTGATCTCGTAATGGAAATCAGGCTGGGCGGTCTCACCGGCTCGGACTCCGAACTGCACGATCGGCAGTCTGCCTTCGGAGATGAACAGATATTGGTCGGTGGCCATCTGGTTGAGCACGTCACGGATACGGGCGTCGGGCACATCGTGCAAAGCGCCATAGCTGGGCACTTGGTCGAGCCCACGGTTGAGGAGATCCTGGGCCTTGGAGCCGCGCAGCACGGAGACGATCTTGCCCATGCCGAAACTCTGGCGAAGGTCGTGCACACACCGGCTGATGGCACGTGCGGTATCGGTGACGTTGATGGTCTCGAAAGTGCTTTCGCAATTCGCGCAGTTGCCGCACTTCTCATTCTCGGCGGTTTTCGCCACTTCCCCATCGCCGGCGCTGTCAGGCTGGTTCGTCTCGCCCATCGCAGCGGCCGTCTCCACACCGTTCGGATCGGCGAAATACCGGGTCATATAGCGGTGCAGACATTCGGTAGTTCGGCAGTAACCAATCATCGCATTGAGCAATCGACGGTGGCTGACGCGCACGATCTCCTGCTCCTGCGGGCTCAAGCGATCATTGTCGGAGTCCATGTCAAGTAGCCTGCGTCGGGTGACGATGTCCGACTCGTTCCACAGCAAGGTGCATCGGCTCGGCTCGCCGTCACGGCCGGCGCGCCCCGCCTCCTGGTAGTAGGCCTCGATGCTCTCGGGCATGTTGTGGTGAATGACGTAGCGGACGTTGGATTTGTCGATGCCCATGCCGAAGGCGTTGGTGGCGACGACGACCGGCACCTTGTCGGTGACGAAGTCACGTTGCGCCTGGTTGCGTACCTCGGCGGACATGCCACCGTGGTAGGCGACGGCGGGGATTCCCCGCTTGTTCAACGCCTCGGCGAGCGCCTCGGTCTCCTTGCGCGTGGCGCAGTAGACGATGCCCGAGTCGTCGGCGTGGTCGGCGGCATAGTTCGCGATCCAGACGTTCTTGCGTTTCGTCGGCATGTTGATGATGTCGAAATAGAGGTTCGGTCTGTCGAAGCCGGTGACGGTGACCTTGGGCTGACGCAGTCGCAGCAATTTGACGATGTCGCGCCGCACCTTCTCGGTGGCGGTGGCGGTGAACGCGGCTACGGTCGGACGCTGCGGCAGCGAGTCGATGAACTCGCCAATGCCAAGATAGGACGAGCGGAAGTCCTGGCCCCATTGCGAGACGCAGTGCGCCTCGTCCACGGTGATCAGTGAGATGTTGACCCGTGAGGCAAAGTTGCGGAATCGCTGCGTTTCCAAGCGTTCCGGAGCCACATAAAGCATCCTCACATCCCCACGCTGGGCCTGCGCCAGCACCATGCCCTGTTCGTCGGCGCTTTGCGTGGTGTTGATGAACGCGGCGGCGATTCCCGCGTCGTTCAGCGCGTCCACTTGGTCGCGCATCAGCGAAATCAATGGCGAGATGACGATGGTCAACCCCGGCAGGATGGTAGCGGGCACCTGATAACAAATGGATTTGCCGGCACCGGTGGGCATGACGCCCAACACATCATGGCCTTTGAGGATAGCGTCGACAAGGTCTTCCTGACCGGCACGGAACGAATCGTACCCGAAATACTGCTTCAGCGCGGCGAGCGGCGCCCCCGGTTTGACAACAGGCGTAGCGACTGACGGTGCTGGAGACGAAGTCGGGACCGAAGTCCCTCCGGAACCATGTTGCAGGTCCTGAAGGTGCATGGCCCACGCCTCGTCCTCCTCGGACGGGGCCACATCAGCCTCGGCCCAGTCGTCCTCGAAGTCGGGGACGGCGAACTGTCCTTCGTCGTTCGGGTATTCATCCTCGGTCATTTTCACCACTTCGCCATTCCATATCACCTATATTTTCCAAACCACTGACACGTTCACGAGCTCGAAGCCACCAATATCCACGTCAAAGCCAAAGTCAGAGCCCGCTTTACCGCCAGCAACGGCATCAAGCCTCAGAACTAATCGGCAAGCCCCTGCGCCAACTCAATTCCAGCCTCGCTCATCTGCTTGCGCGCACTCACGCCCTGGTCCTTGCTCACTGGCTCGGTCATGTCTTCGAAAACAGTGACCGAGTACCCGAGCTTCTTGGCGTCAAGCGCGGTCTCCTTGACGCAATGCGACTCGGCCAGACCAACCACATCGATATGGTCGACGTTGGCACCTTTGAGCCCCTGCGCCAAGGTCTTGCCATCCTTCTGCATTTCGGCGAACTCGTCACGGGTCTGCACACGGTCGGTGTTGTCTTCAATACCCTCGAAGCCCGAATACGCCGAGGCATACTGCCCTTTCTTGAAGTGGTGCTCGACCCCAAGTGCGGCGATCTGCGGCATGAGCTCGGCGTTCGGCGTGCCCGCCACACCATGCTTGGGCCATGAATCCACAAAATCCGGATGGTCCGAGAAGTGAGAGCCCGGCTCGATATGCCAGTCCTGGGTGGTGGCGATATAGGCGTAATCCCCCTTATGCGCCTTCACGTATTGGGCGATGCGCTCGGCCACCGCCGTGCCGCCTTCGACACCCAACTCCCCGCCTTCGCAGAACGTCGGTTGCACATCCACGATAATCAATGCCTTGCCAGCCATATTCACTCCCCTTGTTTCCGTTGAACTTTCCCTACAGTCTAAGCGCGTTCATTCCTGTGACGGCAGAAATCCGAGCCATATCATCGCACGCCGCCGAAGCGGCCGCAAACAGCGTCAATATAGGATCCATCATTGCCCGTCCATCTTTTCCACTCGTGCGAGCGCGTCCTCCACGCTCACGCACAAATCCGGAAAATGCCTGATCATGTCTTTGTCGCCGGTCACCACCATGTCGGCGTCGACCTGCCGCGACGCGGCGACGATAAGGTCGTCCTCGTAATCAGGATGGACCGAACGCAAGGTGAGCGCATCCTCGCAGACCCTCCCGTCCACGGCAGCCACTTCGCAGACCTTCAGGATGGACTCGACACTGGTCCAGCCGATTCGTGAGACCAGTTGCCGCACCGTCTCCCGCTCCACACCTTCGGCAGCGTCTTTGAAATCACGCTTGATGTTGACCTTGACGATATAATCCACGTCTTTCAAAGACAACGACACGCACATGGGGTTCAGCCGCCTATCGGCGCACTGGCTCATGAGCCTCAACGCTTTTGACTCACGTACGGAACGATGCATCACCATGTCAAGGAGAATATTGGTGTCAAAGACAATGTTTTTCGACATATTGTTCACCACCGCGGCTCGCTTTCCCCAAGATACTCGAGATAACGCTGCTCATCCGCATAATCGTGAAGCTCCTCGGCAGACTTCCCCGCGAACGGATCGTCTCCGCGCCCGATAAGCCCCGCATTCTCCAGCATCTTCGGCACGATGCCGCTCATGCTATGAATCCGTCCGAGCTCCTGTTGCTTCTGTAATTCCAGGTCCTCGTTCTGCAACGCGGTGTTCAAATCCGGTGTTTCCCCGTGGTCTTTGATGAAATCCCACAAATCGCGCACCACCGAGCTGGGCGTCTTGCCCAGTCGTTCAAGAATCTTGTCGACATCGGCTTTCACCTCAGCGTCGACGCGCACGTTCATCTGCACCATCGTCATGACAGCCCTCCTTGCATCACTACGCCTCTTAGCAACTGCTATACGTTATAGCATATCAGATAGCGACATAAGACTCAACCCCCCCTAACAAAGTTTTCTTCTTGCGAAGTCTGATGCCGCTCAGACCTTGTATACGAAGCCTTCCCAAGGCCCAAGCCGACCCTCGCTCGGGAACGCGCCGGTCGTGGAGATCACGAGCCGACCATCATCCAGCTCCCCGCTCTCCGAGATCAATTTCGCCGATTGCCTGGGAATCGCGGCCTCCTCCGACGAGCAATTCACCACGACCAGCAACCGCTCGTCGCCCAGAGACCTGACGAACGCATAGACGTTCTCGTCATGCCTGTCGATCAACTCCCAATCGCCGGCCGCGACGACCATGTTCTTGTGCCGCAGCTCTATCAGCCGCTTGTAGAAGCTATAAACGGAATCGAGGTCGGCCATCTCGGCCTTCGCGTTGATCGCGTCGTGGTTGGGATTGACCGCGAGCCAAGGTTCCGCATCCGCGTCCGGCGACATGAACCCGGCGTATCTCGAATCGTCCCACTGCATCGGGGTTCGCGCGTTGTCGCGGCTGCGTTTGGCCAGCAAATCGAGCATCTCGTCCGGCGACATCCCATAATCGCCTTCGACGTGGTCGCGGTAGGCGTTGAGGCTCTGGATATCACGGTATTGGTCGAGCCGCGTGAAGTGGGCGTTGGTCATGCCCAGCTCCTCACCCTGGAAGATATACGGCGTGCCGCGGTGCATGTGCAGCAGCAACGCGAACGCCTTGGCGCACCTGACGCGCATGGCCTCGCTGTCGTCGCCCCAACGCGAAATGACCCTGGGCTGGTCGTGGTTCTCGAAATAGAGGCTCGCCCAACCGGCCTCGCGCACCACCTTCTGCTCCTTCGCCAGAATCTTGCGCAGCGCGCTCATCCTGAACGGGATGGGATTCCATGTGTCATAGTTCTTGCCGTCGAAGAGCACGTGGGTGAAGAGGAACATCATGTCGAGCTCGCCGTTGGCCGGATCGGTGATGACCCCGTCGCGCTTCACACGCAGCCCGGGCGCCTCGCCGACGGTGAGATAGCCGTCGCGGCCGTCGAAGACCTCATGGCGCATCTCGCGCAGGAACTCGTCGAGCCTCGGCCCATCCGTGCAGGCGAGGAACGGCGTGGAATAGCCATGGCTGGCCGGCAAATCGGGAATGTGGCCTCCCTGCTCGCCCGGCAGGTGGCCATGGGAATCGACGCGCTTGGATATCTCGACGATCACGTCCATGCGGAAGCCGTCGACACCGCGGTCCATCCACCAATTCATCATCGCGTAGATGGCCTTGCGCACGGCGGGATTCTCCCAGTTGAGGTCCGGCTGTTTGGACGAATATTGGTGGAGATAGTATTCTCCGCGCTTGAGGTCGTAGGTCCAGGCCGATCCGCCGAAATAGGAACCCCACTTGTTCGGCTCCGCGCCGGGAGCGCCGGGCTCGTGGCCCTTGCGCGCGGGCCGCCACCAATACCAGTCTGCATGCTCGTCGTTCTTGTCGCGGCTGGCTTGGAACCATGCGTGCTCGTCGGAGGTGTGATTGACGACGAGGTCCATGACGACCTTGAGCCCGCGTTGGTGCGCCTGCCGCAGCAGCTCGTCCATGTCGTCCATCGTGCCGAACCGAGGGTCGATGTTCTGGTAATCGGCGATGTCGTAGCCGTTGTCGACCTGCGGTGAGACGTAGACCGGGCTGAGCCACAGCACATCCACGCCGAGGCCTGCGATATAGTCGAGCCGCGAGATGATGCCCGGAATGTCGCCGAAACCGTCGTCGTTGCTGTCTTGGAAACTGCGCGGATAGACCTGGTAGACCACCGCGTTGGCCCACCATGGGTTCGGCGTCGCCCCGTTGGTCCGTATCTCGTCGGGAATCGCCTTCCGTTGCTGTTCGACCATGTTCCTGACCTCGCTTGTCCACCTTGGCGTTATGCCTTGCGACGTTGCGATACCCTATCCGAGCCAGCGCAACCACGCGTTTTGCGGCCGCCTCGTTGTGGTATCGGAGTATCGCCCGCTCTATGTTCACATCGTAATAAGCCAAGAATACATAGCCGATTCGCCCGCGCGGACGCGGATTCCACCTTCATCGGCCAGAGCGGGAATTACTGTTGGAGGCATGGACTATATCGAAACCCAATCGGAACGTACCGACCTGCCACTGGTGGTGGTCCCCACGATGTTCGAGGCGATGTACCAGCCGCTCGCCTCCAGCCTCAAGCTGTTGCACGACGTGGCGCGGGTGCGGCTCTACCGGGATTTCAACATCAGCGACGACGCCATCATCGAGCGCTGCCGCGAGGCCGACACCGTGATGGTCATCGGTTTCCACGTCAACGGCAGCCTGCTCGACCAGCTCGCCGACCACGTGCGCTGCTTCGTCTTCGGCGGCACCGGCGTCACCAATTTCATCGACCTCAAGCGCACGCGGGAGCTCGGCATCCGGGTGTGCAACACCGTGCATTATGGCGACGAGACGGTGGCCGAATACACCTTCGCCCTGATTCTCGAGCTCGCGCGCAGCGTGGGTGCCATGGATCGGGACATCCGCGCCGGCGGCTGGGCCGGACGTGAGGGATTCGCCCTCAAAGACAAGACGCTGGGCATCATCGGCTTCGGCGGCATCGGCCAGAGCGTGGCCCGCATCGCCGACGGGTTCGGCATGCACACGCTGGTCTGGAACTCGCACGTCAACGCCGCCACCGCCCGCTCGCTGGGCTCCACACCCGTCGACTCCATCGCCGAGCTCATGGACCACTCCGACGTCGTCAGCCTCCACCTGCCCCTGAACGCCGAGACCGCAAGGCTCATCACCGCCTCCGACCTGGAGCATCTCAAGCCAGGGAGCCTCTTCATCAACACCGCACGCGCAGAACTCATCGAATCTGGGGCGCTGGTCAACCGCCTCAAGCGCGGCGACGTCAAGGCCGCACTTGACGTTTTCGACAAGGAGCCGTTGCCGACGGACGATCCACTTCGCTCGATTTCGAACGCCATCCTCACCCCGCACGTGGCCTGGCGCGCCGACGACGCCTACGCCGACATGTCGCGTCAGGTGGCGCGCTCCATCCTCGCCTTCTACAATGGCGAGTGTTTCAACGTGGTCGATTAGAAGGAGCGTTGCCAGAGGAACGACAGCGGATAATATAAAGGGCTCAAAGTGATTTGGGCCCGAACCCAAGGCAAGTACACAACAACGCTGACAACAATATTTATATCGACGCCGACAACAGCATCTACAGCGATGCGGCGGCCACCAGTTCCTTGGTGTAATCCGACTTGGGACGGCTCAAAACCTCATCAGCTGAACCCTCTTCGACCACCACACCATTGTGTAGCACGACAATACGCTCGGCGATATGCTGCACCACGCCAAGATCGTGCGAGATCATGACGATGGCGGTGTCTGGCCGCGTCTGGCGAATCGTGGCGAAAGCGTCCAGAATCTGCAGCCTGGCAGCCACGTCAATGGCGCTCATCGGCTCGTCGGCCACGATGAGGCTCGGATCGGCGACCACGGCGCGGGCGATGGCCACACGCTGGGCCTGCCCGCCCGACAAATCCGCCGGGTAACGACCCATGAACTCGCCTGGCTCAAGGCCAACCAACCACAAAGCATCCTCGACCTTGCGTTCCATCTCATCACGCCCCAACTCACGATGCTGGATGCGCAATGGTTCGCCCACCGAGCGCCCGACCGTCCAGCGCGGGTCCAACGAGGCGAAGGGATTCTGGAAGACAAGC
Source organism: Bifidobacterium sp. ESL0790 (assembly GCF_029395435.1). NCBI lineage: Bacteria > Bacillati > Actinomycetota > Actinomycetes > Bifidobacteriales > Bifidobacteriaceae > Bifidobacterium > Bifidobacterium sp. ESL0790. The sequence continues at coordinate 1,528,992 of NZ_CP113915.1, forward strand.
CCTGATTCGCGACGAAGCAGCCGGTATCCTTCGGCGCGTGCGCCATCCACCGCTTCCCCGCGATAGGCCACCGTGCCCGAAGTAGGCTTGTCGAGTCCGAGCAGGATGCGCGCCAACGTCGATTTACCCGAGCCGGAGCCGCCGATAATCGCCAGACATTCGCCCTGCCTGATCTCGACGTCGACGTCGCGCAACGCCTCCTGCCGCGTCTTACCACGCCCGAATGTGCGGCAGATGCCGCTGCCGACGAGTAATTTCTGCCCCTTAGCCATCGATTTCCTCGTTTCTCGCACACCCAAACCGACGGTTTCCAAAAGAAACCATACGAATTCCAACGTTCCGTTTTTGAATGCCCCACTTTGGGTATGCGCCCAAATCATCAACACCCTCAAAACCGGCCATCATAAGGTCTCACCCGCCGATAACTCACCATTCAACGTCAGCTTTCTGGCTGCCTCGACCAGCTTCTTGGATTGAGGGACACTGGGCGCGGCGAGCAGCTCGGAGGTCGCTCCCGAATCCACGATGCGCCCTTCGTCAAGCACATAGCAGCGGGTGGTGGCGCGGGCGAGCACCGAGAAATCATGGGTGATGAAGAGCATCGATGCGCCTGAGGTGTCGACCAGGGAGACCAGCAGGTCGACGATGCGCCGTTGGGTGATGGAGTCGAGGGCCGTGGTCGGCTCGTCGGCGATGATGAGGCGCGGCGAGGTGATGAGCGCCGTGGCGATGCCGACACGCTGCTGCTGGCCACCGGAGAGCTCGTGCGGATATCGGCCAGCCAGCGACTCGTCCAGCCCGACCTTGCGCAGCATCGCCATCACGCGCTCGTGGCGCTCGTCGGCGTCCAGATCATAATGCAGCTTCAGCGGAAGCTCGACCTGTTTGGCGACGCTCAACACCGGGTTGAGCGAGGAGCCGGGATTCTGGAAGACCGTGCCGACGTACCGCCCGCGAAGCCCGGCCACCACAGCATCATCGGCCCCGACGACCTCCACTCCCCCGAGCGTGGCCGAACCCGACACCTTGGCCTGGCGTGGCAACAGCCCCAGCAGCGCCTTGGAGATCATGGACTTGCCGGAACCCGAGGAGCCCACCAGCCCCACGCGCTCCCCGTCGGCGATGCTCAGATTCACATCGCGCACAATCGGCTTGCTGCCGATCTCAACCGAAAGATTCGAGACGTCCACAGCCATCACGCCACCTCCCTCAACGCCGGATTGGCCACGGGGTCGACCGCGTCGCGCAGCGCGTCGCCGAAGACGTTCAACGCCACCACGACCACGGTGACGATGAGTCCCGGCCACAGCACGGTGAGCGGGTAGACGTCGATGAACTTGACGGATGTGGCCAGCGAATGGCCCCAGCTCGGCACGCCGCTGGGCACGCCGACGCCGAGGTAGGTCAGGCCGCTTTCGGCCAACACGGCCGTGCCCGCCGAAAGCGAGAGTTGGACGGTCATGGTCGGCATCGTGTTGGGCATGATGTGGTGCATGAGCACCGAGAACCACGACGCTCCATTGGCCAGCGCGGAATCCACGTAGTCGGAACCCGCGGCCAGCAACGCCTGAGGACGTGCTATACGCGCCAGATTGAGCCCGTAACCGATACCGCAGGCAATGACGATGACCGCCACGGAAGCGCCCATGGGCACCGCGAGAATCAGGGCGATAAGCACCGTCGGGATGGATATCAGCGCGTCGACCACCACCACGGCGACGCCGGAGACCGCGGCCGAACGCGAGACCATCGCGGCCGTCAACGCCATGCCGAGCACACCGGCGAGAGCCACCGCCAGCACGGCGATGAGCAGGTTCGTGCGTGCGCCGGCCATCAGCCAGCTGAACACATCGGAGCCGGTGCCGTCGGTGCCAAGCCAGTGCGCGGCCGATGGTTTGGCCCAGACATGATAGCCATCCGTGGTCCAGAGCGATTGCGGCGTCCAAACCAGCGACACCAGTGAGACCACAAGCCACAGCGCGAGCACCACCAGCGCGAACTTGCCCTCGCCACGCGCCCACAGCGAGCGCAGCACGACGGCGATTTTCTTGGCTAATGAAGCGTCGCCACGCCCGGAAATCCGCCTGTTCCTAGACTTTGCATCAGCCATCAGCGGCCTCCTTCCAGCGAGCTTTTAAGCCTCGGGTCGAGCAGCCGGTGCAACACGTCGACCACGAATCCAACGGCGAGGAAGAACGCGGCGAGCATGAACAGCTCGCTCTGCACGGCGATGAGATCGCGGTTGCCGAGGTCGGTGACCAGCCCGGAGCCGATGCCAGGCAACGCGAAAAGATTCTCGATGACCATGACGCCGGTGACCATGCCAGCGAACATGAGACCGACCACGCTCACTAGCTGTGGCATCGCGAGCCGCAGGCCGACCTTGAGCACCGCCTGGCGTCGCGTATAGCCGCAGGCCATCGCCTGGTCGAGATAACCGCTGGAGAGCAGGTCGCCCAACGCCGAGCGTGTATAGCGCATGAGGCTCGCGCCGTCGATGATGCCGACGGTGAGCGCGGGCAACACCAGAGAGGCCAACGCCCCTCCGAAGTCATGCCATCCACCTTCCGGAAACCCTTGGGAGGGGAAGATGCCGATCAGCCCGGTGCCTTTTGAGAACAGCAGGATCAGCAGCAAGCCGCCCCAGAGCGCCGGGATGGAGCCGCCGACGATACCGAAGAAATGGAAGCAGGAGCGCGCGGCCGGTCGCGTGGCCAGCGTGGCCGCCACTCCCAGCGAAAGGCCGACCACCAGCGCCACCACCAGCCCCAGCGCGATCAGCGGGAAGGTGATGGAGGCGCGCATGGCCACGGTCGAGGTGATCGAGCGGCCGGTGAGCAGCGACTTGCCGAAATCACCGTGCAGCAAGCCTCCCATCCAGTCACCGTATTGCGCGACGAACGGCTTGTCGAGCCCCATCTGCGCCCGCAGCCGCGCCACCCTGCCCGGAGGCGAGTTCAGCCCGGCCATCACGGTGGCCACATCGCCCGGCAGCACGCGCAGCGCCGCGAAAATCACCACCGAAATGGCGAGCAGCGCAGCCACGAACAGCAGGAAGCGCTGAATGACGAATCGCATATCCTTGTGCCTCATTCTCGTTTGATCATGTGGGCTTGCGTCGATAAGCAGATTTTCGGCTAGGATTTCCTGCCTACCGACGCGCCCGAAATCACTCCCACGTCTATAAGCAGAAAACAAACCTCATTTTTCTGCTTACCGACGCACTGCGTCCTCGTCGGCTACTTGCCCACCTGCGTATACGTGACGCCGTAGAGCGGCAGCAGCGTCTGGTTGAGGTTGAGCGGGAAGCCCTTGACGCCCTTGCGCATCGCCGTGGTGATGCGGTAGTTGAAGAGCCAGTCGGCCGGCGCGTCCCTGCTGACCTGCTTGGCCGCCTGGGCGAGGTAGCCGTCGCGCTCCTTGTCGGTCGAGGCGGCCATAGCCTTGTTGTAGAAGTCGCGCACCTGGGCGTTGTCGTAGTTGTAGTAGTACATCGTGTTGACCCACTGCGAGAAGTCGTGGCTCTCGTTGTGGTCGACCAGGGAAAGGTCGTAGTCCTTGTTGTTGTAGACGTCCTGCAACCATGTGGAGAACTCGACGACGTTGACCTTCAGATCGATGCCGATGGCCTTAAGCTGGCTGCGCAGTTGGTCGCCGAGCTCGGTGCCGTAGGTGTTGGCGTAGGTCAGACGCAGCTCGAGCGGGTGGTCAGGCGTGTAGCCGGCCTCCTTCATCAAGGCCTTGGCTTTGGCCTGGTTGTAAGGGTACAGGCCGGTGAGATCCTGATAACCCGGGTCGAGGGAGGAAATCGGCCCGCCCATCGGCTTGTCGGCGCCGCCACGGGAGGCGATGAGCTCCTTGTGGTTGATGCCGTAGCGGATGGCCTCGCGCACGCGTTTGTCGCCGGTCTTGTCGCCCTTGGAGTTCATGGCGAGCACGTACTTGTCGGTGTCGTCACCGGCCGAGACGGTGAAATGCTCGCTGTCCTTCTCGAACGGCTCGGCGAGGTTCTCGGTGACCGGGGCCAAGACCTGCACATCCCCGGATTTCAGCGCGTTGACGGCGGCGTTGTCGTCGCCGAAATACCGCAGAACGACGGTCTTCGTCTTGGCCTTGTTGGCACCCTGATACTTCGGGTTCGCCTTGAGGGTGATGGAGTCGTTCGGCGTGAATTTCGCGATGGTGTATGGGCCGCTGCCCACGGCCTGGGTCTTGGGGTCGTATTGCGCCTTCTGGTCGAAGACGAGGCCGGGCCTGCCGGTGAGCGTCCAGAGCAGGTTGGCGTAGGGCGCGGTCAGGTCGATGCGTACGGTGTTGGCGTCGAGCGCGGTGGCCGATTTGAAGTTCTGCATGGATTCAGCGTCGTGGTAGCCGCGCTTGACCAGCTCCTCGATGGACCATGCCACGTCGTGGGCGTCAAGCTTGTCGCCGTTGGAGAAGACCATGCCTTGGTTGAGGTGGAAGGTGTACGACATGCCGTCCGCGCTTTTCTCCCAGCTTTTGGCGATTGACGGGATGACCTTGTTATTGGAGTCACGGGTCACGATCCCCTCGTAGACGTTGCCGACCAGCACCTGGTCGAGCGCCGAGCCGGACTGGTTGCGGATGTCGAGGTTCGTGGGCGCCAGCTTGAGCCCGATGGTCACCGTATCGGCCTGCCGGCCTTGCGCCTCCTGGCTTTTGGGCTTGCGGACCACGACGAAAACGAAGACCAGCGCCACCACGACGACGGCCGCGACGAGCAGCCAGATCCAATGCCTCTTGCCGCCGTTCTTCTTCCCCGCGCCGCCAGCGACGCTTCCGCTGCCGCCTTTGACGTGAGCGTTGAGCGTCTCGTCGGTGCTGGCCGCGGCGCTTGGTTTGGCGTCGGCTGGTTTCACGTCGCTTGGTTTCGTGTCGGTTGGTTTCGCATCGGTCGGCTGGCTGGCCGCCGGGCCGGAAGCCTGGTTTGATGTCATGCTGGTCTTATTGTTGGTTGCGCCGTCTTCGCCGTGCGCACCTGGATTGGTTGGCATGTGTTCCTCTTTGATTGTGTTGCATATCGCGCGCGTCCATATGGCCACGCACCGCTAGCCGCCCATTCGGGTCGTCTGCATGAACCAAGTCTAGACCATCGACGGTAACTTCTAAGCGACGGCGAGGCGGCGGCACCATCACCACCAATCCTTGCCAAGGCAGCGGCACGCACTAGAATCGTAATCGAATAGCGGAGGCGGCACATCCACAAGCCAAACGTCTCCCTGGCGAAAGGAACCCCCATGCTCGTCGCGGTCGACATCGGCAACACCAACATCGTCATCGGTTTCCTCGACGGCAACCGCATCCTCGGCACCTACCGCATCACGACCAACGCGGGCCACACCTCCGACGAATACGGCATCATGATGCTGCAGTTCCTCGGGCTCAAAGGCCTCAAACCCGAGGATGTCGACGACGTGATCATCGCCTCGGTGGTGCCGCAGGTGATGCATTCCTTCCGTTCCAGCATCGTCAAATTCCTTGATATCGACCCGATGATCGTCGGCCCGGGCGTGAAGTCCGGCCTGAGCATCCGGATGGACGACCCGAAATCGCTGGGCGCCGACTGCCTGGCCGATTGCGTGGGCGCCTTCACGCTCTATGGCGGGCCGGTATTGGTGGCCGATTTCGGCACCGCCACGACCTTCAACTACGTCGACGAGCGCAAGGCGATCACCGCCGGGCTCATCAGCCCCGGCTTGCAGACCTCCGCCGGGTCGCTGGTGAGTGGCACCGCGCAGCTGCCAGAGGTGGAGATCACGCGTCCTGCCTCGATCCTCGCCAAAGGCACCAAAACGGCGATGCAGGCCGGCCTCTATTACAACTTCCTCGGCGGCATCGAGAAGACCATCGCCCAATTCCACCGCGAGATCGACGAGGACTTCAAGGTGGTCGCCACCGGTGGTCTCTCCTCGGTGTTCAAGGACGACACGGATTGCATCGACGTCTACGACCCCGACCTGATCTTCAAGGGCATGGCGATCATCTACCGCAAGAACATTTAGGAATATCGGGAAACCTGAGAATCTCGGAAACACAAGAATATAGAAGCGTATAGCAGCAGAGGCGCAAAACCCGCGAATTAAACCAAGATTGGGCGACCACCGTAGTCAACACTACTAGCGCCACAACCTCCGCACCACCATCATTGAATCGTGAAGCCCTGGTTAATGCCGTACTCCTTGAGATCCTTCTGCCAGAGCCCGATGCCCTTGGCAAGGCTGATCTTGGGGCCCGGGTCGTCGGGCACCACCAGCGGGCTGCCGTCCCAGTTGGTCTGCCCCTCCCTGATGCGCTCCTTGGTGCGCTCGATCGAACGTTTCTGCGTCGTCCAGCTATAGGACTGCCCCACGGTGTTGCGGAAATCGCCTCGCGAATATACCTCGAAGGGCAGGTATTGGTAGCCCACCGAGACGTTTTCGGCCGCCCCCGCCAGCACGCGGTTAAATTCCTGGCCGCCGAAATAGGGCACATCGATGCCCCTGGCGTCGCGAATCGTGGTCTTGGAGAGGAAGGCGCGGGAGTTGAGGCTGGCGGTATCGGCCGGGAACGCGCCGCCGTCGATCCTCTTCTGGATGCCGGAGCGATCCTTGCACACATAGTCGATGAAGCGCATCGCGGCGTCGGGTTTGCGGCTCAGGTGCAGCACGGCGAGCGCCGACCCGCCGTTCTCCGAATCGACCACGGACCCGTCGACGGTGGGCATGCGCCCGACCCGCCAGAGCCCCGCGCCGCCGGGCACGTCGGCCAGCAGCATCGACGGCATCCACGCGCCGGAGAACACGGAGGCCACGGTTCCGGCGGCGACGGCGTTCTTCCAGCCGTCCGACCATGTGGTCAGCTGCGTGTCGACCAGGCCCTCGTCGATCATCTTCTGCCAGAACTTCGTGAATTCGGTGGTGCCCGCGTCGTCCTTGAGGTTGACGGTGACGGTCTTGCCGTCGCCCGAGGTGTGGAAGGGCCTGCCACCCGCCAGCCAGATCATGGCGTTGTAGAAGCTGGCGTCGCCACCGTCCGCGGCGATGTAAACACCGATTGCTTTGAGTTTCTTGGCCGCCTCGTAATAATCGTTCCACGTGTGGATCGCCGTGGGATCGACGCCGGCCTGGGCGAAGACGTCCTGGTTATAGAAGAAGGCCATGGGCCCGGAGTCCATCGGCACGCCGTAGACCCGGTTGTTGAGCTGCACGCTCGACCACGTGCCGGGGGTGAACATGCCGCCGTAGCCCTGCGTGCGGTCGGTGATGTCGCGCAGCTGGCCGCTGATGGCGTACTGCTGCAGGGCGAAGTACTCGAGTTGCACCACGTCGGGCATGTTGTAGCCGTCCTGGATGGCCGAGTTGAGGTTGTCGTAGCCGCTGGTGGAGGTGATGTCGACGCGGATGTCGGGATTTGCTTTTTCAAAATCGCGGGCCACGGCGCGCATGCTGGGCTCCCACGACCAGACGGTCACCACGGTGCGGTTGTCGCGGGCGGAGCCACATCCCGCCACGGCGAACAGCATGGCGAACGCGGAGAGCAAGGCAATGAGCCTCGGCCCCAGATGCGTGCGTGCCATGTGTGTCCTTTGCCGTTCGTGTTGTCTATTGTTCGTCGCTTATCGCTTGTGACCAGTTACCTGTTGCGCAAGTCGCTGTGGAGACGCGAGAACGCCTCCGCGGATGGAACCCCAGTCTATCCTGCCGAGCCTACGTCATAGTTGGAAGCGTATAGCATGGTGTCGCGATTACATTGCAGGCACAACGAAACGGTATCCGGCCATTGATGTCACCGCAAAAACAGGCAAAGCCGCGACCCATAGCAAACGCCCTGCTTCTCCGGCAACGACCTCCTAGCCTTTGACGACGATGACGCCGTTGGGCTCGATGCTCCCTTTTGCGTGTTCGGCGTCGACGGTGGCGTGCGAGACGACCAAAGGCTCGCCTTCCAGTTCGACGGTGACGATATCGCGGCTGCGGTTGAAATAGAAGATGAACCGCACGCTCGGCTGCCCACCATGGCTCGCCGAATCATCGACATCATCAACGCCACCGACACGCACGACACGCAACACATCGTCGGAACCATCCGTCTGATCAAGCTCGAATCCCAGTGCCTCGAACAAAGCGGGCAGACTCGCGGCGATGCCCAATCTGCCGAGCCTGCAGCCAACGTAGCCGGCGAGCCCCTTGCCGAAACGGTTGACGGTCAGCGCGGGCACACCGTCCATGCCGGTGTATTCCCCAGCCTTGTAGGTGGCGAGCACCGTGGCCGTGTCGTCGATCTGCGTGATGTGGTCGGCGATGTCGTGGGCGACCGTGCCGTTGCTCAGGTCCAGATGATGCAGCGCGCCGGCGTCGTCGCCCATGGGCACGAACTCCTCGCTGCGCACCCCCACCACGTCGCGGATGGCCCCCGGATAGCCGCCGAGCCAGATGTGGTCCCGCTCGTCGGAGATGCCGGTGTAGTAGGTGACGATCAGCTTGCCGCCACCCGCCACATAGTCGCGCACCCGCTGGGCGTTCGCACGGTCGAGCAGATAGACGCTGGGCAGCACGGCGAGCTCATAAGTGTCCCAATCCGAGCGCAGCGTCACCATGTCGGCGGTGATGCCGCAATCAGCCAGCGCGCGGAACCAGTCCAGCGGTTCGGTGAAATGGCGGACGTTCTGCGTGGGCGTGGCCGTGTGCTCGGTGGCCCATTCGCTCTCGTAGTCGAAGACCACCGCCACACGCGATTTGGCCAACCGCGTGCCCAGCAGGCCCGCGTCGCCAAGCTGTTGCAGGTCATCGCCGAGCTCGCAGACATCACGGAAGACCTGGCTGTGCTCGCCGGCGTGGGGCAGCATGGCGCTGTGGAATTTCTCGGCGCCCGCACGCGATTGCCGCCATTGGAAGAAGCAGATGGCGTCGGCGCCCATCGCCAGGTGCACCATGGCGTCGCGGATGGTCTGGCCCGGCTCCTTGCGGTAGTTGATCGACCGCCAATTGACCGCCGAGGTGGAGTTCTCCATGAGGAACCACGGCCGTTTGCGCGCGATGCCGTCCACCAGGGAGGACGAATAGGCCATCTCGTCCACATGGGCCTCACCGGGCATGAAGTAATGGTCGTTCGAGACGAAATCGACCTCACTCGCCCAATCGTCGTAATCGGCCGTCACGCCCACCGAGCTGACCATGAAATTCGTGGTCAGGGGCTTGCTTGGGGTGATGCGGGAGAGCTCGTCACGTTCGGCGACAAAGAAATCCTTGAGCGCGTCGGAGCTGAAACGCTGGTAATCCAGCAATTTGCCGGGGTTCATGAAGTTGCCGTCGCCGATATAGCGCGGCGGCAGAATCTGCGAGAAATCGGTCATGGCCTGCGCCCAGAAGGCCGTGCCCCACGCCTCGTTGACCGCCTCGATGGTGCCGTAACGCTTTTGGCACCAATCCTGGAAGGCACGCATCGCGTCATCGGAGTAATCGAAACGATTGTGGCAACCATACTCGTTGCTGACATGCCATGCCACCACGTAGGGATTGTCCTTATAATGCTGCGCCATCGCGCGGCAAAGTTTCAAAGCGTATTCACGGAAGACGGGACTCGTGGGGCGCCAGTGCTGTCGGGCTCCCGGCCAGCACACGTCGCCTTTCTCATCACGCCAGAGCACTTCGGGATGGGCCTGCGTCAGCCACATCGGCGGCGAGGCCGTGGCGGAGGCGAGGTCGACGGCAATGCCCGCGCGGCCCAACTTGTCGATGACGCGGTCGAGCCAGCAGAAGTCGTACTCCCCCTCACGCGGCTCGATCTTGGCCCACGAGAAGATGCCGACGGACACCAGATTGACCTTGGCCTTGAGCATCAGGCGCACGTCCTCGTCCCACACGGATTCGGGCCATTGGTCGGGGTTGTAGTCGCCGCCGTACCAGATTTGTGGCTGATTCCCCTTCAGCGGCTGCGGCCACCGGTACCCGTTCTTCTCAAAGACCATCGTTGCTCCTCGTCTGCTTCCGCTAGCTACGCTGCCATGGTAACAATCAGCCGGTATCTGGTGTGTATGGCATATTTTGCCGGTCTGTGGTGTCATTTTTCATTACCGACGGCGGCAATTCCAGCGATAATTCCAGCAATGCCAACGATGACGGCGACGACGGCGACGACGACCTAGCCCAGAGGTACCCGCGAAGTGAAGCGCCTGAGATCACCGGTGACAGGGTCGGTGAAGCTCATAGAGCGGGCCACAAGCTGCAACGGCCGCAAGAAATCCGCATAATTAGGCTCGATGATGCGCGGATAGAGGTCGTCACCTTTGATGGGCAAACCCAGCGAGTTCATATGCACCCGCAACTGGTGCGTCTTGCCGGTTTTCGGGTGCAGCACATACCGCCGGTAGCCACGGGAGACGATATCCCCATCGGTCTCCCCCAGCTCGATGACCGTCTCGGCGTTGACCTCGCCAGGCACCTCGTAGGCCTGCAAACGCCCGCGGTCCTTGACGATATGCGAGCGCCGCCTCAGCGGAAAGACGGAAGGTGGATCGAGCCGTTCGATGGTCCCGGTTTTCGGTGTGGCCATCGGTTTCACCGGCGCGAGGCACTCGTAGGTTTTCTCGACCCGACGCTCCTGGAACATCATCTGATAGGCTCCGCGCAGCGCGGGGTCTCGTACGAAAAGCACCAGCCCGGCCGTCAGCCGATCGAGCCGATGGGCCGGCGTGATCTGCGGCTCGCCAAAACGTTCCCGCAGCCTGATGAGCGCCGTCTGTCGATACCACATTCCCCGTGGCGTGGTGGCCAGAAAATGCGGCTTGTCCACCACGATGATGGCTTCGTCCTCATACACGACATCAAGCGAAAACGGGATGTCCGGCTCATCTACTACCCAACGATGCCGTCTCATCCCGTTCCCCTTTATTCAGCCTTGTCGACTTAAACGTACTCCCAAACAAAACGTATACGAATTTATAGCGCAAATAACATAAGCGATAAATGAGTCCAAGCATTGTTTTTATGCGTTGTTGGTTAAGGAGTCAGAAATCCACATACATCAGTGTCAAAATATCCGCTCCACCCCAAACACCAGCACGAGTGGATTGGAGGGATATGCCATGTTCAAGCGTAGGCTTGGCCGAACGGTCCTTGAGTGTCTTGAACATGGCATATCCCTCCAATCCACGATGCCTAACCTTCAGCATCATTCTACTGTGACGGATTTCGCCAAATTCCTTGGCTTGTCGACGTCATAGCCCTTGAGCTTGGCAACATCGAGCGCGAAGAGCTGCAGCGAGATCACGTCGACGAGTGGGCTCAGCAACGTCGGGCACGCCGGCCTCCAGAAGACGACGTCGGCGTATTTCTCGGCGTCGGGGTCACCCACTTCGGCCACGGCGACGGTGAACGCGCCGCGTGCCTTGACCTCTTCGATGCCGGAGATCACCTTGTCGTGCAGCACGTTGCGTCCGCGCGCCGAGGGGACGATGACCACGACGGGCTCGCCTTCCTCGACCAGCGCGATCGGGCCGTGCTTGAGCTCGCCGGCGGCGAACCCTTCGGTGAACGTGTAGGCGATTTCCTTGAGTTTCAGGGCGCCCTCCATCGCCACCGGATAGCCCACGTAGCGGCCGAGGAAGAGGAAGGAGCGCGCGTCCACGAGACGCTTGGCGGCGGCTTGGATGGTGTCGGCCTGGTTGTCGAGCACCCACTGGATCTTCTCGGGCATCACCTTGAGCTGGTCGACGATCTGGTGGATCTCGTCACTGTAGAGCGTGTTCTTGACCTGCGCGAGGTAAAGCCCGAGCAGGTAGGCGGCGATGATCTGGGCGACGAACGCCTTGGTGGAGGCGACGGCCACCTCGGGGCCGGCGTGCGTGTAGAGCACGGCGTCGGACTCGCGCGGGATGGTGGAGCCTTGCGTGTTGCAGATGGCGAGCACCTTGGAGCCTTGGGCGCGGGCGTGGCGCACGGCCATGAGCGTGTCCATGGTCTCGCCGGACTGCGAGATCGCCACGACAAGCGTCTTGGGCGTCAGGATGGGGTCGCGGTAACGGAACTCGTGGGCGAGCTCGACCTCGACGGGGATGCGCGCCCAGTGCTCGATGGCGTATTTGGCCACCATGCCGGCGTAGCTGGCGCTGCCACAGGCGACGACGACGATCTTGTCGACACCGCGGAAGACCTCGGGGTCGATGCGCACCTCGTCCAGGGTGATGTCGCCGGCGTCGTTGAAGCGGCCGAACAACGTGTTGCGCACGGCCATCGGCTCCTCGTGGATCTCCTTGTCCATGAAGGAGTCCCAGCCGCCCTTCTCGGCGGCGCTGGCGTCCCAGTCGACGGTGAAGCGGCGGTTGTCGGTGATCACGTTGCCCTCGAAATCAGTGACGGTGACCTCGGAGCCGCTGATGCAGACGGCCTGGTCCTGGCCGAGCTCCATGGCTTCCTTGGTGTAGGCAACGAACGCGGCCACGTCGGAGCCGAGGAAGTTCTCGCCGTCGCCGAGGCCGACGACCAGCGGCGAGTCGTGGCGTGCGCCGACGACGATATCGGGCTGGCGCGAGTCGACCGCGAGGATGGTGAAGGCTCCCGAGAGCATGCGGGCCACGCGGCGCAGGGCCTCGAAGAGGTCGGGCTTGCCGGTCTCCTCGATGATGGTGTTGGCGGTCTTGCCCAGGAGCTTGGCCGCCACTTCGGTGTCAGTGGCGGAGACGAATGTATAGCCTTCGGCCTGCAGGTCGAGTTTCAGCCTTCCGGCGTTCTCGATGATGCCGTTATGGATGATGGCGATGTGGCCGTCCGCGCTGGTGTGAGGGTGCGCGTTGACGTCGTTCGGCTCGCCGTTGGTGGCCCAACGGGTGTGGCCGATGCCCACGGTCGCGTCGGGCAGCGGGCTGCGTTTGATCTCGGCGGCCAGATTGGCGAGCCGCCCGGCCTTCTTGCGTACCGCCACCTTTTGCATCCCCGGGGCCGCAAGCGCCACGCCGGCGGAGTCATATCCGCGATATTCCAAGCGTTTAAGGCCTTGCATGCAGACTTCCAACGGTTTGCCACAAGCGGTTTGATTACCTGCGAATCCAACAATTCCACACATAACGCTTCAGTCTACGTGACCCGCCCTAGAAAGCCCATACCCCCACCGAAAGATTCACCCAACGCAGACAAGAAACCCAGCCCTCGATAAATTCTTCCACGACAGAGCGAGTCAGAATCATACGCACATCAGTGTTAATGAATCCGCTCCACCCCAAACACCAGCACAAGCGTCAGATGGGGATGTATGTTGTTCGAGCGTAAGCTTGGCCGAGCAAAATCTTTCGATTTTGCCTTCGCGCTCGATACATCGCGCTCACTTCGCCTAAACGGAGCCCACAGGGCTCCGTTCTTAACGGCTCAGCCAGAGTGTCCCGAGCGAGTCAGAATCGTGCGCACATCAGTGTTAATGAATCCGCTCCACCCCAAACACCAGCACAAGCAGAGCGCGGGAATATGTGTTGTTCTGGCGTAAGCTTGGCCGAGCAAAATCTACGATTTTGCCTTCGCGCTCGATACATCGCGCTCACTAAGCCTACGAAAAGCCCACTGGGCTTTTCGCTTAACGGCTTAGCCAGAGTGTCTCAAAGAGTCAGATGCCAACCACATCAGTGTTAATGAATCCGCTCCACCCCAAACACCAGCACAAGCGTCAGATGGGGATATACGTTGCTCGAGCGTAAGCTTGGCCGAACGGTCCTTGAGTGTCTCGAGCAACGTATATCCCCATCTGACGCGCTGCCTAACCTTCAACTACAGTACGTGGCTGAGGAAGTTCTGGAACCGTTCTTCCTTGGGGTCGTCGATGATCTCCGGACCGCCTTTCTCGACGACGACGCCGTCGTCCATGAAGACGATCTGGTCGGCGACCTCGCGCGCGAATCCGATCTCGTGGGTCACCACGATCATGGTCATGCCGGCGGCGGCCAGCGAGCGCATGACGCCGAGCACCTCGCCGACCAGTTCGGGGTCGAGCGCGGAGGTTGGCTCGTCGAAGAGCATGATGTCGGGGTGCATGGCCAGGGCGCGGGCGATGGCCACACGCTGCTGCTGCCCGCCGGAGAGCTGCATCGGGTAGTAGTCGGCGCGGTCGGCCAGACCGACGCGTTCCAGCTCCTTCATGGCCTCCGCGCGAGCCTGGTCCTTGGGCTCCTTGGCGACGTGGACGGGCGCCTCCATCACGTTCTCGATGACGGTGCGGTGCGGGAAGAGGTTGAAACGCTGGAAGACCATGCCGAGCTTGGCGCGCTGGCGGGCGATCTCCTTGTCGTTGAGCGTCTGGAGCACATCCTTGCCCCCGGCGTTGACATGTTTGTAGCCATTGAGCACGCCGTCGACCTCGATGCTGCCGCCGGTGAGCGTCTCGAGCTGGTTGACCAGCCGCAGGAAGGTGGATTTGCCGGAGCCGGAAGGCCCCAGGATCACGGTGACGGTGCCGGGCATGACGGTGAGGTTGATGCCCTTGAGCACGTGCAGGTTGCCGTAGACCTTGTGCACCTCGGTGGCCTTGACCGCCGGCACGACGGCCTTTGCGGCCTCGACGCCCGTCGTGGTCTCGATGGTCTCGGCGACCTCGCTAACCTCAGCGACCTCGCCGGTTTCATTGTTCATGGTTTGTTCGTTCATATCGATCACGCCTTCGCCTTATGAGTTCAATCCGAGGAACGCGGAGGTCTTGCTTTCGCTCTTCGAGACCTTCGGCGCCGCCTTCTTGTCGGCGGGCTTGTCCTCATCGTCCTTGTCGGGCACATTGCCACGGCCGTCGAAGCCCTTGCCGAAGTAACGTTCGAGCCAGGCCTGGCCGACCATGAGGATGGAGGTGACCACCAGGTACCAGATGCAGGCCACGATGAGCAGCGGGATCGGCTTGTAGATGCGATTGGCGATCGCGTCAGTGGCGAACTGCAATTCAAGCGAGAACGGCACGGCGGAGACCAGGGAGGTGGTCTTCAGCATGCTGATGACCTCGTTGCCGGTGGGCGGGACGATGATGCGCATGGCCTGCGGCAGGATCACGCGGCGCATGATCATCGAACGCGACATGCCCAGCGCCTGCGCGGCCTCGCTCTGCCCGGGGTCGACGGCCTCGAGCCCGGCGCGCACGATCTCGGCCAGGTAGGCGGATTCGTTGAGGGCCAGGCCGGTCATGGCGGCCAGGAATCCGGGTGCGATGACCTTGTTGAGCTGGGCGGTGTCCATCTGCCAGAAGTTGATGCCGGTGAACGGGATGCCCAGCGAGAAGTGCGGGATCAGCACCGCGAAGAGGCCCCAGAAGACCAACTGCGTGTAGATAGGCGTGCCGCGGAAGAACCAGATCCAGAACCAGCTGACGCCGCGGAGCACCGGGTTGACGGACTTTCGCATCACCGCCAGCAGCACCGCCAGGATGATGGCGATGAGCATCGAGGTCACCGTCAGGATAAGCGTCCAGCCGATGCCGTTGAGCACATGCTCATTGAACAGGTATTTCCATACCAGGTTCCATTGGAAGTTCTTGTTGGTCGCCATTCCGTTGATGAGCATGACGGCCAGGAGCGCCACGATCACCCCCGCGACCAGCGATCCGGGGCGGCGCACCGGCCGTGCCTTGATCGCGTTTGGTATGTCAGGTCCTTCCGGCTTTTTCCCACGTGCCATCAGACGTCACCTTTCCAAGGGGTCACAACAATCCCCTTTGATTATCTCTGTGCATCTCTATTCATGTGCGAAAGCGATCATTACAACGGCTGTCGTGCTGAACAACTTGAAAGACGGGCGGCGACGATGTCATCACTGCCCGTCATACATCACAAATCCTTACGTTGGTTTTCTTCGGTTTTCGACGCGAGCCTTATTGCTGCTTGCTCTCGTCGAAGGTCTCGATCCTCGCCTGCGACATGGCGCAGGTCTGGTTGCCCCAGTTCTTGAGGATCTTCATATACGTTCCGTCGTCCATGAGCTTCTGCATGGCGGCCTTGACGGCGTTGGCGGTCTGCATGTCGCCCTTGGGCACCACCACGGCCTCGGTGGTCTCGTCGAAGCTCTTGCCCAGCAGCTGCAGGGTGTCGCTGTTCTGCTTGACGGCGTATCCGGCGACGGGGGTGTCGGCGCAGAAGGCGTCGGCCTTGCCCGTGGCCACGGCGGTGGTGACGCTGGTCTGCTGCTTCATCGACTGGATGTCGATCGGCTTCTTGCCTTGGGCCACGCACTGCTGGTTGGCGGTCTTGACGGTCTGCTCCTCGGAGACTCCGGTTTGCACGGCGACGGTGTCGCCACAAAGGTCATCGATCTTGACGTGCTTGGGGTTGCCCTTCTGGACGGTGTAGGAGGCGCCTTCCTTGAGGAAGGAGACGAACTCGCCGGCGTCCTTGCGGCTGGGGTCGACGGTGAAGCCGGAGATACCGACGTCGTACTTGCTGCCGATGGCGGGCATGATCGAGTCGAACACCGAGGCGACGGGCTCGAACTTGAGGCCGAAGATCTGGGCGAGGGCCTTGGCGAAGTCCATGTCGTAGCCAATCGGGGTCTTGCCGTCGGTGTCGAGGAACTCGGCCGGCGCGAAGTCGGGCGAGGTGCCGACGGTGAACTTGCCGTCCTTGGTCACCGATTCGGGCAGCATCGCGGCGATCTTGGGATCCTTCTTGACGGAACTCAGGTCGACGCCTTTGGTCTGGGTGGCGGACTTGTCACTCTCGTCGGTGGTGCCGCAGGCCCCCACCGTCACTAACATCGCGAGGGCGCAACAACCTGCGAGCGCGCCTTTGATAGCTTTGCTTAATGTTCCTGACATTTCGGTTCCTCCCCGATTGCTATCCAGCGATTGCTTCGCTGATTAGTAGCATAATATGCTCAGGCCTGTATTTATGCAGTTATGTGTGTCACCATACGGACTCATGGCGAATCGACCTTTGACTGCGGCAAATTTCCTCTTTGACACTACCCAACACATCAATCCAAAATGTTTAAACCCTTGATTCTGGCTTCATTGCAGCTGAATCAGGTATTAAAATGATGTATTTCACTGATATATTACAGCGTCTAAACGTTCAACAGGGCGTCAATTTTAACGCTCTATGCAACCTTTAACTTTGTTATTTTAATATGCAGTATACAATATACATACATGCATATATGCATAAAACCGAAACAGTATGATGCGGAAAAACCCAGCCACGAGACCTTTTGCATCGACCAACCTTGCCGAAAGATGACGAGATGCGAGGGTTCGAGTCTCGCCATCTTGGCCGGATTTCTCGAGTGGGCGACTCCCCTTTTAGTCGAGCCGCCGCACTCAACGCACGAGCTTGTTGGCGTAGCGCATCGCGCGCAACGCCTCGCGGTTGTCCTGAGCCTCACGCAACGCCTGGCGCTTGTCGTATTCCTTCTTGCCCCGGGCCAGGGCAATCTCGGCCTTCACGCGCCCGTCCTTGAAGTAAAGGCTCAGCGGGACGATCGTGTAGCCCTTGGCCTCGGTCTGGCGGGTGAGCTTAGCGATCTGCGAGGCGTGCAACAGGAGCTTGCGCTTGCGCTTGGGCGCGTGGTTGTTCCATGTGCCGTTGAGGTATTCGGGGATGTTCGCGCCTTCCAGCCACATCTCCCCATTGCGGTCGATAGAGACGAATGACTCCGCGAGCGACGCCCTGCCCTCGCGCAGCGACTTGACCTCGGTGCCGGTGAGCACCAGCCCGGCCTCGTAATGGTCCTCGATGGTGTAGTTGTGCCGAGCCTTGCGGTTCTGCGCGATCATCTTCGTGCCCTGTTCCTTCGCCATGTCCTTTTCCTTACGCCTGATTCCTCACTCGTGCCTGGCATCCGATATACCAACAGCTCTGGCCTTGCCCGCATTCCCGGTTCATGGTTCCAGCTGGTTCGTCAGGCTGCATTGCGCCTCAGCCATCGTATCGCCACGAATCCGAACGATTGTGCCAGTTCGCCGACCTCTGGGAGTCGACCTTCGAGAGCATGATATTCCGACCATAACACAAGCGCGCCATCCTGTTGCGAATGGCGCGCCCGAGTTTAACCGAACTGAACTTCTAAATCAGTTATGGATGTATTCGTAGTTGTAGGCGTCGTTCAACACCTCATTGGCCGGGAAGGTGGCGAAACCGGTGCCGCCCTCAGAGATGGCGATGGTGTTGCCCCACACGCCCTCGACGATGGCCACATGCCCGTAGTAGGGGTCGGCGATCCAATGGCCGCCGACGCTCTGGCCCGGGTAGAAGACGACGATGGCGCCGAATGACGGGGTCCTGTCGACCTGGTAGCCGAGGCTGCGGGCGGAATTGGCCCACTGGCCACCGTTGCCGAAGTAGGATCCAACGGGCAGGCCGAGCTGGTGACGACGGAGATAGGCCCACTCGGTGCACTGGCGCGGAGGATAGGCGTTGCCGGAGTCACCGGAGGGGTGGCCGCCACCACCATAGACAGGTCCCGGTGCAGCGACAGGAGACGGGTTGCTGGGAATGTAGCTCGAGCTGCCGGCCTGGCTGGTGCCTTGGCTCGCGCTCTGCTGCTGGTAGCCCATTTGCTCGTTCTGGGAATCGATCTGTGACTGCAGGATGGCGAGTTCGGCTGCCTGCTGCGCGGACTGCGAGGTCAGCGAGCTCTTCTGCGATTCGAGGCTCGCGCGCGCCTGGGCGCCCTGGTCTCGCAAGGCCTGCAGGCTGCTCTGCTGGGCCTGCGCCGACTCGGCGGCCTGCTGCGCGCTGGCGGCCTGGCTGTCGGCCTGGTCCTTCAACGTGGAAATCTGGGTCTCGATGGCGGCGAGACGCTGCTTGCGGTTCATCGAGGTGCCGAGCGTGTTGGCGTCGGCGTTCGCGGCGTTGGCCTCGCTGCGAGTGACCGCGGCGGAGGACTGCATCTTGTCGACGAAATCCTTGGTGGTGCCGGACTTGGTGACCACGTTCATCACGTCGGCGGCGTCGGAGCCATGGAAGCTCTCACGGGCCTGGGCGGCCACGCCCGCCTTGGCGTCATCGAAATCGGCGCCGGTCTGCGCGATCTTGGCTTCGAGATCGGCCTTGTCTTTCTGGGCGGCCGCGAGGCGGTCGGAGGTGGCCTGCGCCAGGTTCTTCGCCTGGTCGGCGCCCTGCTGGGCGTTCTGCGCCGCGGCCTGGGCGGCGGGAATCTGGTTGTTCGTCAAATCGTTGAGCTGCAGGATCTGGTTGGCCAGGTCGCTGTCGACCCCGGCCAGCTGGCTCTTCAGGTCGGCCTGGCTGGCGGCGGCCTGCTGGTACTGGCTCATGGTGGATGCCTGAGCCTGCCCTACGTTGGCCGTCATGGTCATCGCCGCAGTGCCACACAACGTGGCTGTGGCGATCAGGATGCTGAAGGCCGCGGTCACTTGCTTCTGCTTGCGCATGGAATTCACCTTTCTTGCTTCGGACTTACCATTGTAACGTATCCACCTGAAGGTTTGTCAGGCAGCTCAATACTTCTTCACATATTCTGCGATACAACTCATCACGCCTTGAGATAGCGACGCAGCGAGACCGCCGAGGCGCACGCGGAGAGCAGCACCGCGCCGACCACGAGTACGGGGGCCATCAGCCACACCGTCTTCTGGTCGATATAAGGCATCCACTGCACCGTCTTGGCCAGCCAGTCGGTGATGAACACCTTCACGATCACGCTCAGCGTGGCCGCCGAAAGCAGTGAGCCGATCAGCGAGGCGAAGACGCCCTCGAGGATGAACGGCAATCGTATCGTCCAGTTCGAGGCGCCCACCAGGCGCATGATCTCGGTCTCGTTGCGCCGGCTCGCCGCGCTCATGCGAATCGTGGTGCCGGTGAGCATGACCGCGACCACGACCATCACCACCGCCAGCACGACCGTGACCACGGTGGCCTTGTTGAGGATGTTGAAGACGGGATCGAAGATCTGGCGTTGGTCGAGCACCTCCTCGACGCCGTTGTTGCCGGTCAGGGTCTCGGAGACCTCCTGGTACTTGGTGGGGTCCTTGAGCTTCAGGCGCAGCGAATCCTGCATGTCGGCGGCGGTGAGGGTGCGGCCCTCGTAGACGCCGTTGGGGTATTGCTTGAGGAAGGTGTGCTTGTAGAAGTCCTCACGGCTCTCGTAGGTGACCTTGGAGACCTCGTTGTTGAGGTCGCGGTGGATCTTCTCCTCGAGCTGCACGATCTCCTGCTGGCTCGGGGCCTTGCCCGCCGAGCAGTTGGCGGCCTGGCTGGTGCCGTCCGGGCAGAGCCAGACGACCACCTCGACCTCCTTGTACCAGTCGCCCTTGGCCTTGGTGACCTGGGCCTGCATGAGGCCGGAGGCACCGATGAAGACGAAGGAGATGAAGGTGACGAGCATGACCGAAAGGATCATGGAGACGTTCTGGCGAAGGCTCGTCCAGGTCTCGGAAAGTATGAACCGCATTCTCATCGCTGATCCCCCTTGTTGCTGGATTCGCCCTGGCCCTCGCCTTGGACGCGGTCGTCGTATTTCGATCTCTTGGCCTTGCCCGCGGCTTTCGCGTTGGCCTTCGGCGCGGGCGGCACGGGTGGCAGCGACGGCGAGGCGGCGGGAGCCTTGGCGACCTTGGCGTTGACGACCTTGGCCTTCGCCTTGCTCTTGGCCTTCGCGGCCTCCCCCTTGCTCGCCGCGGAAGTCTTGGCGGCGGGCTTCTTGGGCTCCCCGGCGTCGGCGTTGATGATCGTCCTGTCGGAGATCGCGTCGCGCACGCTGGTCACCTCGGCCTCGCTCAGGCCCTTGCCCCAGGTCATGGTGGTCTCGGCGGACTGGAAGGCCTCACCGTAGTGGCCAGTCCTGCCGGAATGCACGGAATTGGCAAGACGCGCGATGCCCTCGTTCTCGCCGCTGCCTTGGGCCACCGCGTCCGCGACGACGTTGACGGCCTGCTTGGCGACGGCGGCGCGGGAGGCACCCTTGCCGGCTTGAATCTGCGAAGGCGACGAGGCCACGCCGGCCCCCGCGCCCTTCATGTAAGGATTGATGACGCGCTTGGCCTTCGACTCCACCTCCGCGTCGGGGAAGTAGAGCGCCGAATCGTAGCTGCCGTTCTGCTCGTCGCGCACGATCTTGCCCGAATGCAGCTCCACGACGCGCTTGCGCATGGAGTTGACGATCTCCTCGTTGTGGGTGGCCATGACGATGGTGGTGCCGGTGCGGTTGATGGCGTCGAGCACCTCCATGATGCCCAGCGAGGTGGTGGGGTCGAGGTTGCCGGTGGGCTCGTCGGCCAGCAGGATCTGCGGATGGTTGACGTAGGCGCGGGCGATGGCCACGCGCTGGGCCTCGCCGCCGGAGAGCTCGCGCGGATAGTTCTTTTCCTTGCCGGTCAGGCCCACGGTCTCGAGGACCTTGGGGACCAGCGACTTGATGGTCGAGCGGCGGGTGCCGATGACCTCGAGCGCGAAGGCGACGTTCTGCCAGACGGTCTTGTTGTTGAGCAGCTTGTAGTCCTGGAAGACGAAGCCGATGGAACGGCGGTACTGCGGGATTTGGCGCGAGGTGAGACGTCGCAGGTCGTTGCCGGCCACGCGGATCTCGCCGTCGGTGGCCTCCTCCTCGCAGAGCAGCAGGCTCAGCAGCGTGGTCTTGCCGGAGCCCGAGGCGCCGACCAGGAAGACGAAGTCGCCACGCTCCACGTCGAGACTCACGCAATCCAACGCCGGGCGTGTGCCCTTGGGATAGATCTTGGTGACCTTGTCCAATGTAATCAACGCCATGTCGTCATCCTTACCTTGTTGCCAACGCCTATTTCATTGTACGAACTGCGCGGCACCAGTGCGCCGCACCATCCATTACCGCTAGTTCTTCCCGTTCTCCTCGGCCTCGATCGCGTCCTGGCGGCGCTGCTCGTGGCGCCAGCGGATGCCCGCGTCAATGAAACCGTTGATGTCGCCGTCGAAAACGGCCTGGGTCTGGCTGGTCTCGTAGCCCGTGCGCAGGTCCTTAACCATCTGATAGGGGTGCAGCACGTAGGAGCGCATCTGGTCGCCCCAGCTGGCCTTGATGTCGCCGGCGAGCTCCTTCTTCTTCTTGGCCTCGGCCTCGTGGCGCAGCACGAGCAGGCGGGACTGGAGCACGGCCATGGCGGCGGCGCGGTTCTGGATCTGGCTGCGCTCGTCCTGCATGGTCACCACGATGTTGGTGGGCAAGTGGGTGATGCGCACCGCGGAATACGTGGTGTTGACGCCCTGGCCGCCGGGGCCCGAAGAGCAGTAGGTGTCCACGCGGATATCGGAATCGGGGATGTCGATGTGGTCGGTCTCCTCCACCAGCGGCACCACCTCGACGGCGGCGAAGCTGGTCTGGCGGCGGCCCTGGTTGTCGAAGGGCGAGATGCGGACCAGGCGGTGGGTGCCGCCCTCCACGGAAAGACGGCCGTAGGCGTAGGGCGCGTCGACCTGGAAGGTGGCCGACTTGATGCCAGCCTCCTCGGCGTAGGAGGTGTCCATCACCTTGGTCTTGTAGCCGTTGCGCTCGGCCCAACGCAGGTACATGCGCAGGAGCATCTGGGCGAAATCGGCCGCGTCCACGCCGCCGGCACCGCTTCGGATGGTCACCACGGCGCTACGCTCGTCGTATTCGCCGTCGAGCAGCGTCTGGATCTCCATCTCGTCAAGGTCCTTCTGCAGGGCCTCCACGCCGCTCTGGGCCTCGTTCATCGAATCGGCGTCATTCTCTTCCTGACCCAATTCGTAAAGGGTTTCGATGTCGTCAAGGCGGCTCGAAAGCGAATCGAGCTTCTTGATCAGACCCTGCTTGTTGGAAAGCCGGCTGGTAATCTTCTGCGCGTTCTCGACGTCGTCCCAAAGATTCGGCGCCGACGCCTCCTTTTCAAGCTCGTCGATCTCGGACTTGAGCCTTTCGACGTCCAACGCCTTCTCGATTGTCTCGTACTTCTTGCGCGCCTCGCCCAGCGCCTGCGAAAAATCAAATTCTGCCATCGTGGCCTACCTTATATATCCTCACTGAAAACTTGCTGACCTTTTGCGTCTATAAGGGGCGATGACTTGGGCGGGCGCATAGCCAGCGGCCTCTCTTTGGCCCACCATCACCCGCCTATACCGGCAAACCCAATGGCGGCGGCCCGGCCGCACCCACGCATCATCCCGACGCGAATGCCAAGGTCGTCAAAGACCCGCATAGATCGCGGGAATCACCAATGCCATCAGCATGGCCGCGGCCACGACTACGCACACCGCGCGCACGATGTTGCGGCGGCGGTTTTCGCGGCGTTCGCGTTCTTTTTTGTAATCACCCACAAACATTCAGTATATCGGACATAGGCGATTAACCAAGCGCCTCGGCATCGCCGGAATCCGTCACGTTATGGGCCTTGCCCGCACGGGGATGGTCATTTAGGCTAGATTGGGAAGATACCTATTCCATGAAGACTAGTTAGGAGCAAGCATGAGCGAAGAACGCACAGCCTGGGGCTGGGGCCTGGCCTCGATCGACGCGGAGGGCAACACGTTGGACGTGTGGTACCCGAAGCTTGAGATCGGCGCGGCGCCGAGCAAGGAGAGCCGCCCCAACCACGGATTCGGCGCGCTCGAGCACAGCGAGCCGGACGCGCGCGGAGTGCGACGCGAGGCGGTCTTCACCGTCTCGTCCATCGACTCCCCCATCGTCGACGCGGCCGACGCCTATCTGCGCCTGCACCTGCTGAGCATGTGCATGGTCGAGCCGAACACCATCAACCTCGACGGTATCTTTGCTAAGTTGGCCAACGTCGTGTGGACCAACTACGGACCGTTCGCCGCCGAGAACTTCGCGTTGCGCAAGATGGATGTGATGAACGCTGTGGCGAAATCGGGCGTGGTGGCCGGCGGCATGCCCGCCCCGCACGTCGACGTCAACGTGCTCGCCATCGACAAGTTCCCGCGCATGGTCGACTATGTGGCCCCCGAGGGCGTGCGCATCGGCGACGCGGACCGCGTGCGCCTCGGCGCCCATCTGGCCCCCGGCACCACGGTGATGCACGCCGGGTTCGTCAACTTCAATGCCGGCACGCTCGGCACCTGCATGATCGAGGGACGGGTCTCGCAAGGCGTCGTCGTCGGCGACGGCTCCGACGTCGGTGGCGGCTCGTCCATCATGGGCACGCTCTCCGGCGGCGGCAAGCTGCGCAACTCCATTGGCGAGCACAGCCTTTTGGGTGCCAACGCCGGCATCGGTATCTCTTTGGGAGACAACTGCGTGGTCGAAGCGGGCCTTTATGTCACCGCCGGCACGAAGATCACCATCCACGACAAGGCCAAGATCGCCGCGGGTGAGCCGCTTGAGGTCGTCAAGGGATCCGAGCTCTCGGGGAAGGACAACATCCTCTTCATCCGCAACTCGGTGACCGGGGCTATCGAGGCGCGCTACCGCAAAGTCGGCATCGCCCTCAACGAGAAGCTGCATAAGAACTGAGGGGAGCTCCGCACAAGTCGGGGGATAGGTTTTTCAGATTGGCCACTTTCCGCCATTCCCGAAAACCTATCCCCCGACTTGTGTTTAATCCCACCGCGCTTCCACCTTCACTGCTACACCTTTGCAGCACTGACACACAGAACACATTCCATCAAACGTTTAGTGCCGTGAGTCTTCCCTATCACTCCGCACAAGTCGGTAGATAGGTTTTTCAGATTGGCCATTTTCCGCCATTCCCGAAAACCTATCCCCCGACTTGTGTCTTGAAACCTAACGCTGATCCATCGGCACGTAGTCGCGCTGGGTTTCGCCGGTGTAGACCTGGCGCGGACGGCCAATCTTGGTCTGCGGATCGGCCAGCATCTCGCGGTATTGCGCGATCCAACCGGGGATACGCCCCAACGCGAAGAGCGGGGTGAACATGGCCGGGTCGAAGCCGATGACCCGGTAGAGCAGACCGGTGTAGAAGTCGACGTTCGGGTAAAGGTGCCTGGAGACGAAATAGTCGTCGTGCGTGGCGATGTCCTCCAGCTCCGTGGCGATGGCGAACAGCGTACGTTCGTCGGCGGGCAGGCGGTTGTCGACGTCACCTCGCGCCATGAGCTGCTCGAGATAGTGCTTGGCCACCACCGCGCGCGGATCGTAGCATTTGTAGACACGATGGCCGAAGCCGGAGATGCGGGTGCCGCTTTTCTTCGCCTTGTCGACGAACTGGGCCACGCTTTCGCCGGAATCCCTGATGACCTCCAACTGACGCAGCACCGCTTCGTTCGCGCCGCCATGCAACGGCCCGGAAAGCGCGTTGACGCCGGCGGCGACGGCGGAATAGAGGTTGGCGTGGGCGCTGCCGGCGATGCGCACCACGGAGGTGGAGCAGTTCTGCTCGTGGTCGGCGTGGATGATGAGCAGGCGGCCCAGCGCGTGGATGGAGAGCTCGTCGGATTCGTACGATTCGTAGGGCACCGCGAAGCACATGCGTAGGAAATCGTCGACATAGCCACGGGCGACGTCCGGGTAGAGCATCGGCTCATCGCGGCGACGGCGATAAATGTAGCTGACGATGGTTCGCGCCTTGGCCATGATGATGCGCGCGGACTCGTCGAGCTGGTCCGGGTCACTGATGTCGGTGGTGCTCGGATAGAAGGCGCCCAGGGCGTTGATGGCCGAGGCGAGCACGCTCATCGGCTGGGCCGAGCGCGGGAACGAGGCCATGAAGCTGCGGAAGTCCTCGCCCACCATGGTGCGGTGGTTCAGGTCGAGGCAGAACTGGTCGTATTCGGACTTCGTGGGCAGCTCGCCGTGCTGGAGCAGCCAGGCGACCTCGAGGAAATCGGATTGCTCGCACAGCTGCTCGATTGGGTAGCCGCGATAGCGCAGGATGGAGTTCTGCCCGTCGATATAGGTGATTTTCGATTCGCATTGCGCGGTGGCCAGGAAACCCGGATCGAAGGCGACGAACCCGTCCTTCTTGAGCCCGGATATCGCGATGCCGTCGGCGCCCTCGGTGGCCTTCACGACGGGCAGATCGAACTCACCCGCGTCCACATTGAGTTTCGCCTGCACCATCACATCCGCCTTTCCTTGGTATCGGGGCCTTGCGCCATCCACGATGAGACACACCTTATTGCATGAATGTAAACTCGCCGGCACGATGTCCACGTAGCGTACACCCCACCGATTGTCTGGCCACGCAGCATGCCGCACCATGCGGCAGAGAGCAAGGGATACAAGATGGCACCCATGGAGCGAATCCATGAGTGCCATCAACAGGCGAGGAGAAGGTGAGAAAACCAGACCTATCTCATCGGAAATCGCTACTCGCGGACGGTCAGGATCTCCGGGCCGTTGTCGGTAATGGCGATGGTGTGCTCGCTGTGGGCGCCGTTGGAGCCGTCGGAGCTGCGCAGCGTCCAGCCGTCCTTGGCGTCCTGGTAGATCTCGTCGGTGGTCTTCATGAACCAGGGCTCGATCGCGATGGTGAGGCCCGGACGCAGCTTGTAGCCATGATGCGCCTTGCCGTCGTTGGGCACGAACGGGTCGCCGTGCATCACATGGCCGATGCCATGGCCGCCGAACTCCATGTTGACGGTATAGCCATGCTCGTGCGCCACGTCACCGACCGCAGCGGAAACGTCGCCCAAGCGGTTGCCGGGCTGGGCCGCCGCGATGCCGGCCGCGAGCGCCTCCTCGGTGCACTTGATGAGCGCCAGGTCGTCCGGGTCCGGGTCGCTGCCGACCACGAAGCTGACGGCCGAGTCGCCGCACCAGCCGTCGACGCTGATGGCGAGGTCGAGGCTCACCAAGTCACCGTCCTTGAGGTTGTAGTCATAAGGCACGCCGTGCAGCACGGCATCGTTGACGGAGACGCAGATGTAATGTTTGAATGGGCCGGTGCCGAAGTCGGGGGCGTAGTCGACGTAGCAGGATTCGGCGCCCTTGCGGCTTTCGATGCGGCGGCGCACCAGGTCGTCGATCTCGAGCAGGTTGGTGCCGACCTTGGTGGTCTCCTTCAGCTCTTTGAGGATGCTGCCGACGAAGCGGCCTGCGACCTTCATCGAGGCGATTTCCTTTGGTGTTTTCAATTCGATCATGCCTTCACCCTACTTCGCTCGCCCAACAATCGGCGAGGGCTGACGACGCGGGGCCGGCCATGGCGAAATCCCGCATGACAAAACGCCCCCGGCCACGTCGAAACGAAACTTCCAACAAGGCCAGAGGCGTTTAATATGCCACTCTCAGTGCTTGCCGAAACGGAAGGCACGCACGATGGCGACCACGCCCATGACAAGCATGGCGCATCCGGCGAAGATGATCAGCCAGATCATCGAGGCGAACGGGGAGAAGAGCACGACGATGCCGGCGAGGATCGAGATGACGCCGTAGAAGATGGCCCAGCCCGAGCTCGGCAGACGCCAGGTCTCCACCAGAGCCATGATGCCCTCCATGATCCAGCCGATGCCGACGGCCAAGGTGACCAAGATGGTGAGCATGGCGGTGGAAAGCGCCGTGTTCTTGAGCATCACAACGCCGCCGATCACCAAGAGGATGCCGACGAGGATGTCAAGCACGCGCCAACCTCCCGGCAGCCCGTTCTCGACGATCGCGCCGACCACTCGGATGGCGCCGGAGATCAGGAAGTAAAGGCCCAGGGCGACCGCGAAGACCACGAGGGTCTTGCCCGGCCAGATCAGGAGGGCCAGGCCGAGCAGCACGGCCACGACGCCGACGATGCCGTAGATGATGCGGATCGTCTTCTTGGCCTGGTTCGGCAGCCATTCCTCGGCGAGCTTGAAGGGGTTCATCCGCCACCATTCGTTGCTGCCGGGCTGGGCGTTCTGCTGGTTCATGTTCGGATTGCCATATTGCTGGTTACCGTATTGCTGATTGCCATACTGTTGATCGTATTGATTCGGGTCGCTGGCGTACGGGCCATACCCGTTGGCCGCGCCTTGGTTTTGCGGGGCCTGCCCGCCCGCGTTGTCACCATTGCCGTTCATATCGGTGTTGGTCATATCGACTCCTTTGGGATTCACCCATTGCGTGAGACCAGCATGATATCCGCCGGTCCGTCGTATTACCCAACACATGAACGGCGCAGGCTATTCCGAGCCGTTTCACGGCACGCGACCAAGGCAGACATCTAAGTTAGAAGTGCCTAATTTAGCTTGTTGCACGACCATTTCCACCACCCCTCCTTGTCAGCGAACGCCGATACAGTGGACACATGTCTACACCTTTGGTTTCAGGCCTTGATACGACCTCATTCTCCAGCACCATCAACCCCGGCGACGACCTCTTCCGCTACGTCAACGGACCATGGATCGACACCTACGACCTGCCGGACGACCGCTCCCGCTATGGCGCGTTCGACAAGCTCGCGGAGGACGCCGAAGCGCAGATCCGCGACATCCTCGAGGACGAGAATTGCCCCGCACGCAAATCGCAAAGCCTCTACCGCTCCTTCCTCGACACCGACGCCATCAACAAGGCGGGCATCACCCCCATCGCCTCCGATTTGAAGCTCGTCGACGGGGCGCAGAGCAAGGCCGAGCTGACCAAGGCGCTCGGCACGCTCAACGTCACCGGCGGCCCCGACCTCTTCGACTTCGGCGTCTACGGCGACCCCGAGGACCCCGAGCACAACATCCTGCATATCGAGCAGGGCGGCATCGGGCTGCCCGACGAGGCCTACTACCGTCAGGACCAGTACGCCCCCATCCGCGAGCAGTACACCGCGATGGTCGCCAGGCTGCTGACGCTGGCTGGTTACGGCGATGCCGCCACGGCCCAGGAGGACCCGCAACGTCTGCTCGACGTCGAGACCCGCATCGCCGCCAACCATTGGGACAACGTGGCCACTAGGGACTCGCAGAAGACCAACAATCCCACGGATTTCGCCGACCTGGCCGCCACATTGGCCGGCTTCGACATCACCACCTGGATCGACGCCTGGCAGCAGGCCTACGACGCCTCCCCCGCCGCGGTCGCCCAGCCGATCGACCTCAAGGCGGCGTTCTCGCGCGTCATCGTGCATGAGCCGAGCTTCCTGACCGGGCTCGACGCCTTCTGGAACCAGGCCTCGCTCGACGAGCTCAAGCTGTGGGCGAGGGTCTCGCTGATCTCCGGCTGGGCCAGCGCGCTGAGCTCCGACTTCGACAAGACGCATTTTGACTTCTACGGCCGCACGCTTTCCGGGGCCAAGAAGCAGCGTGACCGCTGGAAGCGTGGCGTGGCCACCGTCAACGGCGTCTGCGGCGAGGAGGTCGGGCGCGAATATGTCAAACGCCACTTCCCCGAAAGCTCGAAGGAGCGCATGGAACAGCTGGTCTCGAACCTCATCGAGGGCTACCGCGTCTCCATCACCGACAGCGCGTGGCTTGGCGACGACACCAAGACGAAGGCGCTCGAGAAGCTCTCGAAGTTCACCCCGATGATCGGCTACACCAACCATTGGCGCGACTACACCGCGCTCGACATCCGCCCCGGTGCGAGCCTGGTCGACAACCTGCGCGCCGCCACGATCTACGAGCTCGGCTTCCAGCTGGCCAAGGTCGGCAAGACGGTGGACCGTGAGGAATGGCTGATGAATCCGCAGACGGTCAACGCCTATTACGAGCCGTCGATGAACGTCATCGTCTTCCCGGCCGCGATCCTCCAACCTCCCTTCTTCAACCCCGAAGCGGACGACGCCGCGAACTACGGCGGCATCGGCGCGGTGATCGGCCACGAGATCGGCCACGGCTTCGACGACCAAGGCAGCCAGTACGACGGCGATGGCAAGCTCCACGACTGGTGGACCAAGAGCGACAAGGCCAACTTCGAGAAGCTGACCGGCGCGCTCATCGAGCAGTACAACGGCTTCGTGCCCTCGCAGCTCCAGGAGAAGTACGCCGACAACCCGGACAAGGCGCCGCACGTCAACGGCGCGCTCACCATCGGCGAGAACATCGGCGACCTGAGCGGGGTCAACATCTCGTTGAAGGCCTACGCCTTCGCGATTGACAAGGCCAACGGCCAGCCGCTCGACGGTTCCGACGAAGGTGTGGCCCGCACGCTGGCCCAGGCCCCGACGCTCGACGGATTCACCGGCCTGCAGCGCTTCTTCCTGAGCTACGCCTCGATCTGGAGGACGGCGCAGCGTGTGGAGTTGACCGAGCAGTACCTACAGATCGACCCGCACTCCCCCGCCGAATTCCGCACCAACGGTATCGTGCGCAACGTCAATCTCTTCTACCAGGCCTTCGACGTGAGCCCCGAACAGAAGCTGTGGCTCGCTCCCTCCGAGCGCGTGCATATCTGGTAGTCCCCCGCCTATCGCGTCCATCGCCTTGGTTTCCGCGCCTGGTAAGCGTGTGAAAACCAAGGCGATATTGTTATGTCTGCCCTATTGCTGGTTCCATCCATGACCAGATTCGTCGCCTACTGCGCGGAACAGCCATATCTGATTGCCTTCCACTCCTTTCTTACTGTTTAGCTTTCAGCAATAGATAGGTTCGCGACCCAGACGCCAAACCGTGAAGTCTAGCTCTTTAACCGACGGATACCGGCTGACGTTGAGCTGACTCCTCCTGCGGACCGAGCACCGGGCTTCCATCCCAGGGATCGTCGCCGGCCCCTTCACTGCCATCGAGGCCTACGCCGTCTTTCGCCCCGACACCCACGGTCTCATGCGTCGCGCCTTGGTCCGAATTGGCTGCCAAAGATGCCGATGAGCCATTACCAACCTGCCCACTAGCATTCGCATCCTGCCCGCTCAGCTCCTTGGCTTGCCCGCCTTGGCCGTTCGCGCCGCCCGCGCCCTTCTCGCCGGGCTTGACCCGTTGAAAGACCGACATGCCGAAGCTCAGATCATGCCCGACGCTCGTCGCCTCCATCACCATCTTGGTGTGCGTCGTGCCATCACGGGTCCACTCCTCGGTGACCAGGTTGCCCGTGGCCACCACCGGGTCGCCCTTGTGCACGCTGGAGAGCACGTTCACCGCCAGCATGCGGAACGCCTTGACCGTCAGCCATGTGGTCGGCCGGTCACGCCATTCGTTGGCCGTCACGTTGAAATACCGTGGGGTGCAGCCAATCCTGAACGAACATGCGGCCGGACCTCCCTCCTTGCCGAAACTCTGCGGGTCGGCACCCACAAATCCCGAAATCGTCACCACACCTTGTTGCGCCATGCTTGCTCCTTTGTTCCGTGGCTTCCGCCATACGCCTTTCGCCTGAGTTGGACTGCAGGAACCGTCCGGATGAGATGCACGCGCCACGGTTTGCGCCAGCGCCGCACGCGTCTTTCCGGCTGATCGATCCCACGGTTCCTGCGGTGACCCCAGTATGCGGCGAATCGAATTGAAACAGTGGTGAAAACGGGCACTGTGGTCGAACGGTTGGGGGTCCCGGCGTGTCGCGCCAAAAATGTGGATAATTTTCGAGCCATCCACCACGTCAGGAAATTTATTGTGGATAACTTTCAATGAAAAGCAAGCCCGGATGCAAAATGGCTTTATCTGTTAGATATGGCCTTACGGGTTTGCCCCCCCACGGATAAAGCCTCGCAATATACTCCTAGCAAACACTTCTCCGAGCACGCAAAAGGCGCCGCACACCCGAAGATGCGCGACGCCCTATACATCCCAAACAACACCTACGAAAAAGCGCCGTCCAGCAATCACCAACAGCAGCAATCATCAACAGCCAAGATCACTCATAGTCGTAGAAGCCGTGGCCGTTGATCTTGCCCAGACGCCCCTTGTCGATGTAATCCACCTTGAGACGACGGGCGAATTCCTTCTTGACCGGATTCGGGGAATCCTTCATCAGGTTGTACGGCGTCATCATGCCGACGAAGTCGATCAGCTGGAACGGCCCCATGGGCGAGCCGGTGGCGATGCGCCAGGTCTTGTCGATGTCCTCGAACGAGGCCACACCACGCACCCACAAGTCACCGCCGGCGTCAAGCAGCGGCACCGACAGGGAGTTGACCACATAGCCCGGCTGCTCCTTATAGATACGAATCGGGACCATGCCGATCTCCTCGGCGAACTGCGCGACCTGCTCGAAGACGGCCGGGTCGGTCTTCGGCTGCATCATCACCTCGCCGATGTTGTATTTCCACACCTCATTGGCGAAATGCAGGCACAGGAACTTCTCAGGACGATCGGTGAACGAGACGAGCTTGCTTGGCGGCAAGGTCGAGGAGTTGGTGCAGAAGATCGTCTTGGCCGGCGCGTTCTCACTGACCTTCTTCCAGGTGTCCTGCTTGATGTCCAGTCTTTCGGGAACGGCCTCGATCACGATGTCGGCGTCCTTCAGGGCATCCTTCATATCGGCGGTCGGGCGGATGTGGGCCACCGCCGCATCGAGCTTCTCGTCCGTCGCACCTTCGACATCACGCTTGTAGCATTCCTTGAGCTGCTCCCAGCGGGCCGGCAACTTCGCCAGGACCTCGTCGCTGATATCGTAGGCCGTCACGTTCTTGCCATGGTACGCGGACTGGAAAATAATCTGAGACCCAAGATTACCCGTGCCCAAAACCGTTAGATTCTGCATCATTGTCCTCTTTCGTCAATCATTTCAAACTTACGCTATTGGAAGCTTGAAACCTTTGAAAACCTAAGGAAAACTTGAGACCACTGTTGCCTTTTCGTCATTCCTCAATTTCATTATAAAAAAGCATTTTGTACAATACTTGTCATTTTGACATATATTTTAGTGATTTATATAACATATGGCCATATATATGACTGCACTTTGAGGACAACAGCACTTTTATGAATCGCCTTTCACAGCATCTCACAGCGGATTGCCGAAACGAATAGACTCAGCAAAACGAGTCTAACCAGCAAAACGGTGGCGACGCCACGTACCAAACGATACGCGGCGCCGCCACCGAACCTAGAGCACCCATTGCCTTGCGTTACTTTCGCTTCACCTGACTTCCATTAAGCGGGAAACTCTACCGCCCGTTATCTTCCGGATGAATGCGCGCGAAGGCGATCAGGTCAATCACTCATAGTCGTAGAAGCCGTGGCCGGTGGACTTGCCCAGCTTGCCCTTGTCGATGTACTCCTTCTTGATGCGCTCGGCGAACTCGCGTTGCACCGGGTCCTTGCTGTCCTTGGAGAGGTTGTAGGGAGTCATCATGCCGACGGTGTCGTAAATCTGGAACGGACCGGCGGGGGCGCCGGTGGCGATGCGCCAGGTGGCGTCGATGTCCTCGGCGGAAGCCACGCCTCGCACCCACAGGTCCGCGGCGGCGTTGAGCAGCGGCACCAGCAGCGAGTTGAGCAGGTAGCCCGGCTGCTCCTTCTTCACGCGGATCGGGACCATGCCGATCTCCTTGGCGAACTGTGCGACCTCTTCGAACACGGCCGGATCGGTCTTCGGCTGGGCCATGACCTCGCCGGTGTTGAACTTCCAGATCTCGTTGGCGAAGTGCAGGCTCAGGAACTTCTCGGGGCGGTCGGTGAACGGCGCCATCTTGCTCGGCAGCAGCGTCGAGGAGTTGGTGCAGAAGACGGTCTTGGCCGGCGCGTTCTCGCTGACCTTCTTCCAGGTGTCCTGCTTGATGTCAAGACGCTCGGGAACAGCCTCGATGACGATGTCGGCGTCCTTGAGCGCATCCTTGATATCAGCGGTGGCGCGAATGCGCGAGACCGCGGCGTCGAGCTTCTCGTCGGTGGCGTCGGGAATGTCGTTCTTGTACTGCTTCTTCAGATATTCCCAGCGCTCCGGGAGCTTCGAGAGGATCTCGTCGCTGATATCGTAGGCCACCACGTTCTTGCCCATGTAGGCGGACTGGAAAATGATCTGGGAGCCCAGCACACCAGTGCCCAAAACGGTTAGATTCTGCATCGTTGCCTTCTTTCTTTGTTGCGATCAGGGGAAATGTCATGTGTTCCCGAAACCGCACTGTGAACATCTTGCCACAAACCGATAAATCGAGTCTGCGACTCATGTCCGATTACGCTTTCATGATACAGGAGTGGGGGCACCTTGACACCGTGAAATAAGCTACTTTTCACATGGCGTGTCTACTGCGAAATTAGTATACGGGCATATGCGGCGCAAGGAGCGCGTTATCATATCAAAAAATGTCCGGTCGTTCCCTTAGTGGAAACAACCGGACGCAATTATCGAATTAGCGACAGATATGCTTACCGCATTGCCGCATACCGCTCGGCCAAGGTCTGGGCGGCTTTGGCAGCAGGCACCTTGACCATGTTCTCGCCGTTGCGGTCACGCACCTCGATGGTGCCGTCGTTGAGGAAGTCGCGGCCGACCACGGCGACCAGCGGCACGCCGAGCAGCTCGGCGTCCTTGAACTTGACACCAGGCGAGACCTTCTTGCGGTCGTCGTAGATGACCTCAAGACCCTTGGCCTCAAGCTCGGCGACCAGCTTTTCGGCACCGTCGAACGCCTCGTCCTTCTTGCCCGTGGCGACCACATGCACCGCGGCGGGCGCGATGTTGACCGGCCAGGCCAGGCCCTTCTCATCGTGGTGGGTCTCGGCGATGCAGGCCATGACGCGCGAGACGCCGATGCCATAGCTGCCCATCCACACCGGCACGGCCTTGCCGTTCTGATTCAGGACCTTGAGGCCCAGCGCCTCGGAATACTTGAGACCGAGCTGGAAGACCTGTCCGATCTCCACGCCGCGCTCGAAGCTCAGCGGGCCGGAGCCGTCCGGGCTCATGTCGCCATTGCGCACCTCGGTGGCCTCGACGGTGCCATCGGCCTTGAAATCACGGCCATAGACCATGTCGAAGGCGTCGACACCATCCTTGTCGCCACCGGTGACCCATGCGGAGCCCTCGGCGATATGAGCGTCGACCAAGTAACGCACCGGATCCTTGATGGCGGAACCCTCGACGCGCGCTTGCGGACCGAGCACCTTGGGCCCGATATAGCCCTTGACCAGTTCCGGGTGAGCCTTCAGGTCAGCCTCATTGGCCTCCTCGATCTCGGCGGGCGCGAACTGCGCCTCGAGACGCTTCATGTCGATCTGGCGATCGCCGGGCAGCGCCACGACGACGACCTCGCGCCATGGCTTGCGGTGCTCTTCAATCTCGTCATCAGGCTCGCCGGGGTGCTTGACCGCAATGACCACGTTCTTGAGCATATCGGTCTGCGCCCAGCCGCGGCCGTCCTCGCGCGGATAGAGCTTGTCGCACTGGCTGACCATCTCGTCGATGCTGCCGGCGTCGGGCAGGTCGCGCAGACTCATCGCCGGGGTCTTGGAGCAATCGATGGCCAGGACCTCAGGTGTCGTCAGCGCTTCGACGTTCCATGCCTTGCCGCTCGGCGCCTTGGCGAACGTGTCCTCCCCGATGGCCATCGGCGACAGAAACTCCTGCGACTCGAAACCGCCCATCGGGCCGGAGACCGCGTGGACCATGATGTAACCCAAGTCGAGGCGCTTGAAGATGCGCTCGTAGGCGTCGCGCTCCTCGACGTAGGCCTTCTTGAGCCCGTCTTCGTCGATGGTGAAGGAGTAGCCGTCCTCCATGATGAACTCACGGCCGCGCACGAGGCCGGCGCGTGGGCGGAACTCGTCGCGGTACTTGGTCTGGATCTGGTAGAGCGTGACGGGCAGGTCCTTGTACGAGGAGTACATGTCCTTGACCAGCAGGGTGAACATTTCCTCGTGGGTCGGGGCGAGCAGGTAATCGGCCTCGTGGCGGTCCTTCAGACGGAAGATGTTTTCGCCGTATTCCTCCCAACGATGCGTTGCTTCATAGGGCTCTTTCGGCAGCAGGGCCGGGAAATGGACTTCCTGGCCGCCGATGCCGTTCATCTCCTCGCGGATCACGGCCTCGATCTTGTTGAGGACGTTCAAACCAAGCGGCAGCCAAGTCCAGATGCCGGGCGCGGCCTTGCGGATATAGCCGGCTCGCTGGAGCAGGCGCGCCGAATCGACGTCGGCGTCGGCGGGGTCCTCGCGCAGCGTGCGCAGGAACATGGTGGACATACGAAGTGCTTTTGTCATGGTTCCTAAAATATTCGCGCGAGCCGACATTGAACCGGTGAAAAGACACGGTTGTGGATACGTCTCGAACTATCCACATTGGGTCACAACACGCCAAAACCCCGACCGTTCGACCACACCACCCGCTCCGGCTTGCTGAGCTTGATTTCACAACCTTACCTTGGCGAAAAACAGCAAAACCAAATAGGCATATCTGAAAACGAAAATCAACAGTCATTGAATTGAAATATCAATAGGTAAGGAATATGATGTGAAACGTAGGAAGTTGGAAAGAAAACTGAGGGAAATCGCACGTGCGCACCATCTCGACCTGACCTTTCGCGAGGGCGGCAACCATACGATCGCCTCGATCGGGAATGTGCGCAGCTCCATCCCGCGGCATCGTGAGATCAACGAGATCACGGCGGCCAGCATCATCAGATATTTCGAAAGGAACTTGGATGGCAAGCACTGAAGTCACCGCGATCGCGACTCGTTCCGGCTCATGGTGGGCCATCGAAGTGCCCGAACGGCCGGGGCTTTTCACCCAGGTCAGGCGTCTCGATCAGGTCGAGGCCATGGTCGGTGACGCCGCGAAAGCCTTGGGAGAGCCCGTCGATTCGGTCCATCTCGAGATCAAGCTCGGCGACGAGCGGGACGATGAGATGGTCAGCCAGCTGTTGGAGGCACGGGATGAGGCCGAAAAGGCTCAGAGCAAGGCCTCGGCGTTGACGCGTCACACCATATCATCGTTGCGCAAGCGTGGGTTCAAGCTGGCGGACATCGCCAAGATCATCGGCCTGACGACGCAACGGGTAAGTGCGCTCCAGTATTCGTGATTTTCCGAAATACCAAACGCAAACAAGAAATTGTTTCGTCTGCTCAGCACCAAGTAACTGAGACTCAGAACAGCTCGTCCTGGGCGAACTCGTCATCGTCGTCGGGTAGCTGGCCGGCGGCCTGCTTGGTGAAGGCTTCGCTGCCCTCGTCGGCGAGGCGGGCGCAGGCGGCCTTGGAGTTGTCGCGAAGCTTGCCGTCGAGCAGCACGGCGTCGGGTGAGACGAGGAACGCGCGTTCACTGATGTCGTCCAGGTAAAGGCCGTCGAGGTTCTCCACACGCGAGAGCGCCACGTAGCCCATGCCCGGCGCGAAGGTGCGGCGCAAATCCATCACGGCGCGATCGAGCGTCATGCCCTGGGACTTGTGGATGGTGATGGCCCACGCGCAGCGCAACGGCACCTGCTTGACGCTGGCCAGCACGGTCTCGCCGTCCATCATCTCCCACGACGCCTGCTTCATGGTCACCGTGTTGCCGTTCTCGAAGGCGACAATCGGCCAGCCGCCCTTGGCCTCGGAGACGAAACCTTCCACCTTGCCGATGGATCCGTTGACATATTGGTGGTCGGCGTCGTTGCGCAGCGCCATGACCGCGGCGCCCGTTTTGAGCTCCAGCGTCTCGGGGGCGAGCATGTTCTTCTTGAGTCGTTTGATGAGATTGGCAGGACCAGCGGATTCGGCGTGGTACTCGTGCGTCTCATCGTGAATCTGCGAGAGACGAAGGTCGTTCAACGTGTCGGCCTGGCGATTGACCGGGAAAAGATGGACGGCCACCTCCCCCGCCGCTGGCGACTTGCCCATGCGACCGGCGAGCACGTCATGGTCCTCCTGGGTCACGCCGCCCTCACGGATGTCAGTGAGCACCGTCAGCAGCTGGCCGTCGTCCTGACGGTGCTGCTCGGTGAGATAGCAGACCACCGGGTTGAGCTCGTCCCATACCAACGATTCGGTGACGAAGCCATCGGCGTCCTTGCCCGCGTCGGCGTAACGCTGGCGTGACATCAGGAATTCCGGGCTTGGCGGCACGTCGTCGCGACGGAACGACTTCTTGACCGGCGGCAACTGGAAGAAATCGCCGGACAGCACGACCTGCAAGCCACCGAACGGCTCGGGGCTATGGCGCAGCACGCGGCAGACGTTGTCGACCATATCGAACAGCCATGCGGGCAGCATCGACACCTCATCGATGACGAGGATGTCGGCGGACTCGATCTTGCGCTTGCGGCGCGACCTGATGCGCTTCATCAGCTGCTCGGTCATGACCTGCGAGACCCCGACCCCACTCCACGAGTGGATGGTCTGCCCGTTGATATGGGTGGCGGCGATGCCAGTGGAAGCGGTGACCGCAACGGAGGCTCCGCGAGCGCGGGCCAACTTGATGAACTCGTTGAGTACATAAGTCTTGCCGGCACCGGGCGCACCGGTGATGAACGCGTTCGCCCCCGCGTCCAGAATCGTCAGCGCCTCCGCCTGCTTCATACCCCTACTCCTTCACTCAACCGGCACTCACCCACCCGCTGCCCACACTGTGGGAAAAGCACCAAAAACGTCTCAAAAAGATGCTTTTCTCCTCAGTCTGGTGCTCGACCTGTGGGAAAAGCACCAGAAACGGCCTGAAATGGTGCTTTTCACCACTAAGTACATAGTAACTGAGGAGAAAAACACCTTTCCTGCCACGTATCTACTTGTTGATGAGACTCGTGGCCTCGATATCGGCCTCGATCTTCTTGGCTTCTGCCTCGTCCGGGCCGGGTGACGGGGCCATGAAGGCCTCACGATAGTAGCGCAGCTCGTCCAGCGACTCGATGATGTCGGCGAGCGCACGATGACCACCGTTCTTGGGCGGACGGTTCATGTAGACCGCCGGATACCAACGACGCGCCAGCTCCTTGATGGTGCTCACGTCGATGCTGCGATAGTGCAGGTGGCTCATAAAATCGGGCATGAAGTGGTCGAGGAACTTCTTGTCGCTGCCGATGGTGTTGCCGGCGAGCAGCGGCTTGACCCCATCAGGAGTAAATCGGGCGACGTACTCGGTGACCTTCTTCTCGGCATCGGCCAGGCTCAGTCCGTTCTCCCACTCGTTGATCAGGCCGGAACGGGTGTGCATCGCGCGCACGAAGTCGCCCATGTGGTCGACGGCCTTCTGCGACGGCTTGATGACAAAGTCCACGCCCTCGTCGAGCACGTTCAAATCGAAATCGGTCGGCACCACGGAGACCTCGACCAGCTCGTCGCCGCCGAAGATATCGAGCCCGGTCATCTCGCAATCAATCCAGATCAGCCGCGAATCCGCCGCCGAATACGTCTCGTCATCCTGAGCATTCACCATAATATTGCCTCTTTCACTGCCGACTACAGAACTCTACACACTATCTCACGAGCGTGACGGAAATCCTGGTTCTCGATTTTTCAACAACTGACGTGGCGGGGTGGGGATGTTCAATGTCCGACACGCTCCGGGCTGAGCCGTTAAGCAGGAAGTCCGGTGGACTTCCTGTAGGCGAAGTGAGCGCGACGTACGAGCGCGAAGGCAAAATCCCTGATTTTGCGGCCAAGTCTTTACGGTCTGACATCGAACATCCCCACCCCACCACTCAACGAGATAAACGACGAAAAGATGGAGAATAGTCTTAGAGCTCTTTTACATTGATAAATCAACAACAGTAATATTCCAAAAACAGTCTATGGTTAACCAGTTTTATTCCGCTTAAATAGGTGCGCCCACAAACGCCATTGGATTTGGGCAACATCTCATACATTATTCTCATTATCGTTCTGACAGTTGAGTGGCTGGGCGGAGATATGTGATGTTCGGGCGTAAGACATGGCCGAGCGGCCAAGGAGCGTCCCGAACGTCATATATCTCCGCCCAGCCACGTCAATCACTGATTGCTAAAGTGGAAAAGGAATCAGTCGTTGTGGAAACCGCTGTAGTTGGGGGCCTCCGTCGTCATCACGATGTCGTGCGGGTGCGATTCGCGCAGCCCGGCGGTGGTGATGCGGATGAAGCGGCCCTTCTCGGCCATCT
Source organism: Bifidobacterium sp. ESL0790 (assembly GCF_029395435.1). NCBI lineage: Bacteria > Bacillati > Actinomycetota > Actinomycetes > Bifidobacteriales > Bifidobacteriaceae > Bifidobacterium > Bifidobacterium sp. ESL0790. The sequence goes on from NZ_CP113915.1 coordinate 1,568,687, forward strand.
CCTTGATGTTGTGCGCGCCGATGTAGAACATCGACTGGTGCAGGCCGCCAATCATCTGGTAGAGCACCGCGTTGAGCGAGCCGCGATACGGCACCTCGCCCTCCACGCCTTCGGGGATGACCTTGTCTTTGCTGGTGACGTCGGCCTGGAAGTAACGGTCCTTGGAGTAGGACTTCTTGCCACGCGGGGCCATCGCGCCCAGCGAGCCCATGCCACGGTAGAGCTTGTACTGCTTGCCGTGCAGCAGCACCTTCTCACCTGGAGTCTCGTCGCAGCCGGCGAGCGCGCCGCCGAGCATGACGGTGGAGGCACCGGCCACAAGCGCCTTGGCGATGTCGCCGGAGTAGTGGATGCCACCGTCGGCGATGCAAGGCACGCCCGCCGCGCGGCAGACCTGGGCCGCGTCATAGACGGCGGTGAGCTGCGGCACGCCGATGCCGGCGACCACGCGTGTGGTGCAGATGGAGCCGGGGCCCACACCGACCTTCACCGCGTCCACGCCGGCGTCGATCATCGCCTGCGCGCCCGAGGCCGTGGCCACGTTGCCGCCGATAATCTGCACGCCGTTGAAGGCGCTGTCGGACTTGAGCCGCTTGATCATGTCGAGCGCCAGGTGCGCCTCGCCGTTGGCCGTGTCGACTACCAGCACGTCGACGCCCGCCTCCATCAGCGCGGAGGCGCGCTGCCAGGCGTCGCCGAGGAAGCCGATGCCCGCGGCGACCCGCAGACGGCCTTGGTCGTCCTTGGTGGCGTCGGGGTACTGCTCGGTCTTCACGAAGTCCTTGACGGTGATGAGGCCGGCGAGCTTGCCTTCCTTGTCGACCAACGGCAGCTTCTCGACCTTGTACTTGGCGAGCAGGTCGTGGGCGTCGGCGCGGGAAATATTGGCGGGACCGGTGATGAGTCCCTCCTTGGTCATCACGTCCTTGACCTTGAGGTGCTCGTAGTCATCGGGATCGATGAAGCGCATGTCACGGTTGGTGATGATGCCGAGCAGCTTGTTGTCGTTGTCGACCACGGGCAGGCCCGAGATATGGAAACGGCCACACTGCTTGTCGAGATCGGCAAGGGTGGCCTCGGGGTTGACGGTGAGCGGGTTGGTGATCATGCCCGACTCGCTGCGCTTGACGATGTCGACCTGCGAGGCCTGGTCGTCGATGGAGAGGTTGCGGTGCAGCACGCCGATGCCGCCGTTGCGGGCCATCGCGATCGCCATGTCGGATTCGGTGACCGTGTCCATGGCGGCCGAGAGCACCGGGACCTTCATGGTGATCTCACGGGTCAGATGCGTGGTCGTGTCGACCTGCGAGGGGATGACGTCGGTCTCGTTGGGGAGCAGCAGGACGTCGTCATATGCCAGTCCCAGCTTTTGGAAAACGGGAGGCAACGGATTGTAGGATGACTGGATATCAGATTGAGGATTTATAGCCATAGCACAACTATATGGGCGCGGGGTGACGAAGGCGACATCCGGGCAACGAGCCTTTTCGTATCTGATTTTTATTATTGTATTACAGGATTTTCAGCGGCCCTTTACACCTTGTCAATTGACGCTTTCATCCGAATAATCAGTGGCATTCCCCGCGATATTTACCGCAGTCCCAGACTTCGCATCAGGATTATCGAACGATTCCTCGCTCGGAGCACCATGCTGCGCCCCACGGATGGTGGGGGCCTTCTCAGCCGGTTGCTCGACAAGGGGCGCCTCGCCCTCGAACTTCTGAATCTCAAGCCAACGCCGGACCAGATACGGGAACATCGTGAGCACCGTGAGGATGACGGCGGCGATGGCCATGCCGATGAGCACATACTGCGCCTTGAAGAAGAGGATCATGATCGAGCCGAAGGAGATGAGCGCGGCCCAGCCCCAGAGGATGAGCACCGCCCCCTGCACGCTGTGGCCGATGCGCAGCATGCGGTGGTGCAGGTGCATGCGGTCCGGGTGCATCGGCGACTGCCCCTTGCTCAGGCGGCGCACGATGGCCAGGCACATGTCGAGCACGGGCAGAAAGAGCACGAGGATCGGCAGCAGGATTGGCATGAACACCGGCAGGTAGACGCTGGTGTGGATCGAGGCCGGGTCGAGGTGGCCGGTCATGATGATCGACGCGCAGGTGATGAGGTAGCCCAAGAGCATCGAGCCGGAATCGCCCATGAAGAGCTTGGCCGGATGCCAGTTGTGCAAAAGGAAGCCGACGCAGATGCCCACCAGCGCCATGTCGAACATGGTGGCCATCGAGGCGTAGCTCGGCGATGAGCGCGCGAGGATATAGGAGTAGGCACCGAAGGCGATGCCGCCAATCGCCACGATGCCCGAGGAGAGGCCGTCGAGGCCGTCGACGAAATTGACCGCGTTGATCGAGGCGACGATGAGGAATGCGGTGATGGCCATGGAGATGCTCGGCGAAGCCGTGACCAGCGAGCCGAACGGCAGGAAGATGATCTGCACGCCGCCCCAGGCCACGAAAACGGATATGAGCAGCTGCCCGGCAAGTTTGAGCATCCAATCGAGGTCCCACAGGTCATCGGCGATGCCAAGCAGGCAGATCAGCACGGCCCCGGCCAACACGATCCAAGCCTGGTGCGAGCCGACGAACAGCCCCGAAATCAAAGGCATCTTGCTGGCGAAAAGCACCGAGACGATCAGCCCGATGAGCATGGCGAGGCCACCCATGCGGGGCGTGGGCACGGTGTGCACGTCGCGGGCGCGCACCTCCCCCACGGCCCCCAGCTCGATGGCCAGATGCCGCACGAGGGGGGTGACCAGCCATGTGGCCCCTCCCGCGATCGCGGCGATGAACAGGTAGACTCTCACGCGCCCAGGCTCCCGCCGTTGATGTGCAGCGCCTCGCGGATGGTCTTCTCGCTGATCACGCCCTCGCGCACGATCGAGATGCCGTCGCGCTCGGTGGCGTCGGCGGCGACCACGGTGCTGGCCACATGCCCACCGGTGGCACCGCCGTCAAGGTAAAGGTCCACATCGTCGCCGAACGCCGCGACCGCCTCCTCGACGGTCTGCGCGCTCTCCTGGCCGCTGCGATTCGCGCTGGAGCAGGCCAGGGGGCCGGTGGCCCGCAACGTCTTGAGGCACTCGTTGGAATTGGGCACGCGTACCCCCTGCGTGCGGGCACCGTTCTGCTCCCGCCGCAAGGTGCACAGTTTCGAATCCGCCTTGGCCACGGCGATCGGTGAGAACGGGCCGGGCAGGAACGCGGCGGCCAGACGGTTGAGCGGGACGGGCAGATACAGGCCCAGCTTGTCAAGGTCATCGACGGAGGCGAGGAGGATCTGCAGGGCCTTGTACCTCGGGCGCTGCTTGGCCTCGTAGATGCGCGAGATCGCACGCTCGTTGAACGGGTCGCAGGCGATGCCGTAGACCGTGTCGGTGGGCAGCACCACCAGGCCGCCACCGGCAACGATTTCCTTGGCCTTCGCAAGGTTCTCGTCATTGATCGCGCATACTTCGCTCATACATCCTCCCGGCTTCGAATACCCCACCATTGCACCATTCCGTCACGACTTCACCACCACCGCGGCGATGTCAGGGCACCGTCGCCTCGGCTCTCCGTGTTTACGTATAGCGAGTGAGAATTCGCGGGCGCGACAAGGCTCGAAACATCTGACAAGACATGGCGAAGCTAAGCTAATCCTGCTCTCCTCCGCAAAGCCCTCAGTCTTTGATCGCGAAAAGATAGCGCGGCCTGCCGGTAAGGTCCTCTCCGGTCCTCGCCTCGCCGAACCCGTTGACGCGGGCGAAATCCACCAGGCGCTCGGCCTGCGAGATGTCGTGCTCCATCACCAGCGCTCCCCCGGGCCGCAGCAGATGGGCCGCACGGGTCACGATCTGCTCGGGAATGAGCACGCCATCGGAGGAACCGCCATATAACGCCATTTTCGGGTCGTGGTCCCGCACCTCGGGCTGTTCCGGGACATCGGCCTCGGGGACGTAGGGTGGGTTGGTCACCACCACGTCGATGGTGCCGTCGAGTTGCGAAAGCATGGTGGCGTCGGTGGCGTCGCCCTGTTCGAGGTGATAGTTGTAGCCTGCCAGGGAATGTTCGCCGAAAACGATACGCTCGTTGCGTCTGGCCCATTGGATGGCGCTTTTCGAATATTCCACGGCCCACACCTCGCTGCCGGGAACCTCGGTGACCACCGAAAGGCCGATGGCGCCGCTGCCCGCGCACAGATCGACGACGCGCGATGGGCAGAGCTTCTCGCGCGTGATCCAGTCGATCGCGGCCTGCACCACCGTCTCGGTCTCGGGTCGCGGGATGAAGACGCCCGGACCGACCTCGAGATCCAGATAGCGGAATGGAGCGTGCCCGACGATATATTGCAACGGCTCGCGCTGCTTGCGCCTGGCCACCATCACGGCGAACCGGCGAATCGCCGCGTCATCGGCATCGCTGTTTTCCGAATCACTATCGTCACTATCGGCATTCGCAGAAGACCCGTTCGATTCGCTCGTTTCCAAGCCCGGTTGCAAAGCCCCTCCAGAATCGTCATCACCATTGATGCGATGCATGTCGACGCCATCGGTTGCATCGCTATTGAGAGTGCTATGCAACGGCGTATCCAGCAAGATCGATTTCTCGACATCGCCGGGCTTGACCCCAAACGCCTCGGCGAGCAGCAGCTTCGCGTCGTTTCGTGGTGTTTCGACACCGGCGGCTTTGAGCCAATCGGCCGCCTGCCGCACCATCTCGGATGTCGAACGCGCCACGTCCTCCGCCATTGCCCGCCTACCTTCGCTCAGTCGGTTTTGGCGAGACGCGCGGCCTCGTCGGCCTGGATGTCGCTGTCGATGACGGCCTGCAGGTCGCCGTCGAGCACTTGGTCGAGGTTGTAAGCCTTGTAGTTCGTGCGATGGTCGACGATGCGGTTCTCGGGGAAATTATAGGTACGGATGCGTTCGGAACGGTCGAGCGAGCGGACCTGTGAATGGCGCATATCGGCCGCTTCCGCCGCTTCCTTTTCATGCTTCATCGCCAGCAAGCGCGATTTCAAGACGCGCAACGCGGCCGCACGATTCTGAATCTGCGACTTCTCGTCCTGCATGCTCACCACGATGCCGGTGGGGATATGGGTCATGCGCACCGCGGAATACGTGGTGTTGACGGACTGGCCGCCGGGCCCGGAGCTCATGAAGATGTCGATTTTGAGGTCTTTGGGATCGACCTCGATCTCGTCGTCGTCCTCGTCGGCTTCCGGGAAGACGATGACGCCGGCCGCTGAGGTCTGAATGCGCCCTTGCGATTCGGTGACGGGGATGCGCTGCACGCGGTGCACGCCACCCTCGTATTTGAGACTCGCCCACACCCCGTCCTCGGGCGCCGGATTGCCCTTGGCGCGGATGGCGACCTGCACGTCCTTGACACCGCCGAGCTCCGTGCTGTTCTCGCTTTGGATGGTGGTGGACCAGCCGCGCTTCTCGGCGTAACGGGTGTACATACGCAGCAGATCGCCGGCAAAGAGCGCGGCTTCTTCGCCGCCGGTACCGGCCTTGATCTCCATGATGGTATCGCGCACGTCGTCTGGATCGCGCGGAATCAGCGCGCTGCGCAGCTTCTCTTCGGCAGGCGCCACCAGCGCCTCAAGCCGCTTGGCCTCCTCGGCGAAATCGGCGTCCTCGCCGGCCATCTCCTTGGCCGCTTCGGCGTCCTCCTTGGCATGCTGCCAGCCGCGGTAGGCCTCGACGATGGTGCCGAGCTGCGCATGGCGACGGCCCAGCTTGCGAATCGCCTTGGGATCGGAGGCGACCTCGGGCTGGCTCATCTGCCGCTCGATGTCCTGGTACTCCTCCAAAGCGCTTTGCGCCGCCGGAAATTGCTCGTCTGCCATATAAAGTCCTTTATTTCTGCCTGCCCATACCTTGTTTATTGCGGTATTCGCGGGCTACCCGATGTGCGCAGCCATAGGTGTGAACACACACCGCACCAATAAAAACGCCAGCCCAAGCCGGGCCGAAACGACCCGAACCATAGGCTGGCGAATAACGAAAAGCTACTTGCTCCTCTTGCCATAACGCTTCTCGAAGCGCGCCACGCGGCCACCGGTGTCGAGAATCTTCTGCTTGCCGGTGTAGAAGGGATGGCAGTGCGAGCACACATCAACCGTCATGTGATCGCCCTTGGCGGTCGAACGGGTGACGAACGTGTTGCCACACGAGCAGGTGACCTGCACGGTGTGATAATCGGGATGAATACCCTGCTTCATAATGTCTCCTAAGGAATTCAGGTGACCCGGGTCGCCTAACCCCGATGGTCAGACGTGAACCGGAACAATGGGATTATAACAGCGAGCGCTGACCGGGAACCACGCCAAGGCCACTGCGGAACCGCAATCGTTGGCGCGAAACCCCGTCTCCATTCTCAGGAACATCTCGCATACCGTTCAACAGGCAAGCGACGCCCGCCATACCAAGCGTTCGCCTTGGGCGTATAGTTAGATTCCGACTAATTCGCAGGGAATTACCCAACCATAAAATCTCTCGTCATGAGCACCTAGCAAAGATAGGACCCAAAGGAGAAATCGAAGAAATCACGCAACTGTCTAGTTAAATCATATTCACAGTTCCAATCCCGCCCAGAAGACGACAAGCAAAAACACCAGGATTCTCTTTGACGACAAAATTGGCTACACGCAAAAATGCTGCGCCCTGGTCCATTAGATACATAGCGGCCCATACCTTCCCATATAGATTGCGGTAAGACGCAAATACCTCCAAAGCAACCACTAAAACTAGATTGTCCACTTATGAGTTGTCCAAGCAATTGATGCGATGAACTCGTCAACGATTCGATGATTGCGGTAAATCATCCATGCTTACCTAGAATCGGCGCTGCCACAGTTGCCGACGCGATAGGATTCTCCTAACCGGTATTACAAAATCGAAAGAGGGGCATAGACATGCCTAAAGCAGAACAACAACCAGAAGGTATAAATCAACGAAGAGAACCATCAGGATTCCATTACCAGATTTCGCGACAGTTTTGCAACACACAGAATCAGAATTATACTGGAAGGAAAATCGCAAAGACACATGCCACACGACCAAAGTAGCCACGCTCATTATCGGAGTGATTTTAGTAACGGTATTGCTCGTCATCAGCTGGAGTGTTTACAGTCTGCAGCCACCACCATCTCTCGCGGATCTCGCCAGAAAATGTGACGCAACGTTTGACCATGGCACTCTTACCCTTACAGAAGATCCTTATCATGGCAGTAAATATGATCTTGAACTCACCCAATGCGTCCTAAAAAACGGGAGAATACCAAGGAAAATACATAATGATCTGGACCAAGCTTTCACGAAAGGGGACCAAGGCAAGGGTACTGCTCCCGGCAGAACACGCAGCTGGCAAACAGAGGACGAAAGGGCGAAAATAGCCATAACCGATAACTAAAACAGAAGACATCGGCTACATATCCACGTTACAATCTTGTCCCAGAGGACTCCATTATCGGGCAGGACAAATTTATTTCTTTATCGGATCATATCTATCATAGTTGTGGACAGCTCATTCCGAAAAGCGGCGATATCCCCACAAAACAAGACATGAGATCATTAGGAGCTTTTAGATGCATCAAGGACGTTAGTGAGTTCTCTTATGAATCCGTCATGTCTGATTGTCAGCATCGAATCGGGCAAGCTGGACATTCCCTACATAATCGATATCAACTACAGCTCAAAATCACTTGTCAAATCTTACAATAAGGACATCATTAGGTTCTCAAACAGATTAGTCCAACAATCCGTTATTTAGTGTTTGTTGACCGCTTCTATAAGCTTGGTCATCCGATTGAACTCCTTCTCAGCAACTTTATCCCGCTGGTTATCACGGAACGGAAAGAGATTCCTGGCGATAACCCACAGAATGCCGATTACTTCAACAAGACTCGAGGACATCCAAGCTATAAGGACCCCATCACTTATAGAAGCAACCAAGCCGTTGGAGACCATCTGCATCATATACAAACCCATACCAACATCACAAGCCAAAAGTTGAATAGCCACAAAGACCAAAGCCCACTTCTTAAGACTCTTCCGCATAGCCAAATCATTTTGGCCATTCATTTCATCAAGAAAATCCATATATTTCTTATGGCGATCTTTGTTGCTCGCCTCAGAGGATCTATTATCCGCCCGTTCCTCATTGATATGGACTTCACTCAAAGGAATTGTATAAATCTGAGTTCCACTTCGTTGGTCTATGTCGCACATACTGAAATATCACCTTTGTTGCGGCAAATCTACAAGCCCCAGGCTTGCAATCCTCAAATCCATGGCTTGTTGAGAAACATTAAAAATCTGAGCCATATCCGAACGCGACATCCCGTTTTTCCAATAGCTTTTCACTGCAGCCCCCGGCATCAGCAGAGCAGAAGCATAACGATTTGCCCAAATTTCATCTGGCTTGACGCCAAGTGAAGATATCTCATCACGATTATCCCCTCCCACGGCTTCCTTCATCATAGTATCTTGGTGCTGATGAACATAATGCCCAAGCTCATGCGCCAAAGTAAAACGCTGACGATGAGGGTGTTGAGCTATGTTGAGCACAGCTTCGAATCTTCCACCCTCGGGTTTCTGTAGCCTACCATCCTGACCATGTTCCATCAGCTCATACTTGACATCAATGCCAAGTTTTTGCGCCACACAAAATAAATCCACCGGAATATGCAACTGTCCAGCTTGATTTAATAACTTATTGATTGTCTCAATAGCAGCTTCAGCGGGAATCGCATCATCCCCAACAGCTTTATCAATCCGTTCTCCTGCATATTCGGAATATTTCTCAGCTTTTTTTAGAGCGCCAGAAGCGAAAGTTGTATCACCCATTTTGACCTCCTAAAACTGTTTTGTTCTCTATATGTTAACAGACAAAAGTTAACTCGCGGTTTCAGGTGTCAGCTTATAGACATGCCATCGCAAACCCATAATCCCTCTTTGTCCGCCCCATGCGGTGCCGCGATATTTGAAAACATGAAAGATGGCACACAGTTGGCACACAGTTTTCCATTTCCACACCTTTGCGAATGAAAAAGAAAACCAACCAAACCATTGTTATTACAGAGACTCCGAGTGGTGGGGACTCAGGGGCTTGAACCCTGGACCGACGGATTATGAGTCCGCTGCTCTAACCGACTGAGCTAAATCCCCAAGCTGGCCAAAGCCAACCAATCCAGTTTAACAAATGCTCTGACCATCGCCGCGCTGGCGACGCGGGGTTTCGACCAGCGGATTCTCCTGATAATTGAGCCAAAGGCCCCAATTAGAACCAACTCGACCCGCCAGTTCACCGTTCCTTGCGCACGGCCCGCCCCGAGGCGAAACGGTCGAGCGCGCCGGTCCTGGCAATGGCGAGATAGAGGAACCAGCTCATCACCCCGGCGATCAGCACGCCGCCGATGAGCTCGCAGATCATATGCGTGATGCCGCGCGGGCTGGCAAACGCCACGCCCTGGAACTTGAAAAGCAGCACGTAGACGCCGTATTCCAGCGCGACCAGCGCCCCCGAGACGACGCTCAGGCCGAGGTTGAACTTGCGGTAGCGCAGGCAGGCGAAGGGAATCTCGGCGAAGACGCCCTGCAGCAGCGCCGAGATGAAGACGAACCCGAAGGAATACTGGTTGCCGAAGAGCATCTCCGCCACGCTGCCGATGAAATTGACATAGACGGCCGCGCCGGGTTTGCGGATGATCAGGATCGCCAGCGGGCCCGAGAAATACCAGAAGGCGTGTAGCAGGCTGGACACGCCCGGCAGGATGGCGCCGAGCAGGGGCGAGATCCACGAGTAGGCGAAGTTGAAGCCCCAGAACACCACGCCGCAGGCCACGCCGAGCGCCGCGCCGACCGCGATATCGGCCGAACGCCAGCGCAAACGCCCAGCGCCAGAGCGGATGCCGCCGCCCTGACCGTTAGAGGAAGATAGGGAATGGGAAGAAGAGATTTCAGAGGATTGTTTGTCGGGTTTTCGAACGGTTTTGGGCATGATGGGGCCTTTGGTTCCAAGACTGCGCACAGCGGTTGCTTATCCGACGCCCCTTGACCTGCGCAGCTCGGGCGGAGACGCCACGCGCCACTCTAGCATCCGGCATACGGCCGCCGCGCCACCGCGCTATCGGCGCAGCTTATGGCATGCTGCAAAAGGCAACATGCGAACCAGCTGGCACGCACGCGAATATCACGGATATCACGGCAAGCCAATCAGGAACACGCGATCAGCAACGGAACCGTCTATGCATCCTGGTCGATATAACGCAGCGGGTCGTCGATGAACCGGCGCAACCCCAGCTGCGCGGCCCCCAGCAGCGCCGGCCTGTCGCTCACATCGGGCAGCAGCACGCGCGGCTGCACCTTGGGGTAACTCACCACCTGCATCTCCAACTCGTGACCGAGCCGGCGAGTCAGCGTCTTGCCGAACTTGCTCCAAAAGCCGCCGAGTACGACGGAATCGATGTCGAGGATGTTGATGGCCGAGGCCAGCGCGGAGGCCAGAGCGCGCACGGCCCTGTCGACGGCGGCGACGGTGCGCCCGTCACGCTTCCTCCAGCGCTCGAGCACCTCGTCCACGGCCTCGATCCTCGTCGAGGCCTCGGGGCCCGCCACTCCGGAGGCCTCCACCAGGGCCCTTCTGCCCGCATACATCTCGAGGCATCCGCAGCGGCCACATGCACACTGCGGCCCATCCAAAGCGACGGAGACATGCCCAAGCTCCCCGGCGAACCCACGGTCTCCTTGCTCGACGCGCCCATGGCGCACCACCGCGCCGCCGACGCCGATGTCGGTGGAGATATACAGGAACGAGTCGGAAGGGCGGATCACACCTTTGCGCGTGCGCGGCGTGGCATAGCCGGGTATCTGGGCCAAAGCGCCCAGGTTGGCCTCGTTCTCCACCACCACGTCCAACCGGCTGACCACGGGGAAATCGGGGAGTTGCAGCTCCCCCCACCCCAGGTTCCTAGCCGAAAGCAATTGCTTGTCGTCGGTCACCAAAGCGGGAATCGCAAGACCCGAGCCGACCATGCACAACCCTCTCTTGCCGATCTCCTCCTCACCTTTGGCAACCAGCCCGTCAAGTTTTTCAAAAACCTCCTGGGGGTCGCTGCCGCCCATCGGCTGGCTCACCCAATGCTCGAACACCACGGTACCGTCGAGCCCCAGCACCATGCAGCCGTAGCCATCGGTGTTGATCTGCATACCAATCGAGCAGAAACGGCTGCCCGAGACGGTCAGCGGGGTGCTGGGTCGCCCGTAGCTCGCGCCTTGGTAGACGGGCTTACCCTCATCGAGCACTTTTGAGGAGATGAGCATGGGCACCAAAAGCGACATCGACGCCTTCGTGAGCCCGGTGGCCTTCGCCAGCTTCGCGCGGCTCATCGGCTTCGAGGACTGGAGCAAGGTGCTGAGCACCACAGAGAGGTTGTGGTTGCGTAGATCTTCCTGGTTGATGCTTCTCAGCGCCATTCATTACTCCTTTTGGTCAATTGTTTTCACGTTATCAGTCACACCAGCGCAATATCCTACCTCAAGGCCTTTGTCAATCCTTTTCATATCCCGCAAGACGATAGTCAACTTGCGATAATTCATTGATTTAACTAATATAATCCATGGTACAACAAAGAGGCCATCGTGGGTATCGGTCCCATGGATTTTCCACGTTTCCAAACAGATTTTGCGTGACTTTGGGCATATGGATTCCAACGGACACCACATCGCGGCGACGAAGCGGCACAAGGCGTCCAAGCGAATGACGCAGATGCTCGACGGCAAGAAATGGCAAGCTGAAAGGCAGGTTGGCTCATGACGGGTCAGACAACAGGGGCGAATCACCAATCCTCCACGCTGGTGGCGGGCATCGACACCTCCACCCAATCGACCAAGGTGCGCGTCACCGACGCCGCGACCGGTAAACTCGTGCGTTTCGGCCAGGCCAAGCACCCCGACGGCACGAGCGTCGACCCCGAATACTGGTGGCAGGCGTTCCGCCAGGCCGCTGAGCAGGCCGGCGGGCTCGACGACGTCTCGGCGTTGGCCGTCGGCGGCCAACAGCATGGCATGGTTTTGCTCGACAAGCGCGGCCGCGTGATCCGCGACGCGTTGCTCTGGAACGACACCCGTTCGGCGCCCCAGGCGGCGGACCTCATTCAACGACTGGGCGAGGACGAGCCAGCGGACGAAGGCGAACCCGAGGACGTGACCGCCCGCGGCAAGCAGCGCTGGGTGAAGGCCGTGGGTTCCTCCCCCGTCGCCTCTTACACGTTGACCAAGCTGGCGTGGGTGGCCGAGAATGAACCTGAGAACGTGGAGAAGATTGCGGCGGTCTGTCTGCCCCACGACTGGCTGAGCTGGCGCATCGCCGGCTTCGGGCCCGTGGCCGAGGGCGAGGACGCCCATCTGGACGCCTTGTTCACCGACCGTTCCGACGCCTCGGGCACCAGCTACTACGATTCCGCCAACGACGCCTACCGCCTCGACCTCATCGACATGGCGCTCGGACGGCACGACATCATCCTGCCGAAGGTCCTTGGCCCGCGCGACATCGCCCCGGTGAAGGCCTCGCCAGCCGTGGCAGGCAAGGCCATCGAAGGCGGCTGCATCATCGGCCCCGGTGGCGGCGACAACGCCATGGCCTCGCTGGGCCTGGGGATGTCGGTGGGCGACGTCAGCATCTCGCTGGGCACCTCGGGTGTCGCCGCGGCCATCGCCGAACGCCCGGTCTACGACCTGACCGGCGCCATCTCAGGCTTCGCCGACTGCACCGGCCATTATCTTCCGCTGGCCTGCACCATCAACGGCTCGCGAATCCTCGACGCCGGATGCGCCGCGCTCGGCGTGGATTACGACGAGCTCGGCCGCTTCGCCATGGCCGCCAATGCTGGAGCCGACGGGCTCACCCTCGTCCCCTATTTCGACGGCGAGCGCACCCCAAACCGTCCCGACGCGAGCGCCACGCTCAGCGGGATGACCCTGGCCAACACCACCAAGGAGAACCTGGCCCGCGCCTTCGTCGAGGGCCTGCTCTGCTCGCAACGCGACTGCCTCGAGCTCATCAGGGCCCTGGGCGCCGAAATCAACCGCATCCTGCTCATCGGCGGCGGCGCGAAATCCAAGGCCGTGCGAGAGCTCGCCCCGGCGATCCTCGACATGCCGGTCACCCGCCCCACCACCGACGAATACGTGGCCATCGGCGCCGCCCGCCAGGCCGCGTGGGTGCTCTCCGGCGCCCCGGAGCCCCCGCAATGGCAGCTGACCATCGACGGCACCGAGGAGGCCGATCCCACCCCGGCCGTCTACGCGGCCTACGCTAAGGCACGCGGCTGAAATCGATAATATTCAAGACGCCTTTGCCTAAGAGAAAAGGACCGTCGTGGCAATTCAACAGAAAGCCACAACGGTCCTTTTGTATTGGTCAGCGGAAACAACGGTTTTTGTTTTATATAGACAGCGACCAGAACTAGCGTCCTGAGCCGTATAAACGGTCAATAACCATTCACAGTTCACGGTTCGTCCTTATCCCTTATTCCTCTTCAGCCCGACGGCGCATCTCGGCGCTCCAGTCCTCCGGCACGGTCTTAATCACCTTGCACGGATTGCCCACGGCCACACTGTTGGCGGGGATGTCGCGCACAACCACCGAGCCAGCGCCAATGACGGAATTATCACCAATCGTGACGCCGGGGCAGACGACGACATTGCTGCCCAGCCACACGTTGTCGCCGATGGTGACGTCCTGGTTGTGCTGCCAGCCCTCGAGCCGCGGCTTGACTGGCACGGCGTGGTTCGGCGTGCAGATGCTGCAACGGGTGCCAATCAGGCAGTCCGAGCCGATGGAGATCGGTCCGCCGCCGACAATCAGCAGGTCCATGTTGATGAACGTGCGGTCGCCGATGGTGAGCCCAAGCCCGTAATCTAGGTAAATCGGCGGGCGAAAATCAACGCCCTCCCCCGCCCCGGGCACCAGCTCCTTGAAAAGCCTCATGGCCTCTTTCGGGTCGTCGAAGTAAATCTGGTTGATTTTGGCGCAGGTCGCCTGCGACTTCCACGTCAGCTTCGGCAGGATCTCGGACTTGCGGTATCGCATCCACTTGTCGGCGAACAGCCTGTCGACATCGGGATATTGCCGCCTCAGCCTCTTAACCTCGTCGTCCATGCCATTATTCGCTTCGTCATCCATATCAACGTCCCCCACGTTTTTCGTATTCAACGTCTACCGTCACGTCCAGCGTCAACGCTTGCTCTTTGTCTGATGGCTTTTGCCACCCGTTTTGCCAGCGCCACCGGTTTTGCCAGCGCCGACAGCCTTGCCAGAGCCATCACTTTTGCCGTTGCCGGTATGCCTGTCCGCGGCCTTCGCATCTTCATCGACGCCCTTGCTTCCGCGCCTCCACAGCAATATCGCCGAGACGAGGAAATACAGCGCCGCGACCAGCAGGCACAGCATGAAGATGATGTTGGCCACGCTCCAAAGCGTGCCGTCCTGCATGGTTTGGACCACCGTTTGCGCCAGCCATATGATGGCCGCCATGCTCCCCAGCGCATAGAATCCCAAACGTGCCTTGTTGCTCATAGTCCATCTTCTTCGCGAACAATTCGGCGGCCACGACAGAACACCCGGTCAAAGACACCCGCCAAAGGATATCCGTTCCGCTCACCGCCAGACGACCGCCGGGGCCACACGCCCGCAGCCGTCACCCTTTATATATTCCGTATATTCCTTATATCCTCCACCGCACACGCGGCGGCACCACAACAAGAACGTCGGGGACTTGCCAAACCCGGCCAAGCCTCCGACGCTCCTCGAGGAACGCCACCGCGCCGCGCCGCCTCAGCTTTCGACGGCACGCGGCACGATGGTCGATTCCACCTGACGCCACAAGGCGCGCGTCAGGCCTTCTTCCTCTTGCTGACCAGATCGTAGGCGACGGCGGCGATGACGACAAGGCCCTTGATGGTCTTGACGATTGCCGCGTCGGCACCCATGATCGACAGGCCCTGGTTCAAGACGCCCATGATAAGAGCACCAACCATGGCGCCGGGAATCGTTCCGACACCGCCGGCCACAGCCGCGCCGCCGATGAAGCAGGCCGCGATGGCGTCCATCTCGAACTCCATACCGGTCTGGGCCGTCGCCGAAGCCAAACGGGAAAGGGTGATGATGGCCGCGACGGCGGTCAGGAAGCCCATGTTGAGGAAGATCTTGAAGTCCACCATCTTGGTGTTGATGCCGGAGAGGGTCGCGGCCTTGCGGTTGCCGCCCACGGCGTAGATGTCGCGGCCGAGGACCATGCGGTTGAGCACGAACCAGTAGATCGCCACGAGCGCCACGATGATGACGAGCACGATCGGGATGCCGCCGGCGTTGGCGTTGCCGGAGGTGGCGAAGAGGTAGGTCACGTAGCCGATGGCCAGCACCGCGATGACGCACTTCAAGATGATCCAGGACATCGGATCGGCGGTGACGCCGCTCTTGATGGCCTTCTTGCGCTTGTTGAGCTGGGACCAGATGAACAGCGCGATGGCCGCGACGCCGAGGACGATGGTCAGCCCGTCGAACGGGCCCCAGAATCCTAGGATATTGGGCACGTAATCCTTGGCGATGGCGCGGAACTGCGTGGACTGCAACGGGATGGACTCACCGGCGACCACCGTGGCGAGACCACGGAAGATCAACATACCGCCCAGCGTGGTCACGAACGCGGGCACGCCCACGAAGGCGACCCAGAAGCCCTGCCAGACACCAATCAGGAGGCCGATGACGATCATGAAGACGATGGCGACCATCCAGTTCATGTTCCAGTTCTTCATGGCGAACGCGCCGACGCCGCCGATGAAGGCGACCACCGAGCCCACGGAGAGGTCGATGTGTGTGGCGATGATGAGCATGAGCATGCCGATCGCGGTGATCAGCACGTAGGCGTTCTGCTGGAAGAGCGCCACCACGTTGTTCGGGTAGAGCAGCCTGCCGCCCGTCAGGATCTGGAAGATGATGATGACGAGGACCAGTGCCAGGTAGATGCCGTAGGAGCGGACGTTGCCAAACAACAGGCTCTTGATCGAGGCGGTCTTCGGAGCCTCCGCCTCGCCGCCTTCCGGCGTGCTTTTCATTTCTGCTGAAGCCATAATCTAAAGTTTCCTTTCTTAAAACCGTTGAGAAGCGGCGCTTAGGCGAAAGCCTCGTCGAAGTCCATACGGGTGTCGTCGGTCATGAAACGCATCAGCTCCTCCTGGTTGGTGTCCTTCGCGTTGCGGCACGCGGTGAGCACCCCCTGGTTCATGGTGTAGATGCGGTCGCAGATGCCCAGAAGCTCGGGCAGCTCCGAGGAGATGACGACCACGGCGCTCCCGCTGTCGGCCAGCTCGTCGATGATCTCGTAGATCTCGTATTTCGCGCCGACGTCGATGCCACGGGTGGGCTCGTCGAGAATCAGCACCTTGGGATCCGCGGAGACCCACTTGGCGAGCACGACCTTCTGCTGGTTGCCGCCGGAGAGGTTGCCCGCGGGCATCTCGATGGTGGGCGCCTTGGTGTGGAACTCGCGGCGGTACTTCTCCGCCACCTGCACCTCACGCTGGCGGTCGATGACGCCGTGCTTGCTCAATCCCTTGAGGTTGGCCATCGAGGTGTTCTCCCTGATGGTCGACAGCAGGTTGAGGCCGTAGACCTTTCGATCCTCGGTGGCGTAGGCGACGCCGTGGTCGATGGCCGAGCTGACGTTGGGGAACTTGACTTCCTCGCCCTCGACGAACAGCTTGCCGGTGGCTCCGGTGCCGTACTGGTGGCCGAAGATGCTCATGGCCGTCTCGGTTCTGCCCGCACCCACCAGACCCGCCAGACCGACAATCTCGCCGGCGCGGACGTTGAAGCTCACGTCGTTGGAGACGAGTCGCTCCTCATCCAAGGGATGGTGGACGGTCCAGTGCTCGACGCGGAAGACCTCCTTGCCGATCTTGGAGGTGTGGTCCGGGTATCGGTTGGTCAGCGACCTGCCGACCATGTCGCGGATCAGGGCGTCCTGGTCGAGCGGATGCTCCTTGTCGATGGCGTAGTGGGATATCGTCTGGCCATCGCGGATGACCTGGACGGTATCGGCGGAGGCGGCGATCTCGTTGAGCTTGTGGGAGATGATGATCGCGGTGATCCCCCGTTCACGACGCAATCTGTCGATGAGGTCAAGCAGCTTCGCCGATTCCTCGTCGTTCAGGGCCGCGGTCGGCTCGTCGAGGATGAGCAGCTTGACGTCCTTGGTCAACGCCTTGGCGATCTCGACCAGCTGCTGCTTGCCGACGCCGATGTTGGCGATCAGGGTGTCGGGGTTCTCATCGAGCCCGACGGTGTCCATGACCTCCTTGGCGATCTTGCGCTGTTCGGTGTCATTGACGAAGATCCCCTTCTTGATGGGATTGCCCAGGAAGATGTTCTGGGCGATCGTCATGTAGGGCACCAAGGCCAGCTCCTGGTGGATGATCACGATGCCAAGCTTCTCCGAATCGCGGATGGTCTTGAACTCGCAGGTCTGGCCGTCGTAGACGATGTCCCCATCGTAAGACCCATAGGGATACACGCCCGAAAGCACGTTCATCAAAGTCGATTTTCCAGCGCCGTTCTCTCCGCACACCGAGAAGATCTCGCCGCGCTTGACGCTGATGTTGACGTCGCTCAACGCCGTCACCGGGCCAAACCGCTTGGTGATGTGTTTCATTTCGAGAATCACATCCTGTTGATTAGGCACAATTACTCCTTCGTAGACCGATATAAAGAAAAGGTGCCGTGCCGCTTATCAATTCACAGCTAATAACACAGCACGGCACCTCAACTACGCTTCCGTCAGATTCCCGCGTCCTTGGCGGAAATGTAACCGGAATCAACCAGTTCCTGCTTGGCGTTGTCCTTGTCGACGGAGACAGGGGTCAGCAGCGAGGAGGGAACCTTCTTCTTGCCGTTGTCGAAGGTGTCCTTGGCCTTCGGCTTCTTGCCGTCGACCAGATCCTTGATCAGCACGGCGGTGGTCTTGGCGAGCTTACGGGTGTCCTTGTAGACGGTCATGGACTGCTTGCCCTGGAAGATCGCGCGGACGTTGGCCTTCTCGGCGTCCTGTCCGGTGATGACCGGGTAGTAGTTCAGGCCGGCGCCTTCGACGGCGTTCACCGTGCCGAGCGCGATGGCGTCATTCGGAGCGAGGACCGCGTCGAGCTTGGTGCCGTTGTTGTAGAAGGAGTTGATACGGTTCTCCATCTCGGCCTGGCCCTTCTGGCGATCCCAGTTGTCGATGCCGATGGACTGGTAGTCGGCCGGGGACTTCGGGACCTTGCCCGACTTGGACTGCAGCACGCCGGACTTGAAGTAGGGTCCGAGCACCGACCAAGCGCCCTCGTAGTAGTACTTCGCGTTGTTGTCGGTCGGGGAGCCGGACATGAGCTCAACGTTGAACGGGCCCTTCTTGCCTTCCTTCAGACCGAGTTTCTTCTCGATGTACTGGCCCTGCAGCTTGCCGACTTCGGTCAGCGAGAAGGTGGTGTAGTAGTCGACGGCGTCGGTGTTCATGATCAGGCGGTCATAGGCGATGATCTTCGCGCCGTTGGAGGCGGCCTGCTCGGCGGCGGCACCGGTCGCGGTGCCATCGATCGAGGCGATGACCACGTAGTTGGCGCCCTGGTTGGCCATGTTCTGAATCTGCGAGGACTGCAGGTCGGTCTTGCCGTCCGCGTACTGCAGCGTCACCTTGTAGCCGTAGCTTTCCAGCTGCTTCTTCAGGTTCGTGCCATCGATCTGCCAACGCTCGAGCTGCTGCTCGGGCATCGAGATGCCGATGTTGGTCTGGCCGGACTTGCTGCTTCCGGTGTTACCGCTTCGCGAGCCACCGCAGGCGGCGACAGGCACCACCATGGCGGCCACCGCGGCGAGAGCGATGCCCTTCATCCATTTATTCATTGATTTCCCTTTCTCCTTCGGAGGAACTTCTCCTACTGCATTCACGCAAGGGATGACACCTTGCGCAAAAAATCAAAAGATATGACTTATTGATGGTCAAATACTTACAGCTGTGCCACTTTCATGGCACATTGCTTTGAAAATCGCATCTCGTTCCAGGTTGCTCAACCTCGAGGGCTGAAATGAAACACGTTGCTGGCACAGCTATCGCACGGCGATGTGAAACCGATAACACTGCATCGCTTGTTGGTATGGGCGGAACCCGCCACGCATTCACCGCGTGGCAGGTTCCTTGGGATTGAACGGATTACTCGCTCAGGGCCTCGATCATGTAGTTGTTGATCGTGGCCTTGACGCTCTCGAGGTGATCGGAGTGCGTGGAGGCGATGAGCTCGCTCTGCGGCTTGTCGATCGCATAGTCCTCGAGGGTGGCCAGCGTGGCGGTGCCGTCCTCGACGGTCTTGCCGATGCCGGAGTCGTAGGAGCTGTAACGCTTGGCGACGAGGTCCTCGATGAACTTGTCATCGTGCATCTTCGCGGCGACCAGCAGGCCGGCGGCGAAGGAATCCATGCCCGCGATGTGCGTACGGAACAGATCCTCGGCCTCGAAGGAGCTACGGCGCGGCTTGGCGTCGAAGTTCAGGCCGCCGTGAGGGCCGATCTGGCCTTCGGCGAGGACCTCCCACATCACCGCGGTGGTCTCGTAGAGGTCGGTCGGGAACTCGTCCATATCCCAGCCGATGAGCTTGTCGCCCTGGTTGGCGTCGAGCGAGCCGAGCTCGCCGGCGTCACGCGCCACACGGATCTCATGCTGATAGGTGTGGGTGGCGAGGTTGGCGTGGTTGCCCTCGAGGTTCAGCTTGAAGGTGCCCATCAGGTCGTACTTCTGCAGGAACGAGATGGCCGTGGAGGCGTCGAAGTCATACTGCAGGCTGCAGGGCTCCTTGGCCTTCGGCTCGATCAGGAACTGCGCGTTCATGCCGATCTCGTTGGCGTAGTCCACGCACATGTGGAAGAACTCGGCCATGTGGTCCTTCTCGCGGGCCATGTCGGTGTTCCAGAGGTTCTCGTAGCCTTCGCGGCCGCCCCAGAAGACGTAGTTCTCGCCGCCGAGGCGCTTGCCGATCTCCAGGCTGTGCTTGAGCTGGCCGGCCGAATAGGCGAAGATGTCGGCGAACGGCGAGGTGGAGGCGCCATCGACGAAGCGGGGATTGGTGAAGAGCGAGGAGGTGTTCCACAGCAGCTTGATGCCGGTGGCCTTCATGTTCTCCTCGATCTTGTCAACCACCTTGTCGAGATTGGCGTTGGTCTCGCGCAGCGTGTCGCCTTCAGGCGCCAGGTCGCGGTCATGGAAGCAGAAGTAATGAACGCCGAGCTTCTGGAAGAGTTCGAAGGCGTAATCGACCTTGGCCAACGACTGATCCATGGGATCGGTGTACTTGTAATAAGGACGGTGCGCGGTGCCATCGCCGAACGGGTCGACGAGCTGCTGGTCGAAGGTGTGCCACCAGGCCACGGCGAAACGCAGCCAGTCCTTCATCGGCTTGCCGGCGACCACACGGTCCGCGTCATAGTAATGGAAGCCGAGCTCTTCTTTGACTCCTTTGTCGTGCCCGACATATTCAATCTTGTCAACGTCCCACAAACCCATATGATGCTCCTTTGCGAGTGTTTTATATGCCACTGAATCCACGTCTCTCAACGCTTAGAGACATAGTACAACGGATTTCCTAAGTATGTCAAATGAATTAATTAAACGCCATTTCGACCATTGGTTCGACTTGTTTATCGTTAGGTGATAGGCCTACTGGCGCTTGACAAATCACTAAGTTCTGACATGCAAGAATCTTATGGTTTCGGCTGACACATCGGCGTGCCGCGACACCAAAAATCCTCAAAATCCACATCCAAATATTATGGACACCAACCTGCAAGCCCGGGCGGGATTACTTTGTTGCGGGACATGCGGAAACGAGACATTTATGGACTATCGAACCGCCCTTCCCCATCCAGCAGACCATGCCCCATACATAGAAAAAAGGACCGGAACCAAAGTCCCGGCCCATTCATAGCCATACGGTTTCGAAAAGCGCCAAACCATCAAGTGGCGCTTCGTGCGATCAACCAGTCGACCGCGGCGACTCATTCAACATATCGCCAGCACGTCGCCGGTTCATCGCCGGTTCATCACCAGTTGAAGTTGCTCGCCGGCTCAACGGGCGCCTGATGGCGCACGCCGGAAAGCATCAACGCGCCAAGCTCGCTGGCGGCGCGCTCCTCGCGGCTGACCAACTCGGGGGTATCGAAGTCCTCCTTGGTGGCCATGAGGCTGGTGGCGGCGGGAACGGCGCGGAAGAACGCGAAGAGCCCGCGCATCACGACGTCAGGCACCAGGGCGTGGCGGTCGGAACCGCCGGTCGCGGCGAGCACCACCGGCATGTTGGCGATGGCGTCCTGCTCGACGACGTCCCAGAACTCCTTGAACAGCCCGGAATATGAAGCCTTGTAGATCGGCGAGGCGGCGATCAGGCCGTCGCTGGAGGTCACGGTCTTGATGGCCTCGGCGAGGCGCTCGGAGGGCTTGAAGGTGATCGACGCCTCGGCGATGTCGTCGGCGTAATCCTTGAGCGTCACCGTGGTGACGATGACCTCTTTGCCCTGCTTGCCCATGTATTCGGCCGTCTTTTGCGCGACCTCGTTCGCCAGCCGAAGCGTGCTGGAAGGTTCGGAGATGCCCGCGTTCACGACGGTCAGGCTGTACTGCTGGATTCCAGTCTCGGCCTTGGCCGCCAACGCCACGATGTCCGTCTCTTCAAGAGCCAATGTACTCCCCTTCCGCAGAATCGAAACTCGTCGCCGCACCCCAACCCCATCGGCTTGGTTGTGCGGCCGTCCGCAATGTGTCTATAAGACACAAGTCTACTGGTAATTTATCACTTTCTCCCGCCCAGCACCCCTTTATGGGACGTCGAGGACGGGAAAACGTGACAGCATTCACACATCGAGGCCTGAAATGACTTATTTGTTGGCCGCGACGTGGTTGGCGAAGGCGTCGGCGAAACCCTTGAGGAAGTCCTTGGAACCCTCGACGACGTTGCCGGCCTCGTCCAGGCTGGCGGCGGCGTTGAAGTAGACCTCGGGCTGGCCCATGAGCTTCATGTCAAGGAAGAGGGCCACGTTGCGCAGGGCCTGCTGGGCCTGGGTGGCACCGAGGGCACCCATGGAGGCGCCGATGATCGCGGCGGACTTGCCGCCGAAGGAGCTCTGGCCCCACGGGCGGGAGGCCCAGTCGATGGCGTTCTTGATGACGCCGGAGAAGCTGCGGTTGTACTCGGGGGTGACGAAGAGCACGCCGTCGTCGGCCTCGACGGTCTTCTTCATCTCGAGGACCTTGGCGGGCATGTCGCCGTCGAGATCCTGGTTGTAGAGCGGCAGGTCCATATCGATGTAGTCGAACTCGAAGCCTTCGGGCATGAGACGCTCGATGTTCTTGGCGAGGCTCATGTTGAATGAGTCCTTGCGCAGCGATCCGACGAAAACGGCGATCCTGGTCATGATGTTGCTCCTTGTTTGTTGCGTTTGCTGGTTTGTTGTTGTCACTTGTTTCGAACGTCTGCCAGGCCGTTGAACAATGGTGCCCGCGACGGGACGAAACGCGTGTTTGGCTTATTCACTTGTGTTTGAGAAGCGTTGCCGCCTCATGGAAGCCATACTAAGCAATGCAAAACTGTCTGTCTTGTTGCGCTGCCAGATAAGCGGGAATAAGGCAAGGGGCCGGACGCGAGTGGCAGAAAGACTTTGGATTTCTCCGGCTCCGCAACCCAAACGTAAGACTTCTCAACGGTTTTCGGATATTCGTCAGGCTGGGTAGGCTTGGAGAACCGATTGCTCCACTTGCCAGAAAGATATCCAGAATGGTCATCATGCGCATAATCTGCACACTTTCCTGGGTCCAAAACGCCTTCGAGGACTATTTGGACAAATGTCACATTTGCGGAACTGCCGGACTTGCAGACGCTTCGGATTCTTCGGATTCGTGGACGCTCGCGCACGACAACGGGCTTGCTCCGGCGCTTGATATCAAGGATTCCGAGGGTATCTGGGTCACGCCGGACCTGCTCATCGCACTCAACGAATGGCGGAAAGCCAAAGGCATGGAGCCACTGCTTTTTGAGACGCCGGCTGCTGGATGGATGTCGTCATTGCCTTTTGAACTGCTTGGACGCACGACCTTGACCACCTCCGTAGCCGACATTTTGAGCTGGACACGGATGCCTGCTGAATTGGGTGAGGAACCTTGGTCGCAACTTGACCAGGGACGGGTGCCCGAGTTCCGCGCGGCGCGACGCGACCTGGCCACGCTGCAGCATGATCTTGCGAGCGCACCGTTGGATTCGCTGGTCACCGTCAACGGCCATATACCTGGGATCGCAGAGGAATGGTGCGTCATCGTCCACGACGGAGATGCGGTGGCGTCCTGCGGATACTGCGTGCATCTGACACCTGACAGCCATGAGATCGCCACCGTGTTCGACAGGGCGACGTTCCATGGCGAATACCAGCAGCTTGCGGAACAGGCGGCAAGCGAGGCCGCGCGAATCGGAGGGCTGGGCGACGCCAGCATCATCGTCGGTTTCCGCGCTCAGAAGGGCAGAAACAAAGAAGAGGCACAGGTGCAGATACAGACGCGAACACGGAGCCAACCCGACACTTTCATCATCGAAGCCGACCCGGTGTGGTGCACCACTCCTTACCCTTTCGAGACCGACCGCGAGACTCGGGTATTCCTCAATGCCATCAGGGATTCACGGATATTACGGCAATCCGATGGCACGTTCCGTTCGGCCGACGGGCGGGCCATTCCTGAAGCGAACGTCTATTCCCCCGACCCGTGGATGCTTCAGCGGAATCGTCGCCGTTATCTCGGGTTCAACTAACTGGAATACCAACGTCGGCAATAGCCGAATGCGCAAATGCGAGCATATTTCGCTCTCACCATTTTGGGTACTAAAAATAATGCCATTAATTAATGGGCGTTATTCAATAACCATTGCAACTTAATTCCCCAAACCATTCCTCAACAATCTCCCATCCGCCAACGCGACGCAATACAAAATACTCTTACTCGGCACGGCCCAAAGCCAACGCGGGTATGGTGGAATCAACAATGACGTGAGAGAAAGAGCGGTGCGATGGGACACAAGGCACGACACGACGCGAGGCATACGGCCTATCATTCGGCGCATGCGAGGCGGAGCGGAACCGGCGCATCAACCCGCACGGTGACGCCGATCCTCGTCATCCTGGCCATCATCGTCGTAGCTTGCGTCGCGCTGTTCATCGGCTTCGAGCACTATCATTCATCGACCGCGTCCGGCGAAAACGGGGCCAATGGCAACACCGTCGCGCTCAGCAAAAAGGCCACGCCGAAACCGGTGACCACGCACCACGGCAACTCGCCGGACTGCCCCGACAACGACTGCATCTCCATCTTCGTCAACGGCGACCTGCTCTTCCACGAGGGGCTGTGGAAGAACTTCCAGAACAATCCGAGCGCCACGGACGGCACGGCCTTCAACTTCGATCCGCTCTTCGCGCCGATGAAGCCGTATATCCAGTCCTCCGACATCGCGATCTGCGAGTTCGAGACGCCCATCGCGCAACGCGGCGGGCCATACACGGCGTATCCGATCTTCAACATTCCTCCTGAGGTGGCGGACGCGGCGGCGCACGTGGGCTACACCGCCTGCACGCACGGCACGAACCACTCCTGGGACCAAGGCAGCGAAGGCATCGCGAGGCTGTGGGACACGCTCGCGGCCGACGGCATCGCGCAGACCGGCTCGTACAAGACGCAGGCCGATTCGATGAAGCCACTGGTCATCACCTCCCCCACCGGCGGCGGCAAGCTCGGGCTCCTGACCGGCACCGTCTCCCTGAACGGCATGACCGCCGACCAGGATTGGCAGGTCGACCGGCTGCGCGAGGCCGGCGACCCCAACCACGAGGCCGACATTCAGAAGGCCGTCACGAAGGCGAACGCGGCACGCAAGCAGGGCGCGGACGTGGTGGCGATCGCGATGCACTCGGTGCAGGAATACCTGGATTACGCCGATTCGTGGCAGGTCTCGGAGGCGCACGAGCTCGCCGACACCGGGGCGTTCGACGTGATCTACGGGGCCGGATGCCACTGCGCACAACCCATCGAGCACTATCACAATACGTGGATCGTCTATGGGCTCGGCAACGCGGTGACGGTGACTTCGTACATTCCCGGCAACGAGGTCAATAACCAGGGCGTGAGCGCGCGCATCCAGTTCGCGGGCAAGCGCGGCAAGCCGGGTACGTGGCGGGTCAACCGGATCGACTGGGTGCCCACCGCCAACATGCGGCAGGGGCAGTACCGATGGTGTCCGATCGCGAGCGACCACCCCGACGGCGTCTGTTGGGACCAGGCGACCGACGCGAGGGTGGAGCAACGGATTCACAACGTCATCTATTCGCTGGGCGCCGACGGCAATATCGTGCGCGAGTGGCGAATCACCGACGAGCGGAAGTAGGGCGTTCATCGCCTTGTTCCGCGGCACAAACGGCGGCGGAACGGATACGAAGCTGCTACGGAAGAGCTACAGAACGGCTACGGAACGCTGAAATTCACGCGGCCGGCGATTACCATTGCCGGAAACGGAACTTTCGAAAGCATTCAATGATATTTTGCGGTGTCTTATGCTTCAGTGCTGCATATATAGCATTGGAAGGTTGACATAACACTGAAAAATCGGAATAGACCCATTGCGACTTCGGTGCTGTGCGCTCGTAGCATTGAACGATCAATTCGGGTTCATTGTGGCTTCAATGCTGCGGAATCGACTCTGGCATCATTTTGACGATTGGCTAATCGTTGGAATTCCAACAATCCGAAAAGCAGCTATTATTTTGCGGCAGCACGGAATCATGATAAATCGGTCAAATGAATTCCGTGCTGCGAAAATGAAAAGCGGGTCGATCTTACGAATATGACCCGCTCATGCAACTACATCTGAGGATTGGCTGCCGCTCGCATCCCGCACCAGTCTCCGCTTTCGCGCTTGCGTTGACCTCTGCTGGCAGCGTTCACCGATTCCGCGTTCACACCATCGAGGCGCCAAGCTCCTTGATGCGCTCGATGTGCTTGGACGCGGCCTCACGTGCCTCAACCGAATCGTCACCCATCTCAAGGTTGTCGACGTAGACCAACTCGGCATCCTTCACGCCGCAGTAATGGTGGAACATGTAGTAGATGACCTGGTTGTAGATGGCGTCGTGGATGCCGGACTCGTGGTACCACTGCTCGGAGCTGCCGGTGAGCATGATGAAGCGGAACTTCTTGTCGGCGATCACGGACTTGCTGTGGTCCGGGTTGTAGCCGAAGTGGCGGCAGAGCACGCGCTCGGTGAAGCCCTTCATCATCGCGGGCATGGAGCACCAGTAAATCGGGCAGACCATGGCGATGACGTCGGCGTCGAGAATCTTCTGCTGCAGGGCCGCGGCGTCGTCGGGCATCGGACCTTCGTTGAGGTACTGCCTGCGGTCGGCCATGCGATAGGTCGGGTCGAAACCGATGGCGTGCAGGTCGACGAACTCGACGTCCGCGCCCTTGCTTTTCGCGCCCTCGAGGAACGCCTTGCCGATATATTGCGTCAGCGACTCCGGTTCCGGATTCGCCGTAAATACGAGGAATTTGGTCATAATGCCATTGTACGAACGCAAGCCGATTTCGACAGCCGTGCCTTCGTTTGTAGCATATAGAGCAATAAATGAAGCATGCGAGACATGTCGCGTATCATCTGAGACATAAAATATCTCAAAACAGACGAAATCCATGCCGTATGAGATATTAAATAGTAACAGTGACCCTCAAGCCTACTTACAGTGCTCAAATCGAGGGTCCTTTCACACCTACGCAGAGGCAGGGAATGAAAGAGGCAAAAACAGTAGATCAAATGGTCGATTTGCTAGTCAACGAACGGCAACTGGAAGTTCGCGATACCGAAACTCTGCGAAGAATTCTCTTGGATTGCAATTATTACCGTCTTTCAGGATACTTTCGCTGTTTCCAAATTAATCCTGAACAAGGCAACGATATATTTCGCCCTGGAACGACAGTCAAAGATTTTATGGTTCCATATCTCAAGGACGAACAACTTCGTGCACGTATACTCCAAGGAACTTCAGTCGTCGAGCAGACGCTACGCGCTCATTTAGCCTATTCACTCGCGATTCATGGAGACGCATACAGCTATTTAGACCGACGAGTCTACCGAAACAAGACGTACCGAAACGGCAAAGAAATACGGCTATCTCTCATCGAAAATATCAATAAATGGGTTGGAAAATCCAGCGAATCTTCCATCCACCATTTCTTGCAGGGCAATGAAGTTGTTCCGATCTGGGCTTTGGTAGAAATACTCCCCTTCGATACCGTCTCGAAAATCTTCTCTTTGCATAACAACACGCATGCCATTGACGCAGTGTGTAGCTCGATGCGGTTGGGTAAGAACCGAAGTCGAGCGGCTGGAATCATTCACGGTATGGTTTATCTCCGAAATCTTTGCTCCCATCATTGCCGCTTATGGAACCGCAAAATGACGATAGAACCGCCTTTGCTGAAGTCATTAAAACAGCAATATAGCCAATTTAATTATGATTCAGAATCCGTTTGGATATCGTTGATAACACTTGCTTATCTTGTGGATGGCATTAAAGAGAACCAAGACTATTCCAATTCTCTCTTGAAGTTCGTCGAACCCGATAGCAGCTACGCATCCGGACTTATGCACTCGAAATATTAAATTCTGACCGACTTTTCAACTTCAACGGAACAAAGACTAGTTGCACCTTAACGGATGCTGTCTCCTCACTCGTACACGGCAACGAGACGACCGCGGACGTCGCCGGCCTGCAGCTTTTTGAGGCCTTCAGGAATCTCGCTGAACGGGATCTTGGTGGTGACCGGATCGAGTTTGCCGGATGTCATGAGCTCGTAGACACCGGCGATGTCTTCCTTGGTGCCGCCGTTCGAACCGCGCAGGTCGACCTGGCTCATGATAAGCGCCTTGGTGTTGATGGTGCTTTCGAGCCGGCCCATGCCCACGAGCACCACGACGCCGCGCTTTCGGCTTCTGGCCGGTGGATGGTTACACGCCTCGATCGTTATACTCACGGCAGTACTTTTATATAGGTTTTACACTATCCACAACAGGTAGTGTCCGTTAGTTTGCGCAAATTGGGTTTTGGGATTTGATAGGGGGCGTGGCCCCTTGCCTGTGTACGATTTTCAATCGCCAGATCAAATAATCGCTGATTGGAAAGCAGGTGGGAACCATGCCCGCCAGCAGAATCATACAGGTCGACGAGTCCAAGTACCGGGACCGAGCTCGACAGATTGGTCTCCTCGAAGGTCGAGGAGATTTTGAACGCGATGCTCGACGCCGAGGCCGACCAGGTGGCCGGTGCCGCCCGATACGAGCGCAGGGAAGGCCGGAAGGCCTATCGCGCAGGGCATTATGATCGGAGGCTGACCGTGAAGGCCGGCAGCATGGCCGTCAGGGTTCCCAAGCTCAAGGGCGCTCTGTTCGAGTCGGCGGTCATCCAGCGCTACCGCACGCGCGAGTCGAGCGTCGAGGAGGCGCTCATGGAGATGTACTTCAGGGGCGTCAGCACCCGGCAGGTCGACGACATCAGCCAGGTGCTCTGGGGCGAGCGGATGCCGCCCCAGAGCCTGAGCGACGACCTCAAGAAAGTCTGCAAGGACATCGACGCATGGCGCTGCCGGCCGCTCGAGCGCGCGTTCCCCTACGTGTTCATGGATGGCATCTGGCTGAAACGGAGCTGGGGCGGGAGCGTCGAGAACGTCAGCGTTCTGGTCGCCATCGGCGTCGGCGACGACGGGCGGCGCGAGGTCATCGGCGTGGCCGAGGGCATGAAGGAGGACTCGGCCAGCTGGGAGTCGTTCATCCGCTCGATGATCGGCCGCGGGCTTTCCGGCGTCAGGCTTGCCATAGGCGACCGTAACCCGGGGCTGGTGCGCGCCGTCGGAGAACTGCTGCCCGATGCCCGCTACCAGCGGTGCATGGTCCACTTCCAGCGCAACGTGCTCGCCAAGGTGCCGAGGAGGAAACGCAAGCCCGTCGCCGCCAAGCTCAAGGCCGTGTTCGCGATGGAGGACCGCGACAAGACCCTGGCCAAGGCCGAATCGGTGGCCGCCGAACTCGATTCGGAAAGACTGAAGGAGGCCGCCAAGTGCCTTCGCGGGGGCATCGGCGAAACGACCGTCTACCAGCTGCCCGAGTTCCCGCCGGAGCACTGGAGGCTGATCCGCACCAACAACATGATCGAACGCCTCAACCGCGAGATACGGCGCAGGACAAGGGTGGTCGGCCAGTTCCCCGACGGCCGCAGCGCCCTCATGCTCGTCACCGCGAGGATCCGCTACGTCACCCAGGACTGGCAGGACCGCCGCTACCTGGACATGTCACTGCTCGAACCGATAATGAAAGACACGGTTGGAACACCGCACACAGGCAATCAAGGCTGAAAACCGAAAGTGCGCAACTTACCGGACGTTATCAAATCGAGTGTTTACATTTATCTATTCTCATTTTTGACTAATGGTCGCATATCATCTTCAGTAAATGGTTCTTGAATAATTGTAGACACTTTTTGCATAAACAACGTGTACTTCAACCAATGTAGGCATCTTACGAACTTTATAACCAACATCGCCAAAGCGAACAACGAAAATGCGACTGCAATTACTAAATGAGTCTCCCAGATGACTACAGAAATAAGCGGCAGAACCGCAGCAATGAAAGTCCAAATTATTACACTTATCCAGTTCCTAGATAATTCTCCTGAGTAGCGTTTACGTACTATTCGCATGTGTCTTGACTCAGATTGATAAGTCATTGTACAAATAAAAGTAGCTGCAGCCATCACAAGACCTGAAAGTGTTGACAGCGCGACAAATAAATTAGAACCTGTCTTACTAATATCAGGAATTGGCTTTCCGCAAATAATCCACGTGATAAGAATAAGCACAGAAATTACAACATCAATACTGGGATGAGCAACTAAGAAGTCTTCCAACCCCAATACAATGCTCATAAAATGATTATTATTCTTGGACGATTTCATATAAATAATCCTGTTTTTGAGCACAAATCTCGATAAGATGATTTATCAGAAGAGTGAATTGCCGAGGCTCATTCTCTTCGATAACAATATTCGCCTGCTCTACTACGGGATGCTTGACAAGGTTGAGCTCAAGCATTTTATCCGCAAAGTCAGTACCAACGACATGCATTTGCTTATCTTGACCAGCAACAAAATGAACCAAGTCACTTACAGTTTTTTTAAACTTTCGACTAGATACGGAAAACGGCCCGCCTCGCGATAGCGAAACTTTAAGCTCAATATCTAGATCAGCACCAATCCGATCAGACATTTTACTATAAAAAACGCCGGTATCGCCCCCATCTTCAGGACGTGAACTAAGATTACGTTCAGTAGTAAAACATGCTGTAAACGACGTTAAGCCCTTTAGCTCATTTTCAAAGCGTTCAAGACTATCAGTTGTGATAACTGGCATAACGTCCCATTCCCATCCAGTATCTGCTGGCCAGTAATTATTTAAAGCTTTTTTCAATGGTTCTGTACTCTTACCAGACGACCCGCTTACACGCCCAACCAACCCATGGTCAGGGAAAAATGCAAACGCTGAAGATTTAGCTAGTCTTCCATTCCCATCAGCTAAATAATTATCCATATAATCCATTACTCGTTGATGCTCTCCATCTACAAATTGCATAAAAGCGGGATCGAACTGCTCACTAACGCTCAATACTGGATATTTTTTAACAAATAAAGCATCATATCGTACACTTCCTATAGCTTTCTGTTCCCACTTTAATTTTGAAAATTCAGAGAGATGCTTCTCCCAATTGACGCCTTCAATATTCTTATACGCAACATCTTCACGAGACCTCAACTGAAGTCGGTAAAACGCAACTGTGCGCTGCATCATTTTTTCCATAGGGCGCTTCCTCCTCGAAACAATTGCTACTGTACATTTATAAAACATCTCTGATGCACTACAGATAGAATAGATTATTATTGAAATTTATTCATCTTAAGTAGAATCCAACTTATATCTTTTCTTTATAGTCCAAATCAAACTAACGATTAGCCTGGATAACTGTCATTTACGAACAACTCTGTTTCAGCTACCGGGATTACATCACTTAGACGGCCCCACTCTTCTTGATTTACAACACATGTCGATTCAACAACATCACGAATATCCAAGTTCTCATGAATCCAATCACTATTCCATATGGAACGATCTTGATTGGTTTGTATCCTGCATAAAGAGTCGTCGTAATGATGTTCCAACCTCTGATTGACGCTTATTGATATTCGTTGTAACCATATTTCAAGATAACCAATATTGGGAATATCATTAAATCTTGTCAGAATTGCATCAATGAGTCCAACTTTTCCATCGTCATTGCGCTCATAATCCAAAAGTTTACCAATAATGGAAGCACAAGTAGGATATGTTCTAGAATTCGCATGCATAATATCTACCACTATTGGTAACAAAACATCATTATCTTTGGGCATTGTTTTAACCCAGTCAAGCCTCTTTCTAAATTCCGCTAGATTCTTATTTAAGCTTCCGCTATTCCTATAACGTTTACCTGATTCTCGGATTAATAATAAATTTTTCTGTAAATTTCTATCGAAATGATGAGTTATAAGTCTGTCAATTTTATCCTTTTTAATGCAGACAGAGATAATGTCATCAGAAACTTTCGTCTTTGAACTATTTATTTTCAGATTCAAATCAGCTAATACACCCGTAAGTAATAGCATAATCTCATTACTGTCTTCAGCAGTATTAGTGAAAATCCTATAATCATCTCGATAACGTAAAATCTTATATCGTCCTGTTTCCCAACCACCATGCTTTTCCTGAATCTTGTGCACCAGCTCTGTATCGGCAAAACCTAGCACTAATTCAGAAATGAGATTGGAGATTTCATTACCTTGTGGGATGCCATTGGTCTGACCTGCATTCATATCTTGCATGAAGCAATCGATTGTATTCCCCAATAAATCAAATTTACCTCTATGACGTTTGGCTTCCTCTTTCCCGTGTAAAGCCCAAGCAATTGTATGCGTATACATAGAACCATAACAATTTGTTATATCACTTATCGTTACGTATTTATATTTCAATGACAAGCGAATGGATTCTTGTTCAATTGTTGTCCACCATGTCATAATATTCGACTCTGCAATAGAATCTTGATCAAGTGAAATAGTAGGCAAACTAGCAACTTTAACTTTGCCTTCACACTCATCGCTAAAATAACGAAACCGTTGCTGAATCTTTTTCCAATTCTCTTCCGTCGTCATTAACGCTACTAAATTAGCATAAAGAGCCGGATGCGCCAATTCCATAGGGCGCCATGCATAAGCTCCATCCTTGTTCCACAACAAGCGATAGTTTGCAACGTTGGACCGAACCTCAGTCCTTTCATTATTTTGAAGACGATAAAATTCAGGATACTTTTCAGATAAGTTTGACAACAATGGTTGAAAGTCAAAATATGAAGGCAAGATAAACGTATAATAAGCAGCCGTAGAAAAGTAAAAAGCACGGGCCTGAAGATGATCAGCTTTGCTAAGTGCTATTGGACTGACAGAATCGCTACCTTCGCGTAAACATCCATCTGCGCTTTGAACTTCATTTATATCCATAATATTCAATTAAGCTTTCTGCAGTATCTCAAGCACCTAAAATTATATTAGTTATTCTTCTCCAGGCCTTTTACCAAATCAAGCAGATTCTCATAATTGTTTACCTGCTCATAGCGGACATCATCGGCGAGATGGAACTTGTTGAACAACCTGTATGCACAGTCGACTTTACTTTTCTCGATGCTACGTAATTCTGGAGCTTCCATCGTTCCTTTAGTTTCAGCAACGAAGTAAAGGTGCTTGATTTCTCCATTCTCATTGAATGCGATTGCCCAATCAGGGGCATAGCCTCCCATTGGTGTCGGAATCTGGAAACCTCGGGGCAGTTTGGCATAGACCGCAACCTCGCCGGCCTCATCGAGAGATCGCGCGAACCTTGCCTCCACACTGTTAGCTGAAGTGCCGTCAGGGAAAACGTAGTCCTGAATGTTCTTATCCGCTTGATATGCCTTAGACTGGTCTTGGGGGACATGTTCGGTAAAGACACTTGAATCATACTCCCCTTCGATGCGGTTGTACGTGATACGGTCAATGACTATGTCGGCCTTAGCCTGAACAATCAGCCGCGCGACCTTGGCGATGAATTCTTCGGGGTTGACCTTGAACTGGCTGAACTTGTCAGCCCTGATGCCGAAGAGAATCTCAGCAGCGCACTTGCGGGTGATCGTGGCCGCCTGGGCAATCTCGCCCAGCAGGTCATAGGAGACATCATTGTTGGCGTCCGAGTCTAGATTGTAGGTTTCGCTTCGCTTGCCTGTGAAATGAGTGCCATGTTCAAGATCGTCTCTGGAAGCGTAAGTTTCCTGGATGCCTTGTGTCTTTGTGTAGGAGAGCCTACTGACTGTAAGACCTCGCTCACTATTCGTACCGTTGATGGCTTCAATAGCGTTATCGACAAGCTCTTTGTCGTCGAAGTTGACAGTGTACGCATACTTGTGGTTGATACGTTTCCAGAGTTCCTGGAATTCCCGCTTGTCCCAGTTGTCGTTCAGTGGATTCGAGATAATCTTGGCAGCCATGCCGTTAGCTATCATGTTCTTAGCAGTCGCTTGTTCCAAAACTGTATTTAGAACATAGGTGACAGCACTAATCTTTTCCGTAGACATATGCAGCTTTATTAGCTCTTCATTGCTTAGTTGCAGTCCAACTTCTTTATATTTATCCGTTAACTGATCATTATCATCATCGACAAGGTAATGGTGTATGAGCAAACGGTGAAGTCTCTTAGACTCTTCTTTGCTAAACGTAATATATCTTTTCGGCTCATCGTTACTAATATCATCGGCTTCAGAAAGTAACTGCACCGGGAAAGGCTTAAGTTTAGCAAAGAATGCATCGTCAATGGACACAGGCTGCTGATCAAGTTCAGCGCTCATGTCCTTCTGAAGTGCATCGGTGAATTCAGCATAACTTTCTGAAGCAATGACAGTAAGCTTGTTGATGTCTTGGACCTGGTCACCAAGCACATTGATATCCTGCCTGACACCATTCTTGTCAACACACAGGCGCAGGCCGCGACCGACCTCCTGGCGTTTGCTAATTTCGGAATTCGAGTGCTTCAGGGTACAAATCTGGAAAATGTTCGGATTGTCCCATCCTTCACGCAGTGCAGAATGGCTAAAGATGAACCTCGTCGGCTCGTCGAAACTCAGCAGCCGTTCCTTGTCGCGGAGAATCAAATCGTAATCGCTC
The DNA here is from genome assembly GCF_029395435.1 of Bifidobacterium sp. ESL0790. Classification (NCBI taxonomy): domain Bacteria; kingdom Bacillati; phylum Actinomycetota; class Actinomycetes; order Bifidobacteriales; family Bifidobacteriaceae; genus Bifidobacterium; species Bifidobacterium sp. ESL0790. The sequence goes on from NZ_CP113915.1 coordinate 1,603,123, forward strand.
TCGTCGTCGCCGACCTGTTCCTTACCCTTGGTTTTGGTATCGACGCTATGGCCATTCTTATCGATACTGAAATATCCCTTGTGAACATCACCTGCATCGGCCCTGCGCAGATAATCGAGATAGCCGTGTCCGTCGTCAAGCCGCCCCTGGAGGAAAAGATGGACACATTTGTCGTATTCCTCCTCGAAGATGCGCGCGTACTCGCCTTTCACAGGCTTGTTGTCCTCATCGTACTGGCGGTATTTGGATACCTCATCGATAAAAAACAGGCTCAGACATTTGATGCCCCGTTCCCAGAGAGACTCTTCCTTCTCCAAGTGGCTCCAAATCGTCTCCCGAATTTGCACACGCCGAAGATCACGCTCGCTGGAATCATTGATGACTTCACCGCGATGCACTTCGACGCCGTTGAGGAAACGAACGTATCCGAGCCTGCCATCTTGATCCGGGACGATACCATCGGGCGCAATCTGCCAATCATCGCGATAGGCCTCTATCTCACGGGAAGCGGTATATAGGTTATCGCCTTCGTTGAAGGTTCCCATCGCAGTGACAATGCGTCCGCTTGCATTGATTTTTTTGTATTCCAACACTGCCTGCGGGGCCTTGTTCCGACTTACACGAATGTCCTGCAGATACACATACTCATCGGTGCCGCTCATGTTCCTCAGTTCGAAACCCTTGACCTCGATACGTTTTACCAGACGCTGGTTATATGCATCCAGCGCGTCGAGCTTGTACACCAGATCATGGTGTTGCTTGTGCGTGGCCGAATAGTTCAGCACGAACAGCGGCTTGAACAGGCCGATGCCCTTCTGGGTCGCTTTGCCACCCATCTTTTGTGGCTCGTCGAGAATCACGATTGGACGCACAGCGCTGATGACATCGATAGGCCTACGGGAGCCGAACTCGTCACGTTCGGTAAACATGATGCGAGAAGCCTTACTTTTCCCCTTCTCTTTCATTGAGGTGTTGAACGCCTGCATGTTGATAATCATGACCTGGATGTCGGAACTGCCCGCGAACCTATCCAATTCAGTAAGGTTGCCAGAATCATAAATGAACCAATTGAGTCGTTTACGATACCCCTCAGTCCCATCCACACCAGCGGTATAGAAATACTGCCTAGTAGATTCCAACGACTGAGCCACGCCCTCACGTATGGCTATCGACGGAACGACAATGATGAATTTCGTCCACCCGTACTGGCGGTTGAGCTCAAGGATCGTCTTAGTGTAGACGAAGGTTTTGCCGGTGCCTGTCTCCATCTCAACATCAAGTTCGACCGCTCCATTGCCTTCATACAGCTCGTTGGACGTAGGAAGCCCCTGGCGCCCCTGTACCTTCTTTAGATTGTCCTGAAGACCGTGCTTGTCAAGCGCGATATCCGCGTTACGGTAGCCAGCCGAATCGTCCATATCGGAACCCGCGAAAAGACCTACGTTCCCATGAAGCATATTCTGCCTAATATCGGTCTTGCTGACACCCAGGTCACGGACATAGCTCAGTCGCCCCTGCAGAGGCTGACCTTTGAACACATCAACCACGGCTTTGGCAGCATCAGACTGATACTCGTACTGTGAAAATTTGAATTTCATAACTTTTGGTCACAACACCTTGGTAATAGTCACTGGCTTACCATTGACACCGCACTGCTTAAAAATCTCGGCGAAATTAGTCTTCGCGGCACTGTTCGGGAACGCTTTTTCAGACATAACTGCATATGAAGGATGGAGTTCCGCGATAGCACGTACCACCTTCTCTGGAAGATCGGCATCGAAACAAGCAATAAGCTGGCCGTCATTCACGTTAAAGACCGTGAAACTATCAAATTCCTCTTCGTCCATTGTCTTGATGTCGGCATCATACTGAATCTGGAAAGTCGGCAACACTTCGAACAGCAAATCCATCGGAGACCGATCAGACTCCACGTTATCGACAAAATCAGTAAGAGCACCCTGCTCCACCTGCCCGGGCAACACACGAACATCCTTATAATTGGAATCTTCTATACGAAACACACGAAACCCAATATCTGGAACTCTCTTAGGACTAGCATCAAGTTCAAGCTGCGTATTCGATTCTTCAATCTGCTGCACTATTTGATTTCCAGCGCGACGAATTCTTTCTTCGCCGATTTCGCAAATCGTACTATACCCGGCTTGGGCGGCCTCGGAGTCATTATTGCATGATTCAGGAAGCTGAATCATAATAAACTTACGATTATTCCCATCATGAGCATTCAATTCAATTGTAGCGTGTGCACTTGCTGCACTACCCGAGAAAAAGTCAAGCACAATATCTTGCCTATCCACTCCAGCAAGTTCCATACAACGCTCTATCAAAGCAGGAGGCTTTGGGGTATCAAACACATTTGATAACTTAAATAGTTCCTTCATACCTGACTTAGTTTGTCTCATCGCAGGTAAATCATTCCAAATAGTCATCCAGGGTTTTGTCGGATTTTCTGCAGCATACTCACGGGTATATGGAATCCATGTCCCACTTCTCTGTTTCCAAATTAAATCCCCATGATTATCAAGTTCATTAACCTTGTCGAGACCAGCAGACCAACACCCTTCTCGACCATCTTCACGAATCGGCCAAATTTCGGTTTGATCCGGCGAAATAAGTGGATAAAACATGCTTGGTCTATCACTTCGAAGACTATTCTTACCATTTTTTCGCAGTAACCTATCGCGCCAATATCTTCCTTGCTTATCAGGACCCTTATACGCCTTAACAAGATCTGGCGCATAACGCTGCCTCAGCTTAGCTGTTGAACTATTTTTGCAGTACAAAAGAATATATTCATGGTCTGGAGTAATTACAGCATGATTGTCGTTAGGGCTATCAACTTTTCTCCAAATAAAACAGGCGACAAAATTATCTCTTCCGAATATCTCATCGCATATCCGCTCGCAGTTATTTACCTCGTTATCATCTATACTGATAAAAATCGTTCCATCTGAAGTTAACATATCTCGCGCTAACAGCAGGCGCGGATAAATCATCGAGCACCAATCAGAATGGAAACGACCATTACTTTCTAAATTCGAAACTAACCGGCCACCACTTTCATCATATGTACCATCGTCAGCACGATTCTCAATAGCCGTTTTGGCGAAATTATCTTTATAGATACGATCATTACCCGTGTTGTAGGGCGGATCGATATAAATCATCTTCACCTTGCCGGCATAGGTGTCGCGGAGAATCTTCAACGCGTCCAGATTGTCACCTTCGATGTAAAGATTTTTGGTTGTGTCCCAGTTTTTACTACATTCCTTGATTGGTCTCAGGGTTTTGGAGATGGGTGTTCTAGCCTCGACTTTCGCGGTGCGTTTGCCCGGCCAGGTGAACTGGTAGCGTTCGCGTGTGCCTTCGGCGACATCACCTAGCTCTTCGCGTAATACATCAAAATCAATACTCTTTTTTACTTCACCGGTTTCTTCGTCACGAACCTCAGTGGCCGTGTTCGGAAACAACTCGATAATCCTTTGGATATTCTCGTCGGTAATGTCAGTTGTAGCTGTCTTGATCTCGTCCATCATTGGCTTATTTACTTCCATCCTGCTGCTCCTACATGCCATCGATTTCCGAAAGCTCTCGTTTTATATCTTGTATTCTACTGAACAGCCTGTTCCGTGTCGCCACCTGCACAGTGCGCATGTGTCGTTCCCGTAAAGTGTCAAGCTCATCCTCCAACTGCTCACGCCGAATCTTCAAAGCAAGACGACAGTCGAAATCAGCACCTTCCAGCGAGCCAAATTCTATTTGCGAACATATCGAGTCCCATGCCACGTCTAAATCCTCTCCCGATAATTTGAAACTTAGCTCACTCGTTTCCAGCCACTCCCCATGAAGAATAACGGACGACTCCAAACCCACACTCTGGTGAGCCGGACGCCATGCGCATGCGATAGTCTGCAAACCATCGTTACAAATGAAGGCTATTTTATTGGCGTTGTTTCGAGAGATGTGTTCAATGACGTCAGTTGGCAACACATGCCGTTTCACCATAAGGGCAAGCACCAGAATTTCGCTGACATCCTTGCCGGCAGGAATGCGTGTTTCTTTCTCCCTGATTGAAGCGATGACCGTAATCGAATCCACGTCCTCGATGAAACTGCGTTTCAATGAGGCGCTTATCTTATTGTGTCGGTAGAAAGTTTCCTTGGGCAGCCTGCCCCTACGCTGATCCACCGCTGTTACGCTTGGCAGCCCCAGACTGATGGCGTTTATGGGCCCACATGACACAACTGTCATATTTACCTCCTCTTCGCTCGGACCACAAGGAAGCAAATCAGCTCGAAATCATCGAGTCCCTGCACATCTTTGTCAAGAAAGCTGGTTCCCTTATCGCCAAAGAAACTCTCCATGGCATTGACATCATTCCCAAAGACAATCGATTCGACCGAAGTCTGAAGCAACAGTGAGACACTATGCATGTCTTTGCCATTTTTAGTCTCCCGATTAAAAGGCCTGTAGAGCGTCTCGTCTGGCCTATCTTTCCCTTTGCAAAGAATCCGCATCATATCAAGCGTCGCCTTAGGATCAAGATGCCCATGCAGAATGGACCCATCCGACCTGGCGTATACCAAGTAGAACGGATGAAGCCTATTACTGCCGTTAATGTTGACTCCTCCATTGATATTTCTAAGGACGAAGATGACACCAGGATCTTCACCTTCGACGACAGCGTCAATACCAGAAGGTAGATACTCAATATTGGGATTATTTTTATGATAATCGATGAGATCCATACGGAATTCATTTAATCCCAAATCAGTAATACTCACTCCTCCTTGAATATCTTCAAGGTCAGGTATCGAAGTACGCATTTCCTTAAGCTGCCGAGAACGATAAGCGAGTCCGCCTTGTTCCTCCTCATTAATCGGGTCATCATCGCCTGTGGCTGACATGACGGCAGCCTTCATTCGGTTCTTAACTCGGTCTTTGAGATTAAGATATTTGTCAAGATCAGTCGCTGGCCAGAAATTCACCAGCTGTATTTCTTTGTTTGGTGACCCGATACGGTCTACCCTACCAAACCTCTGCACGATTCGAACCGGATTCCAATGGATGTCATAGTTAATCACCTCATCGCAATCTTGAAGGTTCTGACCTTCACTGATGCAATCGGTAGCAATTAAGATGTCAATAGAGGCATTACCGGTCTTAGGTGCTGTTTGATCTCTGTTCTTTGAAACAGGCGAGAATGACGCAAGAATCGATGTCATGTCACCGCCGACTTGAGCCATGGTTGATCGCCCTACTTGAGCACCAGTCACTTCTGCCGTTTCAAGACCAAGACTTTGGGCGTATCCACTAACGTTCTGATACAAATAGTCAGCAGTATCTGCAAAAGCCGTGAAAATCAGAACCTTTTTATTTCCGGTATTGAATGGGTTCTCAGCTTTGTTTTGAATCAATGAAAGCAATTGCTGAAGCTTGGCGTCATGCTCAGCATCGATTCCTTGAATAAGCTCCAAAAGATCATGAATCGTATCAATGTCGTGGCGGATATAGCCCCTCCAGGTCTTCCAGTCCATATCTGAGAGGCTAAATCGGTTTTTACCCTGAGTGGTGAAGTCCATTTCATCGTCATCATCCTGGTCAAGGTCGAATCCTTCTTCAACATCAGACAGGCCAAACTGAGCATCCTTACCATCTTCAGCATGAGAATTACGTTTCTGCTCGTACGCGTCAATCTGAACGCAAGTCTGTTCCATGAAGCCGCTAATGCGCTGCAGGGTCTTTCGGAAACTGTCTACCGAACTTTCAAAACGTTTCAGTAGATTGGTGGCCATCAGCTGTTTGATACCTTCTTCTCGGCCAGCTGTGGTCAATCCCTGACCATCCTCATCGAAGTATTTGGAAACTTTGCTGGATAGTAAGAACGATGAAGGAGAATACAGCATGAGATTGAGCTGTTCCAGACGTTCATAAATCATGTCGTAATTAAGCGAATCATCATCTACAGATAACGCCGGTGAATACGACAATGGTTTGCGTCGTTTGGGGAACGGCCCTATGGCGTTCATATCATAATAACTTTGGATGTGTTTACGGCTTCTCGCAACGGTGACTTGATCGAGAATTTTGAAGAAATCAAAATCGAGCATGTTCGTGAGCGCCGTGGTAGTACGTTCCGCCTCATCGAGTTTGCTCCACTCGTTGTATTTTTGCTGCGCCTGTCGGAAAATAGTGTCCAAATCGTTATGAAGCCCTATGCTTTCCTGCCAGTCCTTATCTGATCCTTCATAAGCAAGAGCAAGCTGATTCTGTAAATCACGGAAACGATTATTCACTGGGGTTGCGGACAGCATGAGCACTTTGGTGTTCACGCCTTGCTTGATAACCTTTTCTTTTAGTTTTTGATACCGGTTCTGCTTATCATCATTCTTCGAAGCGTTGTCGGCTCCATTCCTGAAATTGTGCGACTCATCAATGACGACGAGGTCGTAATTACCCCAACTAACTTGGTCAAGAGGCATACCCGTTGTGCTAGTCCCTCCATCCCTCGAAAGATCCGAATGAGCAAGGACGTCGTAACGTAACTTGTCCGAGACCAATGGATTACTGGTCAGATTCTGAGTATACGATGTCCAGTTGCTTTCGAGCTTTTTAGGGCACAACACGAGAATTCTGCAGTTTCTTGACTGGAAATACTTAATGACCGCCAAAGCCGTATATGTCTTGCCGAGGCCCACGCTATCGGCAAGAATACAACCGTTATAGGTTTCCAGTTTATTGATAATCGCTATCGCTGCGTCTTTTTGGAAATCATAAAGGGTGTTCCAGATCCTACTCTTGCGGTAGCCTGTTCCTTCCTTTGGTAATGTGTCCTCATCAACATCCTCAAGGAACTCATGGAAAATTCGGTATAACGCCAAATAATAAATTGTTTCGGGAGAATTCTCCTGATACATCTGGGTGATCCGGCTGATAACAGTCTCGGTCACATCGCTAAGTTCTCCGGAATTCCAAGCTTGATCGAAGGTATTAAGGAATCCCCTTGCCGCTAAGCCTTCCTGCCTACTAATAGCTACAAGTTTGGATTTTGGCTTACTCGTGCCAAGCTGACTAGTAGAAAACTCATCAAATGGGCTGTACATGCAATTATTTTCGCAATCGGAAATCGACAGAAATGTTGGCATTCCGTTGGATTGTGAAAGAGACTTGAACGTCGCCTTTCGACGAATCCAATCGGCACACTCAACTGCGATGGCTTTCTGAGTCAGCTCGTTACGTAGCCTGACCTCGAATTTGGTACCATACAGCCCCTGCTCACGTTCCAACTTCGGGATATAAAACTCCCGTTTTTCTTTTGGGCTACCGATATCCGGAGTAAAGGCTTCGTCGGTAAAAATGAAGCGAAAATCATCAACTTGTTCCAGCTGTTCTTTCAGCTCTTCATAGGCATACACAGAAAAAATCGATGCAGCA